>CAINGK010000133.1 GCA_903848465.1 uncultured Verrucomicrobiota bacterium
CCCTCCTGCGCCTCGTCTCCGCCCTGCTCTGCGAGCAAAGCGATGAGTGGAGCACCGGCAAAATTTACCTCAACATGAACTCCGCTGAACCATCCCAAACCTGATCGCCACTTTTACAGAATAAAATTTGCGCCGCCGTCACAGGTTGGAACTGGGCTTCTCCCAGTGGCATCGCCCTGCTCGAATACAATGAGTATAACACCCCCGGCAAGGTGACGAAGCCGGAGTTCCTGCGGTTGAAACTTGCCGCACCTAATCAGGCCGACTGGAGCATGGGCAAGTTGGCCACCGGCGTGCAGCGCATGGAACTCGTGCAGCGTGTGAAAAAGACGCCCGAAGGAGATGTCTATATTTCCGGCGTACCTATGGTGGATCAGGGGCAGAAAGGCTACTGCGTGGCCGCGAGCTGTCAGCGGCTCTTTGAATACATGCGCATTCCCTGTGACCAGCATGAAATGGCGAAGCTCGTCAGCGTTGATTCGGAAAGTGGTGCCAACATTGGCACCATGCAGAAGAGCCTCGCCAAGATCGATGGTGCCTTCAAAGTCACCTTCAAACCCCTGGTGAATCCTGAGCTTTACTACGCCAACAACGGTAAGCGGCGTGTGTCAGAGAAGGAGTTCCTATCCATCGTCAAGGAATACACAGACAAAGGCGTGCCACTGCTGTGGGGCTTGATGCTCGGTCAAAAGCCCGAAGATCCCCCACTGCCAAATGCCGGGCAGACCAGAGGCGGCCACATGCGCATGGTCATTGGCTACAATCTGGCCAAGAACCAGGTGATCTTCACCGACTCCTGGGGTGCAGGGCATGAACTCAAGCGCATGGCGATGCTGGACGCCTACGATGTCACCATGGGTCTTTACTCGATGGCTCCGCGCGGGCTCTGATCACGGCGCACGGCCTTCTTCGACATCCATCATGTCAAAGAACGTCACGAGGTCTTCGCGATGACCGAGGCCGGCTTCTGCGCGCTGCTGCACGAGTCCGGCAGATGCCGCATCGCGCCAGCCACGTTTGTGCATGAAGCCGTTCCAGATTTCGATCTGTTCCGCCGTGGGCCGGGTGCCATTCAGGCAGCACCATTCCAGGATTTCTTCGTCAGTTCCTCCTGCGAGTGTGCGCTCCGAGAGTTCACTGAAGTCCACACCAAGAAACTTGCACACACGCTCGTCGAAGGTGCGGCTGCCTGCCAGGTAGCCCAGATGGTAGCCGTCGGGCAGTTTGCCTTCCTTGGCGTTGAGACGGATTTTATCGAGGATGCGGCCAAAGACGGCGATGCCGCCGACCAGATCACGAGGGGAACGAATGGGAAATGCCATGCGCCTTTTTAACGAGGGCACATGGCAAAGTCAATTCAGCGCCGTTACTCCGCCTTCTTCTTCGCTGCGGCTTTCGCAGGAGTGGCGACTTTTTCTCCAGGCTTCGGTAGCGTGGCCATCACTTCTTCCCAGGCGGGATTGAGGGTCGCTTCGTGCATCGCGAAGTTGCGGAAATCGACCGACTGGCCGCTGACCGTGAAGCCGGGGCTGGCCTTCTCAGTCAGGAAGAGGTCATTGGCACCCCAGGCGACAAGGTCATCTACTTTGCCAAGCATTTTATCGCCCACCATTTCAAGGCGGACCTTGTGCCAGCCATCGGCGAGCACCGTGGGAAAGCGGGCGAAAACAACGGCCTTGTCTGGGCCTTCATGGTCATTGTCATCGCGCTGAATGGTCACCGACTTCGGTGTGATCATGATGCGCGCCATGTGGTCCTTGATGGCGTTAATGGAAAGGCTCGTGCTCTTGGCACCGGAGAACTTGAACTCATACTCAATGATGAAGTCCTTCAGTTTGTTGGGCAGGCGGTTCACTGCGCCATGCTTGTCAGCCTCAAGTTCGGAGCCGCGCAGCACGCCGTCCACTGGCTCCCACTTGCCCTTGGCCGCCTTCCACGGCGCAGCGGCACCGTCGCTGAGATTGTTTTCATAGATGACCTTGCCGGGTATGGCGAGCAGCGGCTTGTCCTCGGCACGTGCAGCGAAGGCGGCCAGAGCGAGCGTCAGGGTGAGCAGAGAAGTGTGTTTCATGGAGCGTTGTGAACGAAACCACGTCATCCATGTTGCGTGAAATTTCCCAACCTGATAGAACCGGCGGATGCGCACGACCGCTGTCTGCCTCACTCTCTTACTCACGCACATGCAAGCCGCTGAACCCAATGCCGTCGCTGATGCCTGGCTGGCGAAGGCGAAGATCGCACCGCCGTTGCAGGTGCCTGCTACTCTGGAGGCATGGCAACAGCAACGGGCCGCGATTCGCGCGAAGCTCAATGAGCTCCTCGGCGATATGCCACCGCGCCCACCTGCGCCCGCGTTGCAAGTGATCACTCGCGAAGACAAAGGCAGCTACACGCTGGAGACCCTCCAGTTTGACAATGGTGCGGGCGAGACTGTGAAAGGCTACGTCTTTGTGCCGAAGCAGGCGACGGCACAAAATAAGGCCCCCGCCATTCTCTACTGCCACTGGCATGGCGGGCAGTACGACAGCGGCAAACAGGAACTCATGCAGACGAATGCGACACCCGTCGCCGCTGGCCCGGCGCTGGCGGCAGCCGGATATGTCGTCTTCGGTATCGACGCACCCTGCTTTGGTGAACGCAACGGCCAGGGCCCTGATGGCCCGCAGCAGAAAGGCAGCAACGGTGAGATGACCGCCGCCAAATTCAATCTCTGGGCGGGCCGCACGCTGTGGGGCATGATGATTCGCGATGACCTCACAGCGCTGGATTATCTCTGCGCGCGGCCCGAGGTGGATGCGCAGCGTATCGGCGTCACGGGCATCAGCATGGGTGCCACTCGCAGTTGGTGGATCATGGCCTTGGATGACCGCCCGCGTGCGGCGGTGTGTGTCGGCTGCATGACACGCTACGAAGAACTCATCCGCGCAGGCATGCTCAAGGCACACGGCATTTACTACTTCGTGCCGGGCATGCTCAAGTACTTCGACACCGAAGCCGTGATCGCGCTCGGCGCACCACGTCCCATGCTCTTCATGACCGGCGATCAAGACAGCGGCTCACCCACCGACGGCGTGCGGCATATCGGCGACATCGTGAGCGAGGTGTATGCCCTGCATGGCAAAGATGCACCGTCGCATTTCGAAAACACGATCTATCCCGGCGTCGGGCATGTGTACCTGCCCGAGATGTGGGAGAAGACGGTGAAATGGATGGACCGCTGGGTGAAAAATTGAAAAGCCACCCAAGGTAGTCAGAGGTGCCAAAAGACACACCCTGACCAACTCTCAACGACTCTCATCCTCTCCTACCACGAACTCAAATCATCATGCAGCCGCTCCATCTCGCGGGAGAAGGCCGCACGTTCCGGCATGTCAGGTTCGCCGTAAGGAACAATTTCGATGACGTTTTTGCGCAGCGCGGTGATGCCACTGCCCCCGTCGGCCTGCTGAATGCTGTTCCAGGCACAATCCGCAAAGCGTGCGGCGAGAAGGCAGTCCTGTGGCGTGGTGTGGCCGCCGCGTTGCAAATGGCCGAGCACGGAAGGACGCACTTCGAGATCGGGGAAGGGGGCGCCGGCACGCTGGAAGTACTGCTGGAAGGCATCCATCAGCACATAGGCGCGGTTACGCTTCTGGGGTGGATCAAACTCCACGCCTTCCGCCACCAGCACGATGGCGTGGCCGCGTCCGCGTGTCATCGCGCCTTCGATCTTGGCCGCGAGTTTTTTCATGGCCTCCTCGTTCAGCGCGCCCGATTCCGGGGTGACGATCATCTCCGCGCCTGAGGCTAGGCCGGCCATACGGGCTAGGTCGCCGCTCGCACGGCCCATTGTTTCCAGCACCATCACGCGGCGGTGGCTGCGTGCGGTGTCGATGAAGTGATCCACTGCCCAGACGAGCGTATTGACTGCTGTATCGACTCCTAGCGCCATGTCGGTGAATTGCAGGTCGTTATCAATGGTGGCGGGAATACCGATGATGCGCAGATCGCTTTCTTCCGCGAGCAGCCGGGCACCGGTGAGCGAGCCATCTCCGCCGACGACGACCAAGGCGCGCACGTTGAGGTCTTTGAGGAGTTTGATGACGCTGTCGCGCACCTTTTTGTCGTGGAATTCCAGGCAGCGGGCGGAGCCGAGGATGGTGCCGCCTTTACCCATGATGCCGCTCACGCTGGCGTGGTCCATCTGGATGATGTGCAACTGCTCGGAGATCAGCCCTGCGCGGCCGGCGTGGGTGGCGATGTCTTGTTTCAGGCGCACTAGGGCTTCCGCATCGTCATTGACGGCACGTGCGGTGCGTACCAGGCCGCGGTAGCCGTCGCGAATGCCTAGCACGGCGATTTTTTCGCGGTTCAGGCCCAGGCGCACGATGGCACGCAGGAAAGCATTCATGCCGGGCGCGTCGCCACCACTGAAGAGGACGGCGACGGATTGTTCGGGGAAAGAGGCGCTCATGGAAAATAGGTTGGGAGGGATTCTTTGCTTAGCGAGCACATCGCCCGTGGCAAGTGACGGCTGAAGGGATGAAATTCCTCGTGCTTGCTACCCCGCGCACGCGTGTTAATGGCATGAGTGACCCCAGCCTTCGCCACCACGCTTTTTCCGCTCATTGCCGCCGTCTTGTACGCTTTTGGTGCGCTCGTGCTGAAACGCTCCAGCGACCTCGGCGTCGGCCTGTGGCGCACCACGTTTGTCGCAAATTTGATTGTCGCGGGGTTGTTTTCCTTTCTCTGGCTGCTCGGCGGCCCACCCGTGGAAAGAGACATGCTGTGGCAGCCCGGCGTGATCGCCATGTGCCTGTTCGTCGGCCAGATCGCGCAATTTTTGGCGCTGGAGAAAGGGGATGTGTCCGTCGCGGTGCCCGTCTTTGGGTTGAAGGTCATCCTCGTCGCTTTTTTCACTCCGTTGCTGATTGGTGAAGCCGTGGGGGTAAAGCTGTGGATCGCCGCTTTTCTGAGCGTGTTGGGCATCACCTTCCTGAACCGCAAGGATGCTGGCCAGCCGCCGCGTCATTTGCTGATCACCTTCGTTGCGGGGGGCATCGGTGCGGTGGCATTCGCCATCTTTGATGTGCTGGTGCAGAAGTGGGGGCCCTATTGGGGCGCTGGCCGCTTGTTGCCCTGCATTTTCTGGATCAATGCGCTGCTTTCCTTCGGCCTCATCTTCCGCTTTTCCGCACCCCTGACCGCCATCCGGGTTCAGGCCTGGCCGTGGCTCGTTGGCGGTTCGGTCCTGCTCGGCACCCAGAGCATGATCTTCGTCAGCACTCTCGCCGTCTTTGGCAAGGCCACCTCGGCCAACATCGTCTATGCCTCACGCGGTCTGCTAAGCGTAGCGCTCGTGTGGATGATCGGCCACTGGTTTGCCAACAGCGAGCAGCATCTCGGCCCCAAAGTCATGCGCTGGCGTCTCGCCGGTGCCCTGCTGATGATGAGCGCGATCGTGCTGGTGGTGGTGTGAGTGATTGATCTCATCCAAAAGAAGCCGTTGCCACCGGCCATGCTGAGGGCATGTTTCCCCATGATTCTGGAAACCATGCCCGCCTTGAGTGCGCTCACTGTGGATCAAAAGCTGCGGCTCGTTTCGGAGCTTTGGCAGGATGTTTCTCGTGACAAGGAGATCACAGCCGAGACAGCGTCGTTGCTTGATGAACGGTTGCAGGAATATGAGGCAAATCCTGCTGCCGTGCGCAGCACGGAACAAGTGGCTGCGGGCATTCAGGAGCTCAAGAAACGCATCGCGGCATCCCGTGCATGACCGCCGTCTGGACACTCGGTGCCGAGGCCGACGCCCAGCGTCTCTATGAACAGCAGGAGCTTTGGGAGGAAAGCACAGCAGATCATTTCTTTGAGGAAGTGCTCTCTTCGGTCCGATTGCTGGAGGTGTTTCCTGAGATCGGGCCTGGCCGAATAATCGACCTTCGCCATGCGTGCAATTTCCCCATTGTTCTGACACGATCCCAGAGGGATCACAGCCGGTAGCCAGGGGTAAGCGAGGCACGAGCGCCACCCCTGGACCACGCGCCTCCCACTCCTATCTCAAGGGCGCATGCCGTAGGTATGCCAGCACTTCCGCCCTTGGCTCACTTTTGTGATTTGTTTGCGAACAGCAAAGATAACCTACTCCTCCTGCACAATCACAAACGTCCGCGCACTCAACCCGCTCGCTTCATCCCTCACCTCAATCTCATGCCTCCCAGGCTTGAGGATGGCGAAGGTGTGAGCGCCCTGATCGCGCAGTTCGAGAGTCTTGCAACTCCAACGCGGTTGGTTTGATCCTGTGACCTGCAACAGCAAACGACTCCCACGGTTTCGAATGTCAGGATCAAGAATCACCACCGTGCCAGGAATCGGATTCGTGATCCGCAGCGCCGGCCTGTCCTCACTCTCAGCAGTCGTCACCAGATCACCCAGCCAGTTAGCGCTGCTCCCAATCCACGCAGCGTATTCACGCGGCAGAATGGCACGCCCACGCGCATCGTAATCACTCGCCTGCGCGACAGGCGGAAGCTTGCCAGCAACGAAAAATTCCTCCCGGCTCACCCGTGCCGCCGGCGTCTGCGGCGTCAGTCGTTTCCCCGTGCGCGGGTCAATCCGCGCACGCACGATCCCCTTGGGCATGGCAAACCACGTCGCAGGATGTTTCTCATGCAGGTGCAGCATCACATCGCGAAAGATTGGCCCTGCGCCGGTGACGCCGCTCACATCCTGCATCGGCGTGTTGTCAAAATTGCCCACCCAAACTCCCACCGTAAACTCGCTCGTGTACCCCAGCGTCCAGTTGTCTCGAAAGGTGGAACTCGTGCCGGTTTTGACGGCACACTTAAACGGCAGCCGCAGCACGGACCAGCTCCCAAAGGACATCTCACGCGCCTGATTGTCACTGAGAATATCAGCAATGAGCCAGCTCTCATTTTCACCCAATAGCCTTCGCTCTTCCGCGACGCGATCATCCTGCAGCAGCGTCCACGCCTTGAACCGCCCCAGCCGCCCGAGGCACGCATAAGCATTCGCGAGTTCAATGAGGCGCACGGACGCGTTGCCAATCGTCAGCCCCAGGCCGTAATGCGCTGCATCCTCGTTGAGTGTGCTCATCCCGAGCTCACGCAGCTTCGGCAGCAACGCTTCGGCTCCGCCAATGGAATCCAGCACACGCACCGCAGAGATGTTGAGCGAGTTGCCAAGCGCGTAGCGATACGTCATCGGGCCATAGCTGCGCAGAGAGAAATTCTCAGGCCGATACGTGCCCGACGAAGTGGCAAACTCCACTGGCAGATCCGCGACAATGCTCGCTGCCGTCGCACCACGCTCAAACGCCAGCAAATACGTAAACGGCTTCATCGCCGATCCCGGCGAATGCGCCGCCCACGCCCCATTGAGCTGCCCTCCATCCTGCGCAAAGAAATCCCGCGATCCCGCCAGCGCCAGCACGGCACCCGTCGCATTCTCAATCACCACCACCGCAGCATGCGTCACATGGCTGCCTTTCAGCATCTCCAGTCTCTGCGCGATGATCGTCTCCACCTGCTGCTGCAGTGTGGCATTCAGCGTCGTGCGGATCGTGTTGCCATGTCCTGCTCCACGCAGCATCTCCACCGCATGCAGGGCTTCAAACCCGCCGCTGAAGCGTTGCAGCACGATCTTCTGGCTAAGCGCCACACGATGCTGTTCGTCATTCAGCCAGTGGAGTTCATGCATCTTGTCCAGGATGCGGCGCTGGCGTGGCAGCACGGCCTCCAGATTACGAAACGGGTTCAGCCGCGCCGGAGACTGCGGCAGTGCGGCCAGCAGCGCGCATTCCGCAGGCGTAAGATCGCCCAACGGTTTGTGAAAATAGCCGGACGCAGCCGTCGCGGCACCCGTCATGAGATTGCCAAAAGAAATGTGGTTCGCATAAGCCGCGAGCACATCCTCACGGCTCCAGGACATCGCGAGACGACGTGCGCGCAGCGCTTCAGCCACCTTGATTCCCAGCGTACGCCTGCCTGCTTGTGGCGTGGTGTTCTTGATAAGCTGCTGGTGGATCGTCGAAGCTCCAGAAACGATATGTCCGCTGCGTGCATTGTCCCATCCGGCACGTAGCACCGCCAGCAGGTCGATCCCGCCATGTGAAAAGAAGCGTTTGTCCTCCGCAGCCAGCAGCGCATGCACAAGAGCAGTCGGAATCTCCGCATAAAATACCGGCGGTGAGGAGCGAGTGCCGTCTTCATTCAACAGATGCCGCAGCGGCGTACCCCCGCGGGCGAGATAGATCGTCGAGGATGGCGGCGGCTTCAGCAGCGCTTCGGGCAAAGGCACCAGCCACGGCAATCCCCACCAGCCGCCTGCCGCCAGTGCGACCAGGGTGATGAGAATGGTTTTCCAGCGGCGTCGCATGCTGCAATCAACGCGAGGTGGCGCTGAAATCCAGAGCGTGGTGCTTGCGAAAAGGAGCCTAGTAACGCATCTTCTGGTCATGAGCGCGCCAACTGCCAACCTGAATCCGCAAGAGCTGCGCCCGCTTTTGCACCAAAAATTGGATGCTTTCAGCGATGGCGCCATCGCCGCCGTGAACGATCTGCTCGTCGAGTTCGAACGCCGCTGGTTGTTTGCCCAAATGAGTGAGGAAGCTGAAGCCGACCGCTTACTTGGAAAGCATGATCCAGCGTTGATCGAACAGGCAGTGCAGGTTCATCGGGCTAGGCATCCCTATGCCTGAATATGCGCGTGGTTCTCGACACCAATGTGATGCTGCAAGCACGCGCCGCAGGTCACCCTTATCATGCCATCCTGCAAGCCTGGCTGAACCGCCGGTTTTCACTGGTCGTGAGCACGGAGATCATGCTGGAATACGAGGAGGTCATCATGGATCGTGCTGGGGCCACCCGCTGGAGCATCTTGGAAAAGCTGCTCGATATTTCTGACAATGTTGTGCGCGTTTCGCCATCCTATCGTTTCCGTCTGATTCCCGGTGATCTCGACGACAACAAATTCGCCGACTGCGCAGTGGTAGCCGAGGCCGAATACATCGTGACTGCCGACCGCCACTTTCAGGCAATGGAAGGAAGTGGCTTCAAGCCGCAGGTTATCACGCCGGATGCGTTCATCGCGTTGCTTTGAGAGCGATGACTCAGCTTGACCATGTGCATCCACCGCAGCAGCATGCACCGCCCGCATGAATCCGCCGCCAACCATCGCCTGCCTCGGTCCCGAGGGCAGTTTTTCGCATCTGATCACGCAGATGCGTTTCCCCGGCGTGGCGGTCAGCCTGCGCGACAACGTGGGCGATGTGTTTGAATTCCTTGCCACAAATCCAGACGCACTCGGCATCGTGCCCATCGAAAATTCATCCGGCGGTTTCATCATCGACACCGTGGACCGCTTGGTGGACACCCGCTGCACCTTATCCATTCTTGAGGAACTCACGCTGGATGTGAAACTCGCGTTGCTTGGCCGTTCAGGAGAGCCCATCACCTCGATTCACTCGCATGCCATGCCCTTTTATCACGGCGATGACTGGCTCAAGGCTCATTACCCAGACGTGAAGCGCGTGGTGGAGCCGAGCACGGCGAAGGCAGCAGAAAAAGCCGTCGCCACACCGGGAGCCGCCGCCATTGGCCCGCGTCAAAACGCGGAGTTGCATGGCTTGCAGGTGCTGCACTTCCCCATTGCGGGCGAAGTGCCAAACATCACGCAGTTCTATCTTGTCGGGCACGCGGCGAACACGCCGTCGCTTGAGCACAATCGCACCGCACTCATCGTCGAGCTGCCGGACCGTCCTGGCAGCCTGTGCCGTTTCCTCACGCCGCTGAGCGAAAACAGCATCAACATGAAGCGCCTCGAATCCCGCCCCATCCGCGGCCAGCCGAACAAGTACCGCTTCTACATCGAGATCGAAGGCTCCACCGCCGATCCCCGCGTGCAGCAGGCGCTCAATCAAACGCGGGCAGATGGTGCAACGATCCGCAGCGTGGGATCGTACTCCGCCGGACTTCGCTTTGAATCGTAACAGGGCCATTCCTGGCCCTTCTGGCTCCGGTGTATTGACGTTCCTGATGCTCATTAGCTTTCCATTAGAACCAACCATGAAGAAGACCCTCATCACCTGCCTGCTGGCCTTGTCCGTCAGCCTCAACGCCGCACCCACCATTTCCAAACGCGCTAGCGAAATCGACCCACGCGCCAAGGAGCATCCCGAAATCGACTTCGTATTCACAGACAAAAAAGGCAAACCACAGGACCTGGAGAACGCCAGTGTCGATACCAGCGTGAAGTCCCAGGGCAAGCTCGTGATCTGGCTGATGGGCCACAGCGCACCGATGTTCGAGCGCCTGAACAGCTACGGAATGCATGCCATCCAGGTGCATTACGCCAACAAGTGGTTCGGCATCATCCCTCCGGCGCGGCTGAATGACGGCAAGACCCTGGGCGACATTCGTCTCGAAGCCTCGACTGGCGAGAATCACAGTGACCTTGTGAGCATTCCGCAGCCCGATGGCATCATGGAGCGCTCGTTTCAATTTGTGAAATGGCTCGCCAAAGAACACCCTGAAGGCAAATGGGACCAGTTCATCAGCGCAGACGGCAAAGGTCTGCGCTGGGACAAGGTGATCCTTTCCGGCGCATCCCATGGCGCCACCACTTCGGCCCGCTTCGCGAAACATCAGAAGGTGGATCGCGTGGTCTGCTTCTGCGGCCCGCGTGACAACTACGAAACCTGGCAGTCACTCCCCTCCGCGACTCCTGCCAACCGCATCTTTGGTTTCAGCCACGTCCTCGATGGTGGCTGGTCGGCCGATCACTACTGCCGCTCCTGGGAGATGATGGGGTTGAACCAGTTCGGACCCATTGTGGATGTGGACATCAGCGCTCCGCCCTTTCAAAATACCCGCCGGCTTATCACCAATGCCGATGTGAAAGGCGACGACAAACGTGCGCACAGCTCGGTGACGCCTGGAGGCGCGGCGGTGAAAGACAAGGATGGCAAATTCATCCACGAAGCCGTCTGGCAGTATTTGTTCAATCATCCCGTCGATCAAACCGGCACTCCCACACCTGCCGATCCCGACTGTGTGAAGGATCAGCGCAAATCATCCCGTTAATTCACGCCCAACCCAATCCTACAATCCGCTCACCTATGCTGCTCTCGTTTCGCTCTCTCTCCATCGCCGCCGTGTTCAGTCTCGGCTCTCTTTTGAATGCTGCTGACAATCCTTTCATCGGCCGCTGGGCGCTGACGATTCCAGGTGGTGGCGCAGGCTGGCTGGGCGTGGAGTCCAAAGACGGTGCTCTCAGCTCCAGCGTGCTCTGGGGCGGTGGCAGTGTGACGCCGACCACCAGCACCAAGGTCGATGGCGACACCCTGTTCGTGACCCGTGAGCAGAAGAATAAGGAAGGCAAGATAGCGACGGTTGAAACGATCACAGCGAAGATCGAAGGCGAAAATTTGAAGCTCACGACCTCCCGAATAAATGCGGAAGGCAAAGAGGTCGGCAAAGCGCAGGATTTCTCCGGCAAACGCATCGCTGATGTGCCGCCCACTCCTGATCTCGCGAAGGTGAAATTTGGCGACCCCATCCAGCTCCTGAATGGCAAGGACCTCACCGGCTGGCGTCTTCTCAATGAAGGGGCTGACAACGGCTGGAGCGTCGTGGATGGCGTGTTGCAAAACCGCGTTACCAAGGAAAAAGGCAAGCACTTCGGCAATCTGCGCACGGACGCCGAGTTTGAAGACTTCAATCTGAAGACCGAGGTGCGCACTCAGGAAGGCAGCAACAGCGGCATCTACCTGCGCGGCATTTATGAAGTGCAGGTCATGGAAAGCTTTGGCAAGCCCCTCGATTCACACCACATGGGGGCACTCTACAGCCGCATCACCCCGAGTGTGGCTGCCGAGAAGCCCGTTGGCGAATGGCAGACGCTCGACATCACCTTGGTGGACCGCCACCTTACTGTGATCCTCAATGGCAAGACCATCATCGACAACGCCCCCGTGCTCGGCTGCACCGGCGGTGCGATCAGCAGTGACGAATTCAAGCCCGGCCCGATCTACCTACAGGGAGACCACACCAACGTGGACTACCGCAACATGGTCCTGACTCCGGTGGTGAAGTAAGACAGTCTTCGCAATTACGGGTGTGAGACGAATCAGGTGATTCGTCTCACGTCCCCAGACGTTCCTTCACGGTCTTGATGGCTTTGTGCCGATTATCTACCGCGAGCTTTTTGAAAATGTGCTCGTTGTGCCGGTTCACCGTGTGCAGTGTGACGTCCAGTATCTGGGCGATTTCAGGGTTGTTCTTGCCCTCGCAGACCCAGTACATGACCTCAGCCTCGCGCTCGGTGAGGCCGAGGCTCTGGAGATGCTCGGTGGAGATCTTGAATGATTCCACGCGGCCCAGCAGATAGAAGCGGTCATCCTTGCAACGCGCGAGCGAGAGTACGATGCGGTAGCCTTCCTGCTCCATTTCCAACGGCGGAAAGATTTTCTCATTCTCGTCGGCCAATTGCTGCAGCCACTGGCGGACAGGCGGTGGTAGAAAGTAATGTGGGGCACCAGGGGTACGCTCCAGGGTCTTGCCAAAAAACCAGTGCGCAGCTTTGTCTCCTTCCAAAACCTCTCCCTTTTCCGAGACGATGAGCAGCTCACACGCAGCTGCGGCGAGGGGGGCATCACTCAAGGTTCGGGGTGCCAGCTCCGTGGTCTTGCCCATGATGGAGCTGTGGTGCGGAGCGGACTGCGCCGCGTTGTAAAAAGTGAGGCGCTGACTGGCGATGCGGATTTCATCGCCATCGCGCAGCCGACGTGCGCTGTTGAGGCGCAGGCCATTGACAACGACACCGTTGCGGCTGCCCAGGTCATTGATCCACCAGCCATCGTTCAAATTCATCAGCACTGCGTGGCGTCGTGAAGCCTGCACATTGTTGATCGGAATGTCGTTGTCTGATCGACGGCCAATGAAACAGGGAGCCGCGAGAGTGTGTACTCCGCCGCTCCATTTCAAACAGGCTGGTTGGCCGTTCGGACCTGCATTCACTGGCATGCAGACCATTGTGCTCAGAAGTGACAGAAGTGCAACGTGGGCAAAAAAAAGTTCACGTATTGGCAGGTCTGCCAATAGCGCGTTTTTAGGTTCCGCTCGAAGCATGGGTCGCTACACCCCAGCACTCATGAAAACCGATCTTTTGGAACCCCTACAGGCATGCTCTTCGCGGGCATGTTCTGTAACCGGCAGTGCTGCCAAGAGAGCTGCAGGCACTCCCGGCGTAGCGAGCACGCAGCGCCCATTCTGCATGCTGTGCGTCCATTGCCCCAAGTGCCTGGAGAGTCCTCAAACCGTCAGTTGTGAGCTATGCGCCGAGTGCCGGGCCTGCTCCCTGTATGGCCGGGCCAGTTGAAATTTGGAGAGTTTTGTCAGAAGGCAGGTGGGCGGTTCGTTGTACTTCACAACCATCCAACCTATGAATACGATCCCTGAACCTCAACGAGGACAGGCGGCCTCGTTTCAGCAAGCCGCCAGTGCCCACGACGCCGAAGCGCGTTTCGTTACCCGCAATCTCCATCGCGTCTGGCAGTTCCGCCGGATGCAGGCCACCTTCCTGCGGCCGTTCCGGCAGGCTCTGCGTCCCCTGCTCGTCTGGCTGCGCCAAGAGCATGTCTTTGTCAAAAGCGGCATGCATGGCATGCCTCCAGTCGGCCTCAAACTGAAGCAGTTCAGTTGGGAGACGCTGGCGCTGGGTCTGGTGCTTGGCCCGCTGGCCTTCATTATCCTGCTGCCGCTGCTGATCCTCATCTTTCCTGCCGCCGTGCTCATTGGCCTAGCAGCCGCCGTAGGGGCAGCCATGCAAACCGATGCGGAGGATGTGGAGCACCACACGCTGACCTGGCACGCGATGAATTGAGCCGCTGCTTCAACCGTTCTGCTTCTGCTTCTGCTTCTGCTTCTTCATCACGCGATACACCAGCCAGGCGGCGATGTTGATCACCGCCATGGCAGCGAGGAGTTGTGTCAATGTCGTCGCTAGGCTGCCTTTGCCCAATCCGCTTCCTACCAGGCTGAATGCCAAGTTCAGCGGCAGGTAGCCCAGCATCGTGCCAAGCAGGAAACGGGTGTGCTTCACCGGTGTCATGCCCAGCAGCACGTTCAAAACCAGCCCGGGCACCATGAGCTGCCGCACCCAGAACACCCGCATGACGGAGGGCTTCTTCAGAAGTTTCTTCAGCCACGGCCATTTCTCCGCACGCGATTCCGCCGCACGGCGGAACCCATGACGCGACAGCACAAACGCTCCATACGACCCCAGGGTCGATGCCACCAGCGACAGCACCAGCCCTTCACCAAAACCAAAGACTAGGCCGGCGGCGGCACACAGTGGCAGCCGCGGTACGCCGAGCATCACCGACACGGCACAGGCAGCCATGAAGATCGCATGCGCACCCCAGCCAAACTCATGCACCAGGGCTTTCCACGTTTGCACATTTGTGATCCACGCTTTCAGCGGGGTGAAGTGTGCCAGCGCCATGAATGCTGCCACCAGCAGCACGGCAAACAGCACCTGACGCGTTTCCTTGCCTAACGCACGCGAGGTCTCCTGCTCCACCTCGCTAGCGGTGGAGGCGTCCAGCTCTTCGGGTTCCTGGGCAGGTTCGTCGGTAGTCGCCATTATTGCAGCTTCCAGAGTTTCGCGTCGCTGCGCACATAGAGAGCACCACCGGAAATCGCGGGCGTCGTGAGCACGGTTTCCTTCAGCTCAATCTCCTGCACCACCTTACCCCCAGGCACATTGGGATCAATCGCCTGGAAAATGCCACGCTCGTTCACGATGTAGATGCGCTTACCAGCCGCCACAGGCGAGCCACTGAAGGGGCCTTTCATCCGCAGCTTCCACGCTTCGTCACCATTCTTGACGCTCGCTTTGATCAGCACGCCCGCGCCATTCACCACATAGAGGGAATCGCCCAGCACCAGCGGGCTCGCCGTGCCGGAATTCAGCTTCTCATTGCGCCACAACTGCGTCACCGAACCCTTCTCCGGTGCCAGTGCCGTGATGCCATGCGACACCGCATACAGTGTCTCGCCCGAACCCACGCTCGATGGGATCGTGCTCGCCCCATCGCTGTAATCCCACACCGTCTTGCCCGTTGCAGGGTCCACCGCCAGGATGCCCGCGCTCGACTGCAGTGCCACCGTGTTCTTCCACACCGTCGCGCTCGTCCAGTTCGCTGCTTTCGGACGCTCCAGCTTCCACTTGTTCCGGCCCGTGGCCACATCCAGGCCCGCCACAAACGACTCGCTGTCATTCTCGCTCTGCACCACCAGCGTGCCGTCCATCACCACCGGCGACTGCGACATCCCCAGGCTGTTGCTCGCATTCGCGTAATCAAACGTCAGCCCGCGCAGCCACAGCAGATTGCCATCGAGATCAAAGGCAAACAGGTCGTTCGAGGAAAACAGCGCAAACACGCGGTCTCCATCGCTGCACGGCGTATTCGCCGCCACGCTGGTCTTGGGGTGCGTCATCGTGCGACCCGTCGTACGCATCGCACGCTCCCAGCGCTTCGAGCCATCCGCCGCATTGAAGCAAAACACATGCAGCGTCTCCTGTCCCGGCCCGCTCGAGCACGTCACAAAGACGCGGTCGCCCACCACGATCGGCGCTGACAGCCCGCGCCCCGGCAGGTCCGCCGCCCAAGCAATCTTTAGCTCGTCCGCCGGTGCCTTCGCATCCGTGGAAACCGCCGAAGCATTCGGGCCACGGAACTGCAGCCAGTCAGCACGCACCACGCCCGTTGCCAGGCACATCAACACACACATCGAAATCGTCTTCATGGTCATCTTCGGATTAAAAATTACTTCGCCGCCAGGATCGCTGTGCCCGTCGCATCGCACACACGCAGTTGGAACTCCCACTCCACCGTCCACTGCTCCGTCTGCTCATTCTGGCAGCACTTCACCAGGATCGTGTTCTTCCCCTTCTTGAGCTGGCACGGCATTTTGTACTGATCCAGCTTCGCACCGCGATGGTACTCATCACGCGCAAACAGCAGCTCGCCGTTCAGCCAGATCTTCCAGCCGTCCTTGCAGCCGATGCGGATCTCCGCCGGGCGGTCTTCCGTGCTGAAAAAATCCGTCGCCGCATAGCCCACCACGCTCTTCTCCATGCCGAAGGGCTTGTTGAAGTCGATCTTGCCGTACTCATCCGTGCTCGTGAAGTCCACCCACTTGGCCTCCTTGGTTTTCCCCTCGTAGCTCGCATCAAACTTCAGCTCCTTCTCCGGCGGATACACCGTGTCAAACCCACTGCGATCCGCGTTGCTGAACGGCGCGATCATCTTCCAGCTCATCAAGAAACCAAAATGCTTCGGCAGGTCCACCTTCTGGTTCAGGCCGCGCAGCTTCTTCGCCAGCACCTTGATCTGGTCCTCATCCCGCGCCGCGCCCAATCCTTTGCCATAGGCCACAATCGCCGCTGCGCTGTCTTTCTTCTCCAGCGCCGCATCTCCTGCATCAATCAGCTTCGCCACTGGGTGCCGCCGCAGGTCTGCGCTCGGGTCTTCCAGCAGCGTCGGCGTCAGTTCCTCCGCCAGCTTCTCGTCGGCCCGATGGATCAGATCAAACGCCACCACCCGCGCTCCCGGGCTGTTTTGCGTGTTCTTCAAAAACGTCACCAGCGCCTCTACCGGCAGCTTCTTCGCCTTCAGCGCCTCATCCGCGATCACTCCCACCGCCGCCCGCAGCCAGTTTTCCGCCAGCGGATTCGCCCCGTTCATCCCCTTCAGCACCTCCGGCAAAGTGGCCGCATCCGCCTTCACGATCTCCTGCCAAGCCTTCGCCGCCGCCTCATTCCCCTGGCCCTCCTTCTGCACCGCACGCATCACTTCGATGGGTTGGGACAAATCCGCCGCCGCAGACACGGTGGCAAGGGCCAACAAACAGACGAGACTCAATTTCATAGGGCGGGCAAGCTTTCACAAAGAACGCTCCGCGCCAAGTATGAGTTTCGTCACCTTTTCATTCTGGCAAGCCTTGCGCATGCACCCGGCCTTGGGCCGGGTGACTCTCTCAAGTGCAAAATGCACCGACTGACCCAGCGCCGTATTGTAGTACCGGCTTTAGCCGGAATCTGGTTCTGGAAACCGTCCTCGCAATCGCCAGCGTTCTTCAAGTCCCGAGCCCTGTCATTCTGCCGGCACCGCTCTCACCTCGATCATGCGCATTCTCACGGCCCGGCAGGTTTTGGCGTCCAGCGTAATCTCCAGCACCGCCCCCCGATTCCATTCCGCATCCGGCCCGGGGCCGTCAAAGACCGCATTGCCCAGAGAAAAAGCCACGCTGCCGCCATACTGATGCTCCAAAGGCTGCAGGGCATGCGGTCCGCTGCCCGCGACGAGGTGTACCCCGCCTTGCAAGAGCTTCACTGCCATCTCGCGCTGCCGTCCAGTCGGTGTCGTCCGGTGTTCTCTGCCCCAGTGTGGCAGGGCAATGATGTAATCTGCCTTCACATTCAGCTCCGGCACTTCGGCATCTTCCCGCGAGTCATCAAAGGCAAACACCGCGATGCGCTTTCCCTTCACCTCAAAGATTTTCACCTGCGAGCCGATGGCTGCGATGCCTTCAGCCTGCAAAGCCGTTCGAGTCGCCACCTTGCCCTCCACACCCAAATCCATCGCGTGGTTGTTCTCCACGCTCACGCCATCTAGCCCTGCTTGACGCAGCAAGTCTGCACATTTCGGTGGCGCGATCAGTTGCAGGCGGTCGCGCGGCTTGGTCGTCCCGATCACGCATTCCAGATTTCCCAGCGCCAGATCTGCTCTCTGTAATATCGGCGTCAGCTCTTTGAGCGGATCCGCAAGTCCCGCAATGCTGCGTCCGAGCATCAAGTCCCCGCAAATCGCGATACGTAAAACCTCCTCCGGCTCCCGGATCGTCATCAGCACCGGCTCAGCCCGTTTCTGACGCAGCTTCGCAAACGAGAGAATTTCCGGCAGTCCCTCCAGTTGATGCACGCACAGATCTGTATCGTCCAGTTGCCCCATTGGAGGCCGGTCCTCCCATAGGGCCGCCAGATGCGAGCCAAAATGCAGAAGCAGAGGAGTCTCCGTGGGTTCGCAGCGTGTCAGAAACGGCTTCACATCATTCGGACTACCCCACGGCAGCAGCCACCCATCCGCCCGCAGCGCAGCCGTGATGAAATTCGCACAGTCCGCTCCATACCGGGCCTCCGCTCCCGTTTGCGCCCCGCGCATGAGCAGACGTGAATCAAACACATAGGGCAGCCCGAACTGACGGCTCCACTCCGCTCTCACTCCCATGGTCCCCGGCTTGCTGAGGCGGACGATCTCTGTTGGCGTACGCATGCTCTCACCGTCGCGGATGATCTCCGCATAAATCTCGAACGTTCCGCAATCGGCACCGCGCGTGAGCTGTTCGAGTGTCAGCTTTCCCAGCGCGGGGCCTTCCGCCAAAAGCTGTCGTTTCCGCCAGATCCAGCGGGGTGCATTGGCTGCGAAACCCAGATTGGCATCGCTGATTCGGTAGCTCGAGTCCGCCGCTTGAACGGCCCACCAGCGCACCCGCGAACCTGTCGGTAGCGGCACCAGCTCCAAGGTGGCCTGGGGATTGAATTCCAGCTCCCACGTGCCATTCGTTGCTCTCAGCTTTCCCGGCGCTTCAATCCGGTGCTGAAACGCTGCCCCGGCCCACTTCGTCAGCAGTTCCTCGGCTTGCGGATGATGCCAGTTTTGCATCAGCACGCTGCGCAGCTCCGGCCCCGCCTGGGTCACATCAAACGCCGGCAGCCTCTTGCCCTGCCGCTCCAGCAGTCGGGCCATCAGCGAACGATCAGGTCCCGTCTTTGCAAACGGTTCAAAATGCACCTCCGTATTCGGAATCCGCCACGCCGCATCCAGCGCCAGCGTCGTCAGCCTCTCCGCCTGCGCTTCGTTTTTCAAGTAGGGAGATGAAATCGCAAAGCTCAGTCCACGCAGCGCACGCATACGCAGCAGCAGATCCATGAGGCCTTCCATCTGCGGTGCCAGATCAGCGTCAGCAGTCTTGGCAAAGTAATCGAGATCCACGCTCGCCACCACCGGCTTCGACTCCGGCCAGGTTTGCGCCTCGCGCGCAAAGCCTTCGAGACTCAGCACTCGATACCGTGGCCCCAGCGCTCCCGCTTTGCGCGGCATCGCCTCCTCGTGCGCATCCAAATACTCACGCGCATCCGTTTCCAGCGCCACACGCTCCGCCTCCGTCAGTCGCGCCGCTGGAATCCAGATCACCTCCGCGATGGGCGCAGGCATCAGTGGCTCGATCCAGTTGTAGCATTGGACTTTCCCCGTTCGCCGCCAGTCCGCCAGCAACTCCGCCCGCTGCTTCACCGTCGGCCCGCGCCGGATTGCCGCACGGATCTCATCCGAATTCGCCATGCCGTTCGCATCACAATGCGCATCAATCAAAACCAGCGTATGCTCTTCTCGCAGCGGCAGCGTCTCCACCAGATGGTAGAACACGCCTGCATGCGACTCCTCAAGATGGATCGGCAGCGTCTGCGCCAGGGCCTGGCCGACAAAGCAGCAGACGATCCATGAGGCTTTCATCGCGAGGGCTGAATCTTGGGGGCGTTTTCCAATGGCACGAGCAACTTGATGTCGGAGATGGCTGTGTCCCGGTAGGTGCTGCCAGGATTGATGGTGTCAATTTCCAGCTTGATGGTTTTGACCAGTGCGGAGGACTTGGGCAGATCAAACCAGAAATGCTCTTCCTGGAGAAATTCGTCTGGAATCTCAACATTGAAGGGCTGGCCATCATTGACGCTGACTTTGAAGTTCATCGTGCGGTTGTTGGCCGTGTAGAGTTCGCGAGATTTAGCGTACCCGTTCACGATGCCCACTCGGCTGACCTTGGCCGGTTTCTTCAAAGTTAATGTGATGGATTCACCCACACCGTCGCCTTCCTGGCCTTCGACCCAGGCTGTGTCCCGGCCCCAGTCCGTTACGTTTTCCGCGTTGTGCTCCGTGCCATCAGGTTCTTTCAAGAGGGAGGATGCAGTGGCGGTGAAGCCTGCATACTTCATCCACCGGGCATTCTTGGGGAAGCCATCCCGCATATCGCCACCTTCAGCGACATACCCTCCGTGAACGCCATTCTGATCTAGGCGTGTTTCGATCACCAAATCATCTTCCAAGGTGGGTTCAAAATCTGTAAACGACCACTTCCAAGTTCCTTTCTCTCCAATAAATCGCTTGGGGTATTGAACTGCACGTGGGCTGGATCAACCGAGGTGGCGTTGACGATCACGGTGCCCTGTTTGATGGGTCCGGCCCACAATGCGGCAGCGGAAAAGGCATAGGTCAGGCTGGGGGCTGATCGACCCCAGTCATCAGAGACAGAATAGAAAGTGCAATGGTAAGGATTGCGATAGCGCACCTGGATGTGCCGTGTTTGTCCTGCGGCAAAAGGTATTTTCACCACGTGCCAAGATTCAATCTGACGGCCGTTGTGGCCCGGAACTCCAGCCTGGTCTTCGCGAAGTTTTGCGGTGATTGCTTTGCCATCAGCGAGCAAGGAAAAGCCTTCTAGCAGCTTCGGTTTCGGTGCGGTCTTAGGCGGAGGTGCAAACATGTTGCCTTCCTCGGTCACAGCCGGGAACCCGCATTCGACGGTCACTTTTTTACCGGGATTATGCAGCACATATTCGATGCGAATATCTGCGTACTCGATGTGCAGATCGATTTCGAGCAACTCAGACAGCATCTCCACTTGCTCGACTCCGAGCGGCTGAAACGCAGAAGTCGAAACGACGCCTTTCGTATAGCCGCCGCCATTGGCGAACGCGGCGGTGGTGACGAACAGCAAGCCAAAAAGCAGTGAGAAAAGTAACCTCATCATAAGTGCGGAATAATAACCACGCCTTCGTTTTGCCAAGTCTGCATTTCCCCCGAAACACGTGACCGCCTTCCCACGCCCTCACCGCGCCGCCAGATCATAGCAAAAGATCTGGTCCTGCGCGCGGATGATCAGCTTCTTCTCATGAATGCTCGGATGCGGCCAGCTCGGGCCTTTCACGGCGGGCAGTTTGAAGGTGCCCTGCAGTTTGTAGCCAGTCGGCGTTGCTTCAATGAGGCCCATCGTACCGTCTTGCCAGCGGAAGTACAGCTCGCCTTCCGCGCTGACGACCGCCGCGCTTTCGCGGCCGGGACGCTCGCTCTGCTCCCACACGATTTTGCCGGTCTTCCATTCGAGGCAAACCGGAATGCCGTTGTTGTGACCACTGCCCGCATAAATGTAGTCGCCGATGCGCACCATGCCGCCGTGGTGATTCTGAAACGTGCCCGGCTTGAGGAAATACTTCTCCTCGGCGGTGACACCGTCGCCGTCCTTCTTGAGTTGGAGCAGCGCCGCGCCTGTGCCGTAGCCGGAGGAGGTGAACACATAATCATCCCACACCAGCGGCGTGGGGATGTTCGCGGTGCCATTGGCCACGGGATTGTAGGTCCACAAAGTTTTACCATCGCTGGCCCGCACGCTGACAAGTCCGCGGCCCACGAGCGTGATGTACTGCTTCACACCACCGCCGTTGGAAATCACCACGCCGGTGTAGCCCGCGCCATCTTTGCCACGCGTGCCCACATCGGCTGGCAGCGCGGACTTCCACTTCACTTCGCCGGTTTTCTTGTCCATCGCGGCCACGATGCCGTCATTGCCGCCCGGCACGCCGATCAAGAGATCGCCATCGACGAGTGGTGATTCACTGAATCCCCAGCCACTCATGATCAGGCCACCCAGATCCGCCGTGTAACTCTTGCGCCACAGCAGCTCGCCGCTCTCCGCATCGCAGCACGACAGGATGCCGTCCTTGCTCACGGAATACAGCCGTTCGCCGTCAAATGTCGGAGCGCCATTCGGCTGGTCACGCTTGTCGCTGACCACCGTGCTCCAGAGTTCCTTCTGCGTCGCCAGATCGAATGCCGTCAGCGACACGCCTTCCTTGCGATTGCCCACCACAAACACGCGCCCCTTGCCCACCGTCACGGATCCCATGCCGCCACCCGCGCCTTTGATCTCCCACAGCAGCTTCGGCCCTTCCGCAGGCCAGGTTTTGAGCAAACCCGTCTCCGTCGAGATGCCATCACGATTTGGCCCGCGAAACTGATGCCAGCCCGGTGTCGGGGCGGTTGAGTCTGCTGAAAACGCCATGCCCGCTGAAAGCGAGCCCAATAATGCGATGAAAAGCCGGGATGTGTGCATGCTGGGAAGCCAAACGTCCGCCGCAGTCGTCTTTATCGCTTTTCCGCCAACGGCCGTCAGCCCCGCCTGCGCCCTCGACACTGCGCAAATCAACGCCACAGTGCGCGCCCCCTTTCCCTCATGCTCTCCGTTTCCAATGTCAGCAAAACCTACGCCGGCCGCACTTTGTTCAGCCAGGTGTCGTTTCACATCAACCGTGGCGAAAAAATCGGCCTGATCGGCCCGAATGGTGCCGGTAAATCGACGCTCTTCTCCCTGCTGCTGCGTGACACGACCCCCGACGATGGCCAGGTCGTGATGGAGCGCGGCATCACCTTCGGCTTCCTGCCGCAGGAAAGTGCCCCCATTGAAGACGTTACCGTACTGGAACTCGCTACCGGTCATGTGGAAGAGCACAGCCGCTGGGAGGTCGAGCCCAAGGCCAAGCGCATCCTCAGCGGCCTCGCGTTTCGTGAATCCGACTTCGAGCGCAATGCCCGCACCCTCAGCGGCGGCTGGGTCATGCGTGCTCACCTCGCCCGCCTGCTGGTGCAGGAGCCGGATCTGCTGCTGCTGGATGAGCCGACCAACCATCTCGACCTCGAATCCCTCATCTGGTTCCAAAGTTATCTCCAGAGCTACCCAGGTGCCATCCTCATGATTTCGCATGACCGCGAATTCCTCAATGCCCTGTGCGACAGCATCCTCGAAGTCGCCCACAGCAAGATCACCCGCTACACCGGCAACTACGACGACTACCTCCGCGAAAAAGAGGCACGCATGGAGCAACTCCAGGGTGCTTACGATAACCAGCAGCGCGAGCTCGCCAAGATGCAGGCCTGGGTGGACCGCTTCAAAGCCAAGGCCAACTTCGCCTCCCGTGCGCAGGACAAGGCCAAGATGATCGACCGCATCGAGAAGGTCGATGCCCCCGTGGCGGATGCCAAAACGGTCAAGTTCCGCTTCCCGCAGCCACCGCGCAGCGGCCAGCGCGTTATCCGCGTGAAGGACGTCGATTTCGCCTACGGCACGCAGCCTGTTTACACCGGCCTCGATCTCGAAATCGAGCGCGGCCAGTGTACCGTGCTCGTCGGGCCAAACGGTGCCGGCAAATCCACCCTGCTCAAACTGCTCGCCGGAGCACTCACCCCGCAGGCGGGCGTGTGCGAACTCGGCCACAATGTCAAACTCGGCTACTTCGCCCAGTATCGTGGCGATGTGCTCAATATGAAGCACACCGTCCTCCAGTCCGCGATGGACCTGCCGAGCCGTCCCGGTGAAAACATGTGCCGCACCCTCCTCGGCTCCTTCCTGTTTCACGGCGATGATGTCTTCAAGCCCGTCGGCGTGCTCAGCGGGGGTGAAAAGTCCCGCCTCGTGCTCGTGCGCCTGCTGCTCGATCCACCAAACTTCCTCCTCATGGATGAGCCCACCACGCATCTCGACATGGGCAGCATTGATGCCCTCATCGGCGCGCTCGCTCAATACGAAGGCACGCTCGTCTTCATCAGCCATGATGTACACTTCATCCGTCAGATGGCCAAGCACGTCCTGCACGTCAGCGCCGGTGTCATCACCCCCTACGCGGGCGATTATCAGTACTACCTCGACAAGTCCAAGGCTGGCTCCGCCCGCGAGGCCCTCACCGCGACCTTGCACAACGCCCAGCCCACCACGTTCAATAGCGCTCCCGCACCGAAAGAGGCCAAGAGCAAGCAGCAGCGCCGTCTCGAAGCCGATGCCCGCAATGCCTACAGCAAAGCCAAGAAGGAGCTCGACCTGCGCATCTTCAAAATCGAGCAGGAGCTCGCCACGCTCGACAAGCGCAAGCACGAGATCGTCAACCTCCTCCAGGAAGAAGCCACCTACGCCGACGCCGCCCAGTTCCGCGTCCTCAGCGCCGAACTCGAAGCCGTCGAGACCAAGATCCCCAAATTCACCAGCGACTGGGAAAAAGCGACCGAGGAGCTGGAGAAACTGGTGCCCGTCTAGCCCAACGATTCTCCACAGATCACCGCCTCAATGCGGTAACCATCGGGATCAATCACGAACGCTGCAAAGTACCCCGGCCCATATTCCGCGTGCAGTCCCGGGCCGCCGTTATCCGTGCCTCCATGCGCCAGCGCGGCCTCATAAAACGCACCCACCGCCTCACGCGATGGCGCGGCAAAGGCCACGTGAAAGCCATCCCCAGGCACGCTCGTATTCCCAGGCCTCAGCTTCAGCGCAAACACATCCTGCCCCGGCTCATTCCCATACCCCACAAACGTCTCATCCTCCCACACTCGCCCATAACCCAGCGGTGCCAGCACAGCATCATAGAAGGCCGCTGAACGAGCGATGTCAGTGACGGCAAAGGAAAGATGATGAAGCATGGTTTGAGAGGGCTGAATAATGCGGGTGCCAGGCTCTTCATGTCATTTCATCACCATAGATCAACGCTTTCATTTCGGACGCTTTTGCCATCACCTTGCCTCCGTCAAAAGTTGGAAAAGCAGGCGGGCGCGCCCCGGCCTTCGGACGCTTCAGCATGCCCGCGCGTTGCTTCAGATCACGGTTCACGGCGCGCCTGACAATTTCACTCACCGGCCGGTCTTCAATTCGCGCCTGATTGCGCAGCATTTTCATGAGCGGATCGGGAAAGAGAATTTGGATTTTTTGCATGGATCCATGCATCACATGGCTGATGGTCGGATTCAAGCCTGGTATAATCCGGGAGGCCTGCACTGCAGAGCACCTGAACTCAAGGCGGCTATTGGGTGGAACGGAGAGTAACTTCCCCGTTGCATCCGCCTTGAGCCAGAAAGCCAATCTCTGCGGTGCAACCTCTTCATGGGTCATCACCCCACCGTACAAATCTGCACCCCCTGCTTCAGCGAAGCCAGTTTGTCCGCACGCTTCGGAATGAACTCCTGCCCCAAATACCCCGTATAACCCGTCTCCTGGATCGCCTTGATGATCGCCGGATAGTTCAGCTCCTGCGTCTCATCAATCTCGGCGCGTCCGGGAACGCCGCCCGTGTGGTAATGCGCAAAGTACTCATGATCGCGGCGGATGGTGGCGATGACATCGCCCTCCATGATCTGCATGTGGTAGATGTCATAGAGTAGTTTGAAATGCGGTGAGCCGATCTTCTTGCACAAGGCCACGCCCCACGCGCTGTGGTCGCACATGTAGTCTGGGTGGTTCACCTTGCTGTTGAGCAGCTCCATCACCAGCGTGACACCCAGCTTCTCACACAGCGGCATCAGTCGTGCCAGACCCTTCGCGCAGTTCTCCAGTCCTTGCTCATCGCTCATGCCATCACGGTTCCCGCTAAAACAAATCAGCTGCTTGAAGCCTGCCTCAGCACTGGTTTGCAGCAGCGGCTCATAGGCCTGCACCAGCAGATCATGATGCTCCACTCGGTTCCATCCCTTCGGGATCGGCCCCAGCTTCACGCCGCCAGGAGCTTCAATCGTCGGATAGCTCACCATCGCGCAATGCAGCCCATGCTTCTTCACCGTGGCAAAATCCTCCGGATTCAGTAGCTCCACCGACTCCAGCCCGATCTCCTTCGCCGCCACACAGAAATCCTCCAGCGGGATCTGCTTGTAACACCACTTGCACACCGAGTGCCGCACCTTGCCTCCAGCAGCCTTGTCAGCAGCTTCAACCTGCGTTCGCAGCATCGCCGCGATGGCACTGACACTGGCAAGAGTTCCGAACTGGCGGCGGGAAAGGTGGTTTGGAGTCATGAGCAGAGCCTACACGGATGGTGCGCGAGATTCCAAGTACAGAATCAAAGTACGTACTTCTGGCTTTCCTGTCCTCCGTAGCTTTAGCGAAGGGGGAAGCCCGCTCTGGACTTCCCACCCCTCGCCCCGAGTGCTCCCAAGGTAAAAACAACATCTTCAACAAGCGTAAGCGCCCACCCAGCCTACGTATTGTAGTACCGGCTTCAGCCGGAATCCGGAAGCGTATGAAGCCGCAAATGCGGACGCCCTGCGGCTCTTTATCGACCGCCGAGACGACGTTCGAGTTCTTCCAGCGAAATGCGTTTCACTTTGCCGCTGCGATACTCACCCCATCGTTGTTCCAAGGTCTGTTGATGCCACTTGGGTGTCTTGTTGCAGTCCTCCACACAGGAAAGCCACAACTCGTCAGCCAGCTTCATTCGCTTCCTTTTCGGAAGGCGCACTAGCTCGGGAAAATGCTCGAGACTCATGGTGCAAAACTACGCTCGCACCATCACCAGGCAAGCCCCGCCCGCTTACAGCCTCACCGGCACCCCGCGCGCCCCCAGATACTTCTTCACATCCCCCACCGTAAACTCACCGAAGTGGAAAATGCTCGCCGCCAGCACGGCGTCAGCCTTCCCATCTCTCAAGACATCCACCATGTGGTCAATATTCCCTGCGCCACCGCTGGCAATCACCGGAATCGTCACCGCCTCGCTCACCGCTTTGGTCAGCCCGATGTCATAGCCATTCTTGGTGCCATCCGAGTCCATGCTCGTCAGCAAAATCTCACCAGCCCCGCGTCGGCACACCTCTGCGGCCCATTCCACCGCATCCAGCTCGGTGGCATTGCGGCCTCCATGCGTATAAACCGTCCATGAGCCACGCTCATTGCGCTTCGCATCAATGGCAACGACCAAGCACTGGCAGCCGAACGCATTCGCCGCCTCATCAATCACCTGCGGTGTCTTCACCGCTGCGGTGTTGATCCCCACCTTGTCCGCACCCGCGAGAAGCATCTCGCGCATGTCAGCCACAGTACGAATGCCACCACCCACAGTCAACGGCATGAAGCAACTCGCGGCCGTGCGTGCGACCACATCCACCATCGTCTTGCGTTCCTCATGGCTCGCGGTGATGTCGAGGAAGACGAGCTCATCCGCCCCCTGCGCATTATAAACCTGCGCACACTCCACCGGATCGCCGGCATCGCGCAGTTGCAGGAACTTCGTGCCTTTGACGACACGACCTTCCTTCACGTCGAGACAGGGGATGATGCGCTTGGTCAGCATAATGAAAATGGGATACGTCGAAAAAATCAAAAAGGGAAAAAATCAGAGAACTCCTTCTCCGATTTTTTCGCCCCTTTCCCTTCTTTCGGCTCAGTCTCAGCCCAAAGCTGCCGACACCATCGTTTCCAGCTTCACGATGTCCTTGGCGAAGTTGCGGATGCCTTCGGCGGTCTTTTCAGTCGCCATGGCATCTTCGTTGAACAACCAGCGGAAGGTCTTCTCGTCACTGCCGATCTTCTCGATCTTCAGGGACTTGGCGTTGGCGGCGTTGAGCTTCGGCGTGATGGCCTCTTCGCTCGCAGCCAGTTCACCCAGCAGGCCGGGGCTGATGGTCAGCAGGTCGCAGCCGGTGAGTTCAGTGATCTCGCCCTTGTTGCGGAAGCTGGCTCCCATGACCTCGGTCGTGTAGCCGAAGTGCTTGTAGTAGTTGTAGATCTGCGTCACGGAGATCACGCCTGGATCTTCCGTCGGCGCGAAATCCTTGCCGGTGCTCTTCTTGTGCCAGTCAAGGATGCGACCCACGAAGGGGGAGATCAGCTTGATGCCGCCTTCCGCGCAAACCACCGCCTGCGCGAGGCTGAAAAGCAGCGTCAGGTTGCAGTTGATGCCTTCCTTCTGCAGCACTTCAGCAGCTTTGATGCCTTCCCAGGTGGAGGCGATCTTGATGAGGATGCGCTCACGGCCAATGCCGGCCTTTTCATACATGCCGATCAACTGGCGTGCCTTGTCGATGTTGGCCTGCGTGTCGAAGGACAGGCGGGCATCCACTTCCGTCGAAACACGACCTGGGACGATCTTGAGGATTTCGAGGCCAAAGGCCACCACCAGGTTGTCCATCACGGCGCTCACGCCACCGGATTTGCCATCGGCGACTGCTTTGTCGAACAGCGACTTGTACTCAGCCTTCTGCGAAGCCTGGAGGATGAGGGAAGGGTTGGTCGTGGCGTCCTGAGGCTTGTAGGCCTTCATGGCTTCGAAGTCGCCGGTATCGGCGACCACCACGGTGTGCTGCTTGAGCTGATCGAGCTGGGTCATAGTCTGGGTTTTTGGGGGGGTATGAGGGTAAAGGCTGTGGCAGGTTAATCAAGCGCGAGGAAACGCACGCAGATGCTTCCTGGGACGTTCACCTTCGTGCCGCTGAAGGTGAGCTTGCCGCTGTCCTGATCCACCTTGAAAAGTGCCGCCGTGGCGCTGTTTTGGTGGGCGGCGATGAGCCACTTGCCGGTCGGGTCGAGGCAGATGTTGCGGGGGACTTGGCCTTCCGCAGGCACATTTTGCAGCAGAGTGAGCTTGCCGGTGGCAGGGTCGCAGGCAAACACAGCGATGGTGTCGTGTGTGCGATTGCTGACATAAACCACCCGACCATTTGGGTGAACCAATGTTTCAGCCGTGCTGAAGCCCGTCTTGCCACGGTCGGCTTCCGGCAGCGTGGAAACGGTTTCGATTTCGGTGAGCGCGCCCTTTTCAGCATCGTAGGCAAAGACGGTCTCGGTCATGGCCATCTCGTTGTTCACAAAGACAAACTTGCCGCTCGGGTGAAACGCCAGGTGGCGCGGGCCGCCGCCTGCGGGCGTTTTGGCAAACGGCGGGTCATTCGGCGTCATCTTGCCGGTGGCAGGCTCCACCTTGTAGATGAGCACCTTGTCCAGACCCAGGTCGCACGCGAAGGCGAAGCGGTTATCGGGGCTGAAATTCACCGAATGCGCGTGCGGTCCTTTCTGGCGATTCGGATCAATGCTCGAACCTTCGTGCTGGAAGAAGCTCACGGCTTCGGAGACCGAGCCGTCCGGCTTGATGGCAAAGGAAGCGACGCTGCCGCTGCCGTAGTTGGCCAAGGCGGCCATCTGGCCGGTTTTATCGACGTTTACATGACACGGACCCGCGCCCACTCCGCTGGCCTGATTGATCAGCGTGAGCTTGCCGGCGGACTTGTCGATGCTGAAAGCGCTGATGCCGCCGCCTTTTTTGCCATCTGCTGTGGTAATGTCACCAATGGTATAGAGATATTTTTTCGAAGGGTGGATCGCCAGGAAGCCGGGGCTGCCTGCTTCAGCCGCGAGCTGCGGCTCGGTCAGTTCGCCGGTGGCGGTATTAAACCGGGAGACGTAAACCCCCTTGCTGCCGTTCTTCGGATTCGTATTCGTGCCGAAGTACACGAGGAAATTTTCCCCAGCAATGGCGGTGGTGGTGAGTGCGGCAAAGGCAAAGGCGATGGATGAGCGGGTCATGGCATCCGATGCTGACGGCGTGTGGCAGCGTGGTCAAGCCCGCAGTGCGTCAGGAAAATGAACGGATTTCATCCGATTGATTTGTTAGCTTGATCCCGCATAAGGATTACGCATCTTCTGTGCTATGAAGCCGACCCTGTTTCTTCTCTCCGCCATTCTTTTGATGCTTCCCGGTTGCAACGGATTCCAACCCGTGAAGCTGGACCACGATACCGACAAAGAGAAGCCACTCGACTATCGCGAGGGTGACTGGATTCCGAAGAACACCTGATTTTCCGGTGGTGAATCAACATCTGCTCAATGCGCGCAATTGACCGCGCATGACAGACTCGCCACGATGTGGCCATGCATCCTGCCTGGTTCCACGTCGACAACGAAGCTGACATCCCATCGCCCGCGCTTTTGTTCTATCGCAAGCGCATTGAGGATAATCTGGCCCTCATGCTCAAGATCGCTGGCGATCCCAAGCGTCTCCGCCCCCATGTGAAGACGCACAAGACAGCGGAGATCATGGCCATGCAGATCCGCCTCGGCATCACCAGGTTCAAGACCTCCACCATCGCCGAAGCCGAGATGTGCGCCGCAGTTGGGGCCACAGATGTCCTTCTCGCCATGCCCTGCGTCGGCATCAATGCCCATCGTCTGGCAGATCTCGCCGCCAAGTTCCCGGAAACCCAGTTCTCCAGTATTGCCGATGCCGAGGAGACCATCACCTTCCTCGCCTCCGCTGCGCAGCAGCACAATGTCACCCTCGGGGTTTACATTGAGATCGACTGCGGCATGGGCCGCACCGGCATCGTCCCCAGCGATGAAGCGGCGATGCTCGCGCATGTCATCAAGGACACCCCCCGCCTCCAGTTCTGTGGCATCCACGCCTACGACGGCCACATTCACGACGACAGCCTCGACGTCCGTCGCGAGCGCTGTGACGCCGCCTTCGCCCCCGTCCTCCAGTTCCGCTGCCGCCTCCAGGGGGAGGGCATCATCGTCAAAGAACTCGTCGCCGGCGGCTCCCCCACCTTCGGCATTCACGCCACGTATCCAGACCGCACCCTCAGCCCCGGCACCACCGTCCTGTGGGACTTTGGCTATGGCGACAAATACCCCGCCGACCTCCCCTTCCTGCCCGCCGCCGTCCTGCTGGCCCGCGTCATCAGCAAGCCCGGCAAAAACCGCATCACCCTCGACCTCGGCCACAAATCCGTCGCCCCCGAGAATCCCCATCCCCGCGTCCGCTTCGAGGAATTGCCCGACGCCACCGTCATCATGCAGAGCGAAGAGCACCTCGTCCTCGAAACCGAACGCGCCCACGAATTCACCATCGGCCAGGCCCTCCACGGCATCCCTCGCCACATCTGCCCCACCGTCTCCATGCACGGCGAAGCCTACGTCATCTCCGGCGCCAAAACCACCGAACGCTGGCCCATCACCGCCCGCAATCGGCTGATCACGGTGTGAGTCATGTGACGCTTGTTCGGTCGTGGGATGGGTGTGGCGACAGCCCTGGTCTTTATACACATCTTGAGTCAAAAAAAGCTGAAGTTTCCTCTGTACTTTTGAATTTGATGTTAATAAGTGGGAGGGCCGCTTTGCGAAGTTGGCTCTCATGGCAGAAGCA
>CAINGK010000134.1 GCA_903848465.1 uncultured Verrucomicrobiota bacterium
CCCTCCTGCGCCTCGTCTCCGCCCTGCTCTGCGAGCAAAGCGATGAGTGGAGCACCGGCAAAATTTACCTCAACATGAACTCCGCTGAACCATCCCAAACCTGATCGCCACTTTTACAGAATAAAATTTGCGCCGCCACGAAACCATCATCTGCTGGCGGAAAGTACGCATCCCCTGATGCAGCAACAGTAGGCACAGCCAAACGCCGACAGGCCATGACAAGTTTAAAAAAGACGCCGTGTTGCCATGATACCAAAACAAACCAAAAACGAAATCTGGAACGTGTTTCACCTCCCACAGTGACATAAGATCGGCGGGTGAATGCAGGCAGAGTCCCGCCACTGCGGTCGTAAAACCAGCCGCCGTGACTGCCAAGGCCAAAATATACCGACCTGTACGCTCAGATGCAAAATCCATGGTCAGCAGCAGGACCATCAGCGCAGTTGAAATGGAAATCATAGCCTGCACAGATGCAGTCTGGTCAATCGTCCCAAAAGCGAGCCATGGGCTTTGATCCAACGTGAGAATTGCCCCAGTAAAACGTTCCACCATTGAACTGGGGAAGCAGGTCACCAGCCAACCGAAGGTGCAGATCAGCGCAGCCAGCCACCAGACCGCTCTTTCGTGTAGCCGTGGTGTTTTCCGTTCGACAATCCTTGAAGCAAGCCCGCAGACAAAAGCGGCGCACGCCAACCCGAGAACGAGTGGATGCGTTGACCAAGGCAGTTTTACATTTGCCCCAGGCAGCACGCAAATGCATAGCGCCGCGGCGGCGAGAGCGAGGTTGCGGAGAATGGTTGGTAGCGTTGCGATGGCTCCAGTCTGCCTCTAATCAGGCCCACTGGTCAACCTTACGAGAGCTTACCTGAACTAAGAAAAGCCTTAGCAATATCTGAACCGCCAATGAGTGGAGTTCTTCTAATATCAGCGGATTCTTATGGAAGTTCAAAAAAGAACGAGGGGGGAGCAAAGACTCAACCAATGGCGGCAGCTTGTCAAAATTCAGTTGGAGTTCAATACAACTCGCCATCATTGATTATGAAGCAGTGTTTTGACTCTGAAATCTCTAAGGGCCATTATTCTTCCGCTTCCCCATCAATGCCAGCAGCGCAAGTTTTTGCTACATCCTCTAAATAACTAAATCCTCGAACTAATCCATGAAAAAACGCATCCTCATCACTGGCGGAGCCGGGTTCCTCGGCTCCCATCTCTGTGAACGCCTGCTGGAACAAGAGAATGAAATCATCTGCGCGGACAACCTGTTCACTGGCCGCAAGCAGAACATCGCCCACCTCATGGGCAATCCGAACTTCGAGTTCATGCGTCATGACATCACGCAGCCGATTAACGTTGAGGTGGATCAAATTTACAACCTCGCCTGCCCTGCCTCCCCACCTCATTATCAATACAACGCCATCAAGACCATCAAGACCTCAGTGATGGGTGCCATTAATGTACTCGGACTGGCCCGCCGTCTGCAAGCGCGGGTCTTCCAGGCCTCCACCTCTGAAATTTATGGTGACCCTGAAGTTCACCCGCAGCCGGAAAGCTATTGGGGCCACGTCAACACCATCGGCCCTCGTTCCTGCTACGATGAGGGCAAACGTGTCGCCGAAACGCTCTTTTTTGACTACCACCGCCAGAACGGCGTGGACATCCGGGTGGTGCGCATCTTCAACACCTACGGGCCGCGCATGCTTCCGGACGACGGCCGTGTCGTCTCCAATTTCATCGTCCAAGCCCTGAAAGGCCAGGACATCACCATCTATGGTGACGGACTGCAAACACGCAGTTTTTGCTATGTCGATGATTTGATCAGCGGTTTCATCAAGTTCATGGACACGGACAATTTCACCGGCCCGGTCAACATCGGCAACCCTGGTGAATTTACGATGTTGGAACTCGCCGAACAGGTGCTCGCGAAAGTCGGTGGCAAATCAAAGATCGTCTTTCGCCCACTGCCTGCGGACGACCCCAAACAGCGCCAACCGGACATCACGCTGGCCAAAACCCGCCTCGGTTGGGAGCCTAAAATCCCATTGTCTGACGGACTGGACCGCACCATTGCCTATTTTGCCCAACTTCTTGCTGGGCCGGCGGCAAAACAGCCCCGTCCGATGAAAGCCCCTCTGAAAAAACTGACCCTTAACTAATTTACCCGCCCTAACCCCCTATGAGAATTTGTTGCATCGGCGCCGGCTATGTCGGCGGCCCCACCATGGCGATGATCGCCGCGAAATGCCCCCACATCCGCGTGGATGTGGTGGACCTCAACGCCGAGCGCATCGCCGCCTGGAATTCCGCTGAACTGCCTGTGTATGAACCGGGCCTGGACGAACTGGTGCGTCAGGCACGTGGAAAAAACCTATTCTTCTCCACCGAGGTCAAGCCTTGCATCCATGCAGCAGACATCATCTTTGTGAGTGTGAACACACCTACCAAGACCTTTGGGGTCGGGGCGCACAAGGCGGCAGATCTGCGATTCATCGAGTCCGTGGCACGCACCATCGCCGAAGCAGCAGACACGCCCAAAATCATCGTCGAAAAGAGCACCATTCCGGTACGCACTGCAGAGGCCATTCAGACCATTCTGGCTTCAAGCGAGAAAGGCTTGAAGCATCAGGTACTCTCCAATCCGGAGTTCCTCGCGGAAGGCACTGCCGTAGCGGACCTTACCAGCCCGGACCGCATCCTCATCGGTGGGGAGCAGACGGAGGCCGGACTGGCCGCTGTAGAAGCGCTGGTCAGCGTCTATACCAACTGGGTGCCGCGCGAGCGCATCCTTACGACCAATCTCTGGTCCTCCGAGTTGTCCAAGCTCGTGGCCAACGCCTTCCTGGCGCAGCGTATCTCCTCCATCAATAGCATTTCAGCCCTTTGCGAAAAAACCGGTGCTGATGTGGATGAAGTCGCCCGGGCCATTGGCTCCGACTCTCGCATTGGGCCAAAGTTTCTGAAGTCCTCGGTGGGCTTTGGCGGCTCCTGCTTCCAAAAAGACGTGCTCAACCTCATCTATCTCTGCGGTCATTTCGGCCTGCCGGAGGTCGCCGCCTACTGGGATCAGGTGATCAAGATGAACGACTGGCAAAAACATCGCTTCGCCGAACGGGTGCTGCACACCCTATTCAACACCGTGACCGGCAAGCGCATTGGAGTACTGGGCTTTGCCTTCAAGAAAGACACCAACGACACACGCGAATCCGCCGCCATCTCCGTCTGCCAGGATCTCATCGAAGAACGCGCCAAGCTCTCTATCTACGATCCGAAGGTGGGTGCCGCACAGATTTGTCAGGATCTCGGCATCGAAGGCACCCATCCCAACGTCGAGCATGCCACCAGCGCCGCACAGGCCGCCGCCGGTGCCCATGCGCTGCTGGTGCTCACCGAATGGGATGAATTCCGCAAGCTCGACTTTGAGGCCATCTACAAGTCTATGGTGAAGCCCGCTTGGATCTTTGACGGCCGCAGTCTGCTAGACCATGCGAAGCTGCGTGAAATCGGCTTCAAGGTGTACAGCATTGGCAAGCCGCTGCCGAGCGAGCTGAAGGCGTAAAGCGCCGACATTAGCAGATTCGAATTCTGAATCAATCACCGGACCGCGGTGAAGCGCTACCCAACACCCTCATCTCAAAAAATATGGCCACTTCATGTTCAGGCTCGATGGAACTCTGTGAACGGACTTACTCGCCCGAGCCCCTGCTGGGCAGTCCATTAAAACTGATCAAAGCGTTGGGCACGGACCTCCTAGCAGGCCGCGAACTCGCTTGGCGACTGTTCATGCGCGACCTCAGCGCGCAGTACCGCCAGACCTACTTCGGCTACGTCTGGGCATTCCTGCCACCACTGGTCGCCTCGCTCACTTTCATCTTCCTGAATTCCCAGGGCATCGTGGCAATTGACACCGGCGCGGTACCATACGCTGCTTTTGCCATGATGGGCACGCTGCTCTGGCAGGTGTTTGTGGATGCCGTGACCGCACCCGTGCAGACGCTGAGCGCGGCCAAACCAATGCTGTCCAAGATCAACTTCCCGCGCGAAGCCATCCTGCTAGCTGGTTTTTACATGGTATTGTTCAACTTTGCGGTGCGTATGGTGCTGCTCGTGGGCGTCATGCTCTGGTGGCATGTGCCGGTGGGCCTCGGACTGGCCTTCTTCCCAGTGGCGCTGGCGGGCCTGCTGCTCAGTGGCACCGCCATCGGCCTCGCGCTGGCCCCCATCGGCACCCTCTACGGGGACATTTCCAAAAGCATCCCCATTTTCGCTCAGTTCCTCATGCTGTTGACGCCTGTGGTATATCCTGCCAGGACGGAGGGACTGGCCGGACTGCTAGCCACTTGGAACCCAATCTCTCCATTGATCGTGACCGCTCGTGAGACGCTTTCCGGTCAGGATCTCACCCTGCTGCTTCCCTTCAGCATCATCACACTCGTCTCCTTGCTCGTGACCTTTGCCGGATTGATCGCTTTCAGGCTCGCCATGCCTCACCTCATCGCCCGCATGGGTGGTTAAGAAACTTCATCTCATCCCCGCCATGTTGACCACACTCACTCCTGTAGAAAAGCCACTGAACGCCAACCGTTCGGCCGGGTCCGCTGCCCTTGCGCCTACCCGTTCAGAAGACGTGCTGGTCGATGTCCAGCATGTTTCTAAAAAGTTCTGCCGAGACCTCAAGCGCTCCCTTTGGTATGGTATCAAAGATGTCTTGAACGAATTGAATCCTTGGCAGAAATCGACAGGATCTAGATTCACCAGCGCATCCCCGAACGAGCAAGATCTGCGTCCTGGGGAGTTCTGGGCCGTGCATGACGTTTCCTTCCAACTGCGTCGGGGCGAATGCCTGGGACTGATCGGTCACAATGGAGCAGGCAAGACCACGCTGCTGAAGATTCTCAACGGCCTGATCAAGCCTGACTCTGGCTCTATCACCATGCGTGGCCGTGTCGGCGCATTGATCGCCCTCGGTGCAGGATTCAATCCGATCCTCACCGGCCGCGAAAACATTTACATCAACGCCGCCATTCTCGGCATCAGCAAAAAGGAGATCGACGCCCAGATCGACAGCATCATCGACTTTGCTGATATCCGCGAATTCATTGATTCGCCGGTCCAAAGTTACAGTTCCGGTATGCAGGTCCGTCTCGGCTTCGCCATCGCTACCGCGATGAAGCCAGATGTGCTGATCCTCGACGAAGTGCTCGCGGTGGGAGACGCCGCCTTCCGTGCCAAGTGCTTCAAGCGCATCGGCTCCATCGCACGGGACTGCGCCATCATCTTCGTCTCGCATGACCAGAGCCAAATGGCGCGCATCTGCACGCAGGCCATGCTCATGTCCTCTGGACGCTGCCTCTACCATGGCACGACTGCGGAGGCCATTGATCAATACAACGCCGCTCAGGCGGCGAAATCGGGCACCGCCTACACCTTGCAAACCCATGAGGCCATTCAGTCCTTTGCGCTGCTGGACTGCACCCCTCCCCAAACAGTGCAAGCAGGCTCGTCGCTAACGCTGAAGCTGAAGCTGAAGTCTCAAAAGCGCCTGCCGGTGGGGATCGCCTTCATCAATTTCGTCGATCTTGCCGCCACGACCGTAGGACAGGCGGACTTCTCAGCACGTCTGGAAGCCATACCGGCAGGAGAGTCCGAACTGAGCCTGACGATTGAGCGAGTCGATCTCGCCCAGGGCATTTACTCGCTGAATTTGGCCATCTTTGCCAGCAACCGGCAGGAGACTCTGGTGCATGGAGTCAGTTGCGCCCAGGTGAACGTGGCTGGAGCACCCTACATGTGGTGTGCCTACAAAATGCCGCTTGGCGCTGTGGATATTCAAATCATCCAGGCCTGAACAAGGTGGGAACAGAGGCCTGCGAACAGCCTCCCATAGAATGGTGCCGCAAGCTACTGCCCTGACGGCATCCCAGTCCACGACCTGGCAGAATCGCCCGCTTTTTTTCCAAACTATCCATCCCGCAAACACATACCTGCCATGAAAATTGTCATCACCGGCGTCACCGGATTCCGTAACCGAGGTGTTGAAGCCCTCGTCCGTCCCACTGTAGAGCAACTCAAATCGCGCTATGCCAATGCATCTATCCAGATTGTGAGCCGGTCTCCGGGCTATGACGAGCAGCGCTTGCACAATCCACACACCAGTTATCTGCAGGATGCCTTTTATCAGGGGGGGCATTGGGTCCAGCCCCCCTTGTGGAAAAACATGATGAAGATGGTGACCAAGCGCACAGCACAGAAGCTCGGGATAGCTGACTCAGGCGAAGCAGTTAAAATCAAGGACTACGACCTCCACATGCCCTTTGATGGCGCGGATCTCATCATCGTCAGCGGCGGCGACTTGTTCAGCTCGGACTACGGCACCAGCTCACTGTCACACTTCTGCGCCCCTGTGCGCTGGGCCAAAAAACATAACGTGCCCGTGGCGCTGATCGGCCAGTCGGTCGGCCGATTCAAGAACGATGCCGACATCGGTCTCTGGCGACAGACCGAGGCCGACGCCTCGCTGATCACGCTACGGGAGTCACACACGCTGAAGTACCTGGCCAGCCAACTCGGGTCCCAGGTTGAACGCCTACCTGTGACAGCAGACACCGCCTTCCTGCTGGAGGCGGACACTACTTTTGCGGACCAGCATCTCACCGCTGCGGACGGCCCATGGGTGGCCCTGTCCATCAGCGAGTCCATCTCCGGCTGGACGGGCCTAAATTACGAAGCACACAAGGCCGCGTGGAAGCAACTGATCCAGATGATGCTGGACCGCTGGTCGGTCCGGGTGGCCATCATCCCGCACGTGCAGGAAATCTCCGCCGATGACCGGCTGGTATCTACCAAAATCGCCCGCGAGTTAGGTTTTGACAAACGCGTGCGCGTCTTTGCCGAGGATCTCAGCGCGGCTGAGTTTAAAGGCCTAGTATCGCGCTGCGACATGGTGGTGGCCGAGAGAATGCACGCGGCCATCGCCGGACTCTCAACCGGACGGTGTACCATCCCGGTGGGCTACTCCATCAAGGCCGAGGGCATCACCTCGGCGGTGCTTGAAGGCTCCGGCCTGGATGCTTCCGACATCGTCGTCCCCGTTACCGACCTGCTGAACGCGCCCGCAACCTTCGAAAAACTGGACCGTATCTGGAAGCAGCGGACGACCTATGCCGCTGCGATCTCCCAAGGTGCCTCACGGCAGAAAGCTTTGGCTTTGGAGAATTTCGAAATGATCGGCTCGCTGCTGGCTCCGAAGGCCTGAGCCGCCGGACTGGAGCGTCAATTGGCACCCACTGAATTGTTGAGGTCACATCCTGTGCAGAAGACTCTTTCCAGAAAACTTGTGATCGTGCGCGAGCGCTGGTCGCACATGTCCAGCGTGAGTGGGTTTGACCCACTGTTTGCCGAACTGCAATCCTCCTGCCCCGACCGGGTGACTAGCTTGTTCATCGAACACCTCGCTCACAGCAACAATCCGGTAGTGCGCCTCTACCGACGCGTGCGTGACAGCAAGCATGAGCGCCTCAGGGCCGTTGCACCGTTTCCTGCCTGCTCTGTGTCCCATGAGAAAGCCGCCGGAAAGCTGCTCCGGCAGTTGGAGAACGACCCTAATGCAATTGGCGTTCTCTCGGTGGGAGAAAGCCAGTTGGGAGGGCATCTGACGGGGGCAGCAGCGAGCATCAAGAAGCGCCTCGTTATCTGCTTGCACCAGCCGCCTTCGCAACTGCGTCTCTATTGGAAGGACTACACAGTGCTGAGAGATGTGGGTGCCGTCGTCTGCCTGGGAGGCAATCTAGTTGACCATGTCAGGGAGCATACCGAGGCACCTGTCTGGCATCTCAAGCATGGCGTGAACCTGGACTTCTTCCGCCCCCATGCGGATGCGACCAAAGCCGGCCCCCAGCGACTCATCTTCGTCGGTCACTGGCTCAGAGATTTTGAGGTGCTTCAGAAGGCGTTTGCCCTGGTCCGTGCCGCACGTCCCGATGTTGAGCTGGACTGTGTAGTCCCCACCGACCGCAGGAACAACGATTCCATCATGAAACTGGCGCGTGACCCACTGGTGCGCTGGCACGCTGGCATCAGTGCCGAAGCGCTGCGCGATCTTTACGCCCGCGCCACGCTTATGTTCCTACCTTTGGCTGATTGCGTGGCCAACAACGGCATCGTGGAGGCACTGTCCTCCGGTCTGCCGATCGTGACCAGCCGCATCGGTGCCATCCATGAATACGTGACTCCGGATTGCGGCACGCTTTGCACTCCAGATGATCAGGAAGATCACGCGCGGGCTGTTCTGCGCTGGCTGGAGCTGGACAGGCGTAACGAGGCAAGGCCAGGGAGCCGCTCCTTTGCGCAGCAGCATCTGGACTGGTCGGTAATCGCACAACAATTCGCAGGCCTCACGGACAAGCTCGCAGCGCCTCCTGATCGGTCAGCGGACCCTGAAAAGACTCTGCAGTTTATCTCTTCCCCCTCATGAAACTCGAACGCATCATCACCCTGGCCAGCAGCAAGGTCCGGCTCGATTTCCTGGCCATGGAGCGCTCTCTTAGAGCCACGGGCTGCGACCTGCCACTGGAAGTCATTCCTTATAATGACGAGCGCTTTGAGTTACCGAAAAACAGCACCTGGATTGAGTCGCCGGAATTTTACGCGTGGATCTCCCACCGCTGCGCGCACCCGATGATGCGCAAGTATCTGCCACTAACAATGAGCAACTACCAGTATTGTGACAGCGACATCGTGTTTCTCAACGATCCCAGCAAAGTGTTGCAAGAGCACGCGGGCTTCGTAGTGGCTTGCACAGAATGGAACAAGCCACAGTGGACTGTATGCGCGGAATCCAAGGCTTTTTTAGCCGAACGCTGCTCCACCTGGCAGCAGAAGGTGTTTTGCGCCGGGCAGTATGCGTGCGACCGTGCGCTCTACACTCAGGCCAGTCTGATCGAGTTTGCGGAGCGTCCAGCCAACCAGGCGGCGTGCTTGCATTTCACTCTACATGACCAGCCAGGCACGAACCTCTTTGTGCTGAGCACGGATGTGTCGATGACCAATCTCACACTGCCGCCACATCGCATGGAGTCCACCTGGGCAGGCGACTACCCGGGCAGCTATGCCCACCTGTGGGAAACTCCTGGCAGCAAGCCTTACCTAATGCACTGGGCAGGCGGCCTGCTGGACGAGCCACGGCCGATCAACGAGTTGTTTTTCCAATTCCTCACCCGTGCCGAACGGCAAGAATGGGATCTGCAGTTGGCAGCACGCCGCAGCGCTGCGGCCAAACGCGGACGCTGGCCGTTGGGCGTGCGCTTGCTCAATCAACTGGTGGGTCTAGTGGACAAACGCTTCTGGGTCCAATGCCGCCCGGTCAATGCGTGAGCCGCTGAACCACTGCCACTCCGAAGACAAACGATCATGACCGGTATTCTTTCCATCAACGACCCCGCACAGACTGGCGGACTGGCCAGCTACCAACGCCAACTGGCTCTCACCATGTCGTAACTGGTACTTCCTGGTTGGTTCGGCTACATACAGACTACGAACTGTGGTCCGACTCATGACGTCTCCTGGCGCAAGACCAAGTTGGGAACCAGATTACCCTGGAAGATGCTGCGTCAAATTTTCTTCAAGCTGGCATCTCGCCCTGCCCTGCATGGCGCACTCGAAGTTCTGGCAGGAAATGCTTTGTCCGAGCATTCCTTCAAAAGTGCCCTCTCCGGTACCGGCCAGTTGCACTTTGTCGGTACTGGCTGGGATTTCATGGGGCTGGCAGCAGCGCGACTGGCCAGGAAGAAAGGCATGGGATTCACGATCTGGCCTGCGGTTCATCCGGGTGCCTGGGGCGACGATCAGATTGATGTGCGTCTTTACCGCCAAGCGGACGCGGTGTTTTGCCAGAGCGAATATGAGCGCAACCATCTAGCAACGCGGCGGCGCAAATTTTATTCTGTAAAAGTGGCGATCAGGTTTGGGATGGTTCAGCGGAGTTCATGTTGAGGTAAATTTTGCCGGTGCTCCACTCATCGCTTTGCTCGCAGAGCAGGGCGGAGACGAGGCGCAGGAGGG
>CAINGK010000135.1 GCA_903848465.1 uncultured Verrucomicrobiota bacterium
CCACTCGGGCTTTGAACTGGGCGTCGTGTCTTTTGCGTTTGGCTTTCATTATGTCGTGTCGTGTTTGGGGTGTCCCCCAAACCGTAGCCACCATAATCGCATAACTTCACTACTGGCCCGATTTTCGGGGTCCACCTCAGTGGTCTGCCGGTTTTTACACTACCGATGGATGAGTGTAAAGAAAACACCTCGGCTCCTATGCTCATGGCTGAATGGAAAGCCCGACCCTCAAACGCCTTCTGGCGAGATTGAAGCAGTTGCGAACGCAACTGGGGCTGACGCAGGAGGAATTCGCGGACAAATTCGGTTTGTCCTACAAGTATTATCAGGCGGTTGAGGCAGGCAGGAAAAAGGATCTCCGCTTGTCCACCTTGGATCGTCTTGCTGCCATCTGCGGATTGGAAGCATGGCAATTGCTGCTGCCGATTCAAATTAAGCCACCGGCCAAAGCCGTTCGTGTTCGCAAGGCGCTGAAAACCAAGGATGTCAGAAAATGAAAGCGGCTCCGGTGGGCATTCCCGGAGCCGCTGCTGTGCTCAGTGCCATTTTTTGCACTCGTTGAAGAACTCGCAACTGCCGCACTGCAGGCCAGGCGCGGGCACGAAGTCCTCCATTTCCAATCCTCGCACGTAGGAGTGGATCATCCGCAGCAGCTTGTCCTGCTGCTGCTGGCTGGCCGGACCGCTGCGGGTGACGACCAGCTTGGGCGTTTTGAGCCGCACCAGATGATGCAGTTCAATGCCGCTCTCCTGCCGGTCGGTCGCCTCGCGGTAGAGCATGGCGTACGAGGTCGTCTGCACTTCGGTGAAGTGGAGCACCTTCTCGCTGTCAGGTGTGCGGCTGGTCGTCTTGTAATCGACGATGCAGCCGCCCTTCCGCACGAGATCCATGATGCCTACCAGCGTGGGCAGGCCATGCCGAGCGAGGTCCAATTCGACCGAGACCTCCACACCTTCGGGGCGCTCATCCAGTGGGATGGGCGTGTCACGCAGGTAGGTTTCCAACAGGGCGAAGGCACCGGCCTTGGTGCTCTCTTCTTCATCGCCCCAGTTGATCGGCTCATCCGCTTCAGCGCTGGCCCATGACTGATCAAACACAGTCCTGACCATGTCATTCAGCAGTGGGGCTTTACGCCAGCGGGCGAGATTCCACTGCTGCAGGACTGCATGAACGACGGTACCGACCCGCATGGCCGAAGAGGGCTTCTTCGGTTTGCCGCTGAGGTAGCGGAAGTAGAACTTCAACCGGCACGACAGCCACGTTCCCAAACGGGACGCGGAAATCGTTTCCAGCAATTCGTCCTTGGTGCGGCCGACCTTGGCGGCGGGCTCATGATCGGGTGATGCGATCATGACGTAAGCCCTCCTGACACAGGTCTCGATGCCGTACGAGCTTGAGCGGTGTAGCCTGCCGGTTCCAAACCCGGATGGCCATTCCCGTTGCTGCGCGGTTTGCCGTTGCGACGACCACCAGCGTTGTAGCGCTCGAACAGCTCGTCGATCAGACCGCTGGCCTGAAGGCGATCAAGCTGGCGAACGCCGGCACCGAACATCTCCTGCGCGATCTGTTCGACCTCGCTTTTGTCGAGGTTCTTTTCGCGCACGACCTTTTCGATGAGACCGCGCTGCTTGTCACTGCAACGCCAGGCTCCAGTGCTGGAGCCGTTGGCGTTCCCGTTGCCATTGCCATTGCCATTGGCATTGGCATTGGCATTGGCATTGGCATGGTGGTGACTCCTGCCGTTGGTGGCAGGTGGGGTTGCGCCATTGCTGGCGCTACCGTAGGTATGGGCATCGGGCATGAACCCGACTTCTTGGATGGACTGATCCACCGCATCCTGCAGGAGGCGGTAGAGCCTGCTGCTTTCCTGCTCGACCTGCGAGAGGTCGGTCAGTTCCGTGCGGATGGACACGGAGTATTGATGGGAGCTGTAGCCGGGCAGGCCCAGCTTTTTTGCGTAGTTTGCTTCGAGGACGATAGCCATGATCTGATTCTCCTTGTGGTTGATGTTGGGATGACGGCACAAAAAAGCCCGGCGTGAGGGCCGGGCTTGATGGTGACGAGGTGGTGGTGATCCGGTCATTGATGCCGGTCCGATGGATCAGATCGGACCGGTGGTGCTTCAGCGACGCACACATCCGACGGCGTCAGGTGCATGCGGCGCAAACCCTCGGCGACCAAACTGCTGGCGAGAGCAGTCATGGGGATGCCTTTGGATTTGGCCGCATGATAGAGCGGCGAGATGAGGCTGTGCTGAAGCCGGGGCGAGTAGTATTTGGACTGCGCCATGAGAGTGTTCC
>CAINGK010000136.1 GCA_903848465.1 uncultured Verrucomicrobiota bacterium
CCCTCCTGCGCCTCGTCTCCGCCCTGCTCTGCGAGCAAAGCGATGAGTGGAGCACCGGCAAAATTTACCTCAACATGAACTCCGCTGAACCATCCCAAACCTGATCGCCACTTTTACAGAATAAAATTTGCGCCGCCCCTTTGTAGCCAAGCTGGCACGATTCACATGCTAAGGTGTGGCATAGCGAACAGTTGATTCACGCTCCTGCCCCAGTATTCACCTTGAAAACAAATAATGGTGATAGTATTGTTACCGGATTGCGGTAGGAGTTTAAAGAGAAACTTGAGTCAAACCAGGCTCGGCAGAAACGCATGACGTGAAAGCAATTTTATCATTATGTCTCAATATTTTGTAACAAAAAACGATCAACAAATCGGCCCTCTCAGCGAAGAGGAGCTTGCAGCAGGAGTCCTAAGGGGGCGGTTTTCGACCAATGATTTGGTTTGGAAGGAGGGGATGGCAAACTGGATCGAACTTTCCAAAATGTTTCCAGTGCTAAGGAATAAAACCGCACTGGTACCACCTCCAGTACAAGCGAAAAAAGATATTCCGAAAATCTGGAATCCGAGGGCAGCAGCGAATTGGGGCATTGTATTTTTACCTTTGGGAATATTTCTCCATGGAAAAAACGCCCTCACCTTAAACAGAACGAATGAAAGACGCTTCAATCTGTTTTGGTTCCTTGTATCACTAATTTATATTTTAATAGTTAGCTTTTTATCGGGGTTTGCGGATACCGAATCTAAGCAGGAGGAATTCAGGAGTGTGATTTGGTGGCCTTGGGTGATTATATTCTTCGCATGGTATCTAAGTACTGCCAGGAGCCAAATTAAATTCGTGGCTAATGAATATGGAGATGATTACGAAAAGAAATCATGGGCCGTTCCACTAACTGTATGCGCCGTCACATATTTTGTATTTCAATCATTTCTTTTTTCTACAAATCACCATGAAGAAAAAAGAGAAGCTAATAACTTATATGATGCAGCAGCATATGATAGAGCGGTAGCCGCTGCCGATTCTTTCAGAAAAGACAATTCTCAAACTGCTACAGGTGTCTCTCCCCGTTCAATGCAAGAATTAGTTAAATTTGATGATTCTGAGTGGACTGTCATTGAAGCGCGTCAACTTGGGAGCACTTTAAGAGGCGGTGAATTTAGCGAGCCTAAAAGAACTGAAGGCAAGTTCATTTATGTCAGATTCAAGGTGAAAAATATTACCAACGAAGAACAATCAATTCTCTTCACGCCTGCTGTTATTGATTCAAGGGGAAGACGCTTTGAACAATTCGACGATCAATTTCTTTATTTGCCTGACAAGGAGGAATCCATGACTTTGGAGCAATTACCTTCGGGCCTTCCAAAAACCTTCTCTGCGATATTTGAAATGCCTAGTGATGCGACAGGTATCAGCTTCCTAACGCGCAATTTTAAAACATTTGGAAAAGATGAAATCCCGGTAAGTCTGGGATTTTAAATGCACGTACCGCGACGAATAATGTGAGCCATGCCCCAACCCCAAGGGTTGTTGAACAACTTGGACGGGTTTGCCCCCGCACGACGACTGCGCCCTCCTCGAATCCCCGTCGGCTACTCTCTGGGTGCTGCTAAAAATGTGCGACGGATTGAACGTAAATCGCAAAGACCTACTGGAATGATCTCCCCGCAGGCTCGAATTCGACTCGCTGAAACAGGATTGAACAAAAAGTACCAAGGCAATTGCATGATTCAAACTCACCAAAACAGTCATTTCATGGCCACCACCGTTCACCCATTAGGTTCAAAAACGTCCGATTAATGTCCGATTGAATTTTTATCACGCTCACAAAACGAACGTAAACCATTGATTATCAATGGCGCACCCGGCAGGGATCGAACCTGCGACCAGCCGATTAGAAATCGGCTGCTCTATCCACTGAGCTACGGGTGCTTTTCCAGACCGGGGCGATCATAAGTCCTTCTGCGGCTTGAGCAAGGGCGCGCTTTGCTGAGGATGCCACCTGGACTGCGGAGAATCTTTGCCGAAAAGTGCGCGTGGAGACGCCCGTCGGGGTGGAGGCGTGGGAGGGGCGGATGAAATGCCAGAGGATGGTGGTGAAACCGCCCCCAGACCGACAGGCAGGAGTGCCCCTGTTACTTTCCAGACCGGAGGGCGTGAATGCCCATCTTACTTCCTTGCTTGGTCCTGGCGCGCTTCACTCTGGGTGCAGGCCAAACATCTGGAGCACCACGCGCAGCATGTCGCCCATTTTCGTGCTGTAGGGGCGGGTGGGGTGGAGGATGGACCAGCCGCGCTGGTGGCCGATGGCGGCGAGGCTGCGGGAGGGGTGGACGAGGACGGCGTAACCGGCGTATTCGAGCAGGGGCAGGTCGGCAGCGCTGTCGGAGTAGCTCCAGCTCTGGGCGCGCTCTGCCTCAGTGAGCGAGGTGAGTCCGGGCACGACGGCTTCCATGGCGGCGATCTTGGCCGCGTGTTTGTTGTTGCCGGTGATGAGCTTTGGCATGCCGGGAAATTGGGGGCCGATCTCGAACTGCGTGGCGATGCAGTGGTCAAAACCGAGCGCGTGGGCGATTTCGTGCGCGTAGAAGTCGGGGCTGGCGGTGTTGAGGACGAGAATGCGGTGCTGGTGCTTGTGGCGGAGGATTTCGGCGCGCAGGGATGGGTAGGCCCACTTGGGCACGCAGACCTCGGCGAACTCGCGGGCGTAGGCGGCTAGGCGCTCGCGCGGCATGCCGCGCAGGTAGCTCAGAAAGGCGCGCTTGGTGGTGGCGGTGCTGGCTAGGCCGCAGGCCCGCGCGAGGGCTACGGGTAGGAAGAGGGCGTGCAAGAGCACGCGCCAGGGCTCGCGGTGCAGGACGAAATTGCAGAAGAGCGCCTGCGTATCGAACGGGAGCAGCGTGTGGTCGAGATCAAAGAAGGCGTAGGAGCGTGCGGGCATGGACACGGGGGGAGGACCGGCGAAGGGTAGCGCCGCGTTTCCATCTGGCAAAACATTCCCAGCCTTGACGGATGCAGCGGCGGACGGCACATTGCGCACCCTTTTCCCCCAAATTTCCCTCATGGCCCAAGAAACCACCCTCATCCTGCTGAAACCCGACTGCGTCGCACGCGGCATCAATGGCGAAGTCCTCAAGCGTCTCGAAGACGAAGGCTTCCGCATCCGTGGCTGCAAGATGATCCAGCTCACCGATGAGCTGCTCAAGGAGCACTATTCGCACATCGCCGACAAGCCTTTCTTCCCCGACGTGGCCAGCTTCATGAAGAGCAAGCCCGTGATCGCCGTGGCCATCGCTGGTGAGAACATCATCGCCCATGTGCGTGATCTGCTCGGCCCGACGGACTCCAAGATCGCGCCCAAAGGCACGATCCGTGGCGATTTCGGCACCGACAAGATGACCAACGTGGTCCATGCCTCCGACTCCCCTGAAGCTGCCGCAGTCGAGCTGAAGCGCTTTTTCAAGGACGGCGAGATTTTCAGCTATTGAGGCCGTGCGCAATGCCGCTACACTGCGCGGCGCAGGTATTCCCCCACGCCGCTGTGGTGAAATGGTAAACACAGCAGACTTAAAATCTGCTGGGAGGTAACTCCCTTGCCGGTTCGAGTCCGGCCAGCGGCACCATGGATCATCCGTGGTTTCAGAGCAAGGTGCTGCGATTGCGCCCTTTCATAGGGATAGGGCGAACACCCCATCGTTTTTTTGCGCCAGGCTGCTTAGCCTCGGGCATGTCTTGGATCACCGGTCCCCAGCTGCGCAATGTGCGCATCGTATTTAGTGTCGTCATTGGAATAGCATTTCTGCTGTGGGGCGGCTGTGAATGGCTGGTAAGCACCGCACAAGCCAAGCTCAAGCAACGTCTGGCGGATCGTGGTCTGAGTCTGACTGCCAGCAGCCAATCATGGTCGATTCGGGGTGGCATCACGTTCCATGGCGCTGAGCTTCGCCGTATGTCGCCAGGCAGTGATGCATTGATCGAATTCAGTGGCTTGCATGTGGGCGTCTTGTGGAAGGACGCATGGCGTGCGAGCTCTGCTGTCACCCGCTGGCAGGCTGATGATGCCACGCTCACCCTGACGGATGAACAAGGTGCCGTGAGTTTCCAGCACCTGACTACGGACTTCACGGTGCGCGATGATACGATCGACATTGCCAAGCTTGATACGAACAATGGTTCGATTGCTTATGCATTGGGAGGTCAAATCATCCTCGCCACTGCAACCGAGGCCGCCGCTGACACTGCGTTTAAGCTCGATTTAAAACCGTTGCGTGCGGTGCTGGCACAACTTGCCATCAAGGCGAAGGTCGTGCCCTTCAGCATCAGCGGCACTTTTGCGCTGGACCTGCGGCCATCACCGGTGACATGGAGCGCCGACTTACGCGGAGCAGGCAAGGAGCTTGAATGGCAGGGCGTGCCGATCCCGGAGGTGGAGATGACTGCCCAACTGTCACAGGCTGAGCTCAAGCTCTCATCCAGCATCACCTTTGCTCACGGCTCTGCGAAGTTTAAACTCACGCGCTCAGACTGGGATCAAGCACCGTTGATCCTTGAAGGCACGGTGACTGATGGCGCAGGTCGTAGCGATGAATTCAAGGGGCAGCATGAAGGCAAGTCTGGCACATTGACCATCGCCCGGCTCAGCGGCAATGCCAACCTGCTGGAACTCGCGCGCAATGTGCCCGCGCTTGGAGCTACGCTGCCTGCCAACGTCACGGTCACCACCTTTCCCGACATCATTGCAGAGAAGTGGGTGTTTCACATGAATGCTCATCCGACTGACTGGTCGCTTGAGTCTTTAAAGGTGCGCAAAGCGGCGGCGTTGGCCGTCGTTGTTCGGAATCACCCGGTGAATGTCAATCATCTCACCGGCAGACTGTCGTATCATCATCGCACGTGGAAGTTCGAGGATTTGCAAGGGCAGATGCTGGGCGGACACTTCACCTTGGATGGCAGCTACGATGGCAAGATCCTCAGTCAGGCCAATGTCACGATCCAGACGATGCAGTTGGGCCAGCTCGTGCCGTGGCTGGGCAAGATGCCTGCCAGTCTTGAGCATGCGGATCTGTCGCTGAGCTATCGGGGTGCCATTTGCAACGAGCCAGCGAACTCCACTGGCACAGGCTCCGTGGCTCTGAATCATGCGCCGATTGTTCATGTGCCGTTGCTCGACCAGGCCTACACCCTGTTTCCCAAGATCATCCCGCATGAACGTCACTCAGGGGTCGGTGAAGTGACTGCTAGGTTCGACATGACCAAGGGCATGGCAACCCTGGAGCCGATGAAGGCGATCGGCGAAGCGGTGGTCGTCACCGCCCGCGGCACGATCGATTTGAACAAGGGCGTGGTCGATGGTCATGCAAGTGCCAACCTGCGCGGCATCGGCGGCGTGATTCTCGCGCCTGTCAGTGTGATTTTCCTGGAGATGAAGGTGACCGGCCCGCTGGAAAATATTCGCGTTGCCCCGTCGGGCCCGCTGGGAATGGCGAAGGAGTTTGTCGTCGAGAGCGCCCACCTCAGCAGCACTGTGCTGCATCAGGCCCTGGCCCTGCCCTTTGAAGCTCTCGGTCTGTTCCATGATGAGGAGAGGTCCAAGAAAAAAGCCAAAGAGCGATAAAGGGGGCGAGTGCTGGCAGAAGATAACACCCGTGCCGGTTCGAGTCCGGCCAGTGGCACTTGCGCAATGCATGAGCGAGCAGAGCAACCTTGGGCTGGAAAGAGTCCAAAGGCGCGGAATATTTTTGAAAATCAGTGCGTCACTTGCAATCGCATAAAACGCCTTGAACCCGAGTTCATCGGCAGGGAATCTTGGACTGACACAACACCTGCGGTATCAGTGACAATGGAGTTCGGACTCCATACTCCTCCGCTATACGTGCTAATCGTGCTCCAATTGTTAAGATCCGACGAGCCCTGAATTGTGTAGGTGATGTCTGTTGCGGCAATGTTTCGAGTGAAATTAAATCGCAGATAGTTGCTGCCCGACACGGACGCGATGCCGCTTTCCGGCAGAAGGCCGACTGTGGCGGTGTACGGATTTGTGCCAAGAGCATAGGCCATCAGGTTTTTGATACCCGCCTGATTGTTGATTATCGTGTCACCACTCACTTGGGAGTTGGTGGCACTCAACCCGAAATAGGTGTAGCTCCACAAGACCGCCGGCTGGACCGAGCTTGAAAAGGTGACGTTGGCGAAAGTGCTCTGACAAGGCGAGCCGGGTGTCGAAGAAGACACGGTCAGGCCCATATACACATTGGCGGCCATGTTGATGGTTTGCGTGGCTCCCACTCGCGTCCAGGTCGCTCCATCCGCAGAGACGAATCCAGAAAAGCTGTTCCCAGTGCGAGTCACCTTTACCCAATAAGGCGCCGCAATTCCCGTTGTGTGGGCACTTGTTGTGTTGATTCCTCCAGTGGTTTTGCGCGAATAGAATGTCGCGCCGTTTGCTGCCAGAGGCTGGAACAGCATCGCGGCGTGAGTGGAACTGGGATCGAGCGTCTCCCTGATCATCACGCCTGCCCGTGCCGAGCTGCTCGTGCTCGCATCCCCGATGCTGGTGATCTGCGCCTGAACCACGCAATCCCCGCTGGCAGGCACGAGGCTGTATTGAAACGCATCCGTGGTTCCAGCATTAATGGTGCCGCCGCCTGTCACCTGATAGACTCCATTCGTGTAATATGAAAAACCGGCGGCATTTCCATTCGACAAGCCGACGTCCACATAGTTCCAGGAAGCGGGCACGAGGCTGTGGGGGGATGATGGTGTAAATCCGGCCTGCGCCAACCCCCTTTGGATAATGGGGCTGGTCTTCATTCGCTTCCAGGTCGAACCGGACCGGTAATTTTCAATCGCCATCAGCGTGCGGCCCAGATGAAGCGCCGTATTCCGGTCGGAGAAATAGGTGCCGCTCCAAGCGTTCGGACTGGCGACATAGCAATCTCGAAACCCTTCGGTCGTCCACATCAGATTGCCGTATTTGGAATAGATGTTCTTGAGCGTAGGGATGCAGATTTCCGGCGCAAAAGGAATGGCTCCGGCCACCTGCGCGGGAGAGATGACGCCTTGATCGGGTTCGCTATTGCTGGGAGGACCGCCATAAACGTTGTAGCCGTTCGGTCCGCTGCTGTCACCGAAACCCCACTCATTGGCTCCGTAGTTGGCAAAGTTAAGCGGATTGGCAACGGCATACGCTTGCGTCGCATAGGTGGCGCGGCGGGCATCTTCAAAATAGTCGCTTCCCCGCTGCCACATATACGTGTCAGTAATCCCTCGCAGATCAAACCAGCAGTGCGTGTAAGTGTGCTGAAACAGCGCAGGAGTATACACATAGTTATATCCATACCATGTTTGCCATCCGTATGATTGGGTCCAGGCGTCCCAGCACACTGAGGGTAACGGATTGTTGGGCACGCCCATTCCGACCAAATAAAGGTAGTAGCCTTGCGGGCTGCCACTCCAGTCGCCGTTACCATATCCTGTCTCCGGCGACCAGTTGGCGTATATCCCATTGTCAGGACTCTTCATGAAGAAATAATTGGCCCGGCTAACGAGATTATCCGCGAGTGCGCGAATCGCAGTTTCAGTGGGGTCATTCGGATTGTTGAAAAAGAGCCCCACATCAATCACCCCCATGAGGAATATGGATGTGGAGCCTGATGACACTCCCTGGTTGGTGCTGTCCCGGTAGCACGTGGATGGATCCAGCCGGTTGTAGTAGAAACCGTGGCTGCCGGAAGAATTGAGATTTCCGGGAACGTCGGATTGCGGGGTATTCCAAAACGTTTGCAACGTGGTCAGCACCCGGGCCGCCCCGGCACTGCGGGTGATCCAGCCACGCTCAATGGCAATGTTGTAAGCGCTTAACGCCAGCCCGGTGGAGGTTGGAGAAGCAAGGTTGGCATCCGATGAGGACATGATCAAACCGTTGGGAGCGGCCTCATTCCAGAAATATTGGAAGGTCGCCTGTTCGATGTAATCCAGAAAGGCATCATCGCTGGCGAAGGTGCTGAGACTGGGGCCCGTTATCGGCACAGGCGCAGCAGTTGTCCTTTGGTTCAGGCCAAACAAAGAGAGCACGGTTACGAGAACAGGAATGATACGATGATGCATGCGGGGAAAGGGATGTACTCGAAGTAGGGGCGAGCGCTGGAAATGTCACAGCAGCGGCAGAAAAAAGAAGTGAAGCACTTCATCACCGCATCGACTGCGGATCGGATACATCCACGATGACGCGGATCTGATTCACACCGTCTGCAATCGCCTGCCAGTCGAGCTTGAGCATGCGGCGATCTTGGCTCAGCGAGAGGTGGTCGCCGTTCTTGAGAGCACGCTGCGAGCCCTGCGAATAGTCGAAGCGCTTCTTTCCCAAGACTTGATCGCTGGCCTTGAGTTGATCGCCATCGGCGATGATCGCGATGATCGGCCTGTCAAAGCTCACTTCGCCGACGAAGCGCCCGGGATTGGACTTGGTCGTATCCTCCGCCTGCGGCGGATGGTATTGGATGAGATAAGTGTTCACGCGCCGCTTTTCAGGCCTGAGTGTCTCCTTTCGTCCGATAATTTCATCTGGCCCGTAGTCACCGGGTTCGGTGATGCTCACTGTGAAGTCCGTTCTCAGCTTGGTCGCGAACCGTTCTGGGAAGATCACTATGTTGTCGCCATCGGTGACATCCGCTGGATTCAGATGGGGCTGCGGAGAGGCGAAGCGGATCTTGCCTCCCGTGTTCACAACCCCAAACAACACCGGCCAGCCTCGGAAGGAGTGGGTATTGAACTTTCTGGGCGCGAGCAACCCCGGGCCTTCATTGAAAGTCACCTCACTGCCTTCATTAATAATCTTCTCCTCACGACTGGCGAGCGATGTCACCGCGACCTGCCCCTCATAGACCGCCACATCCGTCGCACTATTCGTCCCTACAGAGACCCCGAAGGTCGTTCCGAGATCCACCACCTTGGCCCGCTCGGTGTGGACCTGGAATCCGATTCCATCCGGCGGGACATTAGCGGTGAGCTTTCCCGAATGAAGTCGTGTCTCACCAGGCCCGATGAGTTCGAGGTCAGCCGGACCTTCCAGAGTCAACCGGACGTCCTTGGCAAAATCGAGCCGCACCACGCCTGCTGCCAATCTTAGATGACCTTTCCTGACTCGCTCACCTGGAGCGAACTTTCGGTCACCAGACCATGTGGCATCGATCTGATGTGCCACGGTGGCGAGTGACTCGTCGGCCTTTGGCAAACTCCACATCACGAACAATCCCAGAGCGACCACCGCAGCCAAGCCCTTCACCCATTTCGCCGCTGGATACCATTGCCTGCTCGGCTTCGAGGTTCTCAGCACAGACAACACCGCAGCCGAAATATCGCGAGATGTCCTGCCAGGAAGAATGCATTGCAGCACGTCCTTCACCCTGCGGTCCGCTTCATCTAGCAGAGGCAGCCCACGCAGCGAATTTTGCAGGCGGAGTTCAATCAGAAACCGCTCCTTCAAATCCGCATCCGCCGCGAAAGCCGTGAGCAACTCCAGTGACGCATCATCACCGAGCGTCCCTTCTGCATAGGCCTCCAGCAGTTCGTTGAATCGTTCGTCATTCATGACACCCCTCCCGATTGAAGTGATCTCTCCACGCACTCACGCAGCATCTTCCTGACCCGGTTCAACGTCGTCGTCACCCAACTTACTGTGCGCTGCTTCAGCTCCGCGATTTCTTTGCAACTCCGCTTGTTGAAGTAGCGCAGCGCCACCAGATCCGCAGCTTCGCGCCCCAGCTTCCCCACGCAGCCCCTTAGACCGGCCAATTGATCCAGGCGAAAATCGGGTTCGATGTCTTCCGTCAAAGCGGATGTAATCTCGTACTCCAACTGTTCGCGGAAACTCGACAGGTTGCTTGCCTCTAGCCGCTTCTTTTCTCGCTCCGTGAGGATCAAGTATTTGCAAGTCACGCAAAGCCAAACGCCAAACTCCTCGTCCGCCCGGAACTCTGCCAGCCTCTGGTAGGCGCGGATGAAAGTGAGCTGCACGACTTCCTCAGCCAGCGTCCAATCACTCAGCCGACGCAGCGCATAACCCAGCAGCATGTCCTGGTGCTCCCGCACGACCTCGCCATAAGCGTCGAGATCGCCATCTAAGATGCGTTGTTGAGTGAATGGGTTCATGCCGTTTCTGAAGTAGGGACCGAAGCGGTATTTGTCACAAAATATTTGTCCATCTGAGAGCAGAGCGCCGTACGAACACCAGAGCGCCCCGCGCTGGCCCTCGACAAAACATGCCGGGAGAGGGATAAGTGAACGTTCCAGGGTGACTGGAGTCGTAATTCACCTCCCTCAATGCACTTGGTTCCCCGGCTATCCCGCTCACGCAGATTCGCCTCGCGCACGCTCGCGGTGCTGCTAGCGGGTGCGTTGCTGCGGCTGACGGCGGCGGGGCAGGCGGTGCCGGATTATGTGGAGGGCGAGGTCATCGTGACTTTCAAGGCCACGGCCACGCTCGCCAGTGCGACTGCGACGCTGAACAAGAGAGCACTGGGCTTTACGCGGCATTTTGCGTGGCTTTCCAGTAAGCGCCAGTGCCAGACGGGCCTGGTTCATCATGCGACCAAAACGACGACGGCGCTGATCGCTGACCTCAAGAACGACCCTGATGTGGAGACGGTGGAGCCGAACTACCTGCGCTATGTCTCCACTACGCCGAATGACACGCGCTTTGCGGAAATGTGGGCGCTGCAAAATACCGGACAAAGTGCAAACGGCACAACGGGGACGTCGGGTGCAGATACGAAATTTCTGCCCGCTCGCGCGATGGCGCGGACGATCAACCCCGCGCAGGTGGTGGTGGCAGTGGTGGACACGGGCGTGGATTTTGTGCATCCCGACTTGGCTGCGAACATGTGGGTGAACAGCGGCGAGATCGCGGGCAACGGGGTCGATGATGACGGCAATAACTACGTTGACGATGTGAACGGCTTTGACTTCGTGGGCGGCACCGGTGCGCCGTCGGACTCCGGCTACCATGGCACGCATGTGTCAGGCACGATCGCGGCGGTGGGGAACAATGCGCTAGGGACCATCGGTGTGAATGAGCGGGCGCAGATCATGGCCTGCAAAGTGTCCTCGGACGGGAACACGATCAGCACTGCGGCGGAAATCACGGCACTGCAGTACATCGCGCAGATGAAGAGCCGGGGGGTGAACATTGTGGCGGTGAATGCCTCCTATGGCGGCGGCAGCAGCAGCAGCTCCGAAAGCGCGGCGATCCAGGCCCTGTCTGACGCTGGTATCCTGTTCTGCGCTGCTGCTGGGAACGCCAGCACCAACAACGACACGACGGCAGATTATCCGGGCAACTACCGGCTGGCCAACATGATCGTGGTGGCGGCAACGGACCAGAATGACGCGCTGGCGAGCTACTCGAACTATGGGGCGGCGAATGTGGACATCGCGGCTCCGGGTTCGAACATCCTTTCATTGCAGCCCTCGACGGTCAGCTTTCAGGCCGGGGGCACGACGTATGCCTCGACACCCCTCACATTCACTGGCCTGACACCGGGTGTGAGCGGCAACCTGGTGGATTGTGGTATCGGCAACCCTGCCGATTTCCCGCCGGCGGTGAGCGGCAACATCGCCCTGATTTCCCGTGGCACGCTGACCTTTGCCACCAAGGCGACGAATGCCAAAGCAGCGGGTGCCACTGCGGTGATCATTTATAACAACACCACGGGAGCCCTCACCTTCACGCTGGGCAGCGCCTTGGCGTGGCTGCCGGTGTATGCCATCTCCCAGGCGGATGGTCTGGCGCTCAAGGCGGCACTGCCGAAAACAGGGACGCTTTCCGTCACGGGCAACTACCAGTTTCTCAATGGCACCTCCATGGCTACGCCGCATGTGACGGGGGCCGCAGCCCTGGCGGGGACGAACAACCCGGAAGAAACGATGGCGCAGCGCCGCCAGCGCATTCTTGCTGCGGTGGATGCCAAAGCTGGACTCAGCGGCAAGGTGGCCACGGGCGGGCGGCTGAACCTGCTGCGCGTGGTGGATGCGAATCAGAACGGCGTGGCGGACTGGTATGAGCTCTTGCGCTCGCTCTCTCCGGCCCTGACAACCGCATCGCCACTGGCAGGCGGGCTGACCGGCACGACCTACAGCCAGACCTTTGCGGCAGGCGGGGGCACGGCACCGTACGTTTATGCGATCAGCGGCGGTGCGGTGCCTGCAGGACTGAGCCTGAGCGGCGCGGGCGTGCTAAGCGGCACGCCGACGGCGGGGGGCACTTTTTCTTTCATCGTGCAGGCGACGGATGCTGTGGCACTGACCGCGCAGAAAACTTACGGTCTGACGATTCAAACGCCGTTCACTGCGTGGACGACGGCCAAATTCACCGTGGCTGAGCAGGCGGACCCAACGGTCAGCGGTGCTCTGGCGGACCCCAACCACAATGGCCTACCGAATCTGCTGGAGTATGCGCTGAACCGGGACCCGAAGGCGCTCAATTTCAGCCCGCCGCTTGGCAGCAGTTGGCGAACGAACAACGGCAGCACTTTCCTGACGGTGTCCTACACCCGCCTCCTGGGTGCCGCTGGCATCAGCTACATTGTAGAGGTGTCCCAGGACCTGCTGACGTGGAACTCGGGCAGCCTCTACACGCAGGAAGTGAGTGCCGTCGATGACGGGAACGGACTGACGCAGACGGTCACCGTGCAGACGCTGCAGCCGGTCAGCGGGACGCCGCACCTTTTCACCCGGCTGCGGGTGACGCAGCCGTGAAGCAGCAGGAAACCTCCCCTTCCCTGTTCGCAGCGAAAGGGTTTGTGCTGGTCAATGAACGCTGGAGGCAGTGGCGCTGTCAGCATCTTTATGACTGATAAACCCAACCTGACTCCCAAAGAGAAAGAAATTCAAAGCCTCTTCGCCCGGGGGAAATCGCCCGATACCATTGCCATCCGCCTCGGCATCAAAATCTCCAAGGTGCTGATGGTGATCGCGATGGTGCCCAAGCCGTTGGTTTGACGTGGGTGAGATGGCTTGGCGTTGCAGGGCGCAAATCAGGCAGCGGCCTGCGCGCAGGGCTTGATGTGCTTTAAAACGAGCCGCATCTCGGCAACGACCAGATGAAGGTCATAGCTGTCTGGCAGGTTCATCCACACTAGGGCGGCACCAAGAACCGCGCAGCCAGCGCAAGGGACAGTCAGCGCTAATGGAATCCACTATGCTGAAATTGCGGTGCATCATGACGGCAGGTACCGTATCGGACGACAATATCGCAAATTCCGCAGCAGGGCATCATAGCTCCCGTGAACACAAACCACGAACGCGCTATGAACACCTGCACCGCCCATACCTCCCCCCGCCAACGTTTCATCCTGAATCTTGCTGAGAGCGAACTGTTCCAGCACTACCAGAAGGCCTTCCACACGCTGACCAGCCTGCCGCTGAGCCTGGAAGCTACTCAGGATGACTCCCCCATCAATGACGTTGTGACCCGCCAGGGCGTCGCCGGAGTGGTGGAAACCAAGGTTCCGGTGCGCGTGGGTAAAAACACCATCGCCCTCATGCTGACCGGTGCCGTGCGCCTCCAGCCTGCCAGTGCCGAAAACTTCGCTCCAGTGGCCAAGGCGCTTCTCGATGACAACCGCACCGCCGCAGAAATCCGTGGTGCCAAGGTACACTTCGAACACGTCCCCGTGATGGAACCCGCTCGCTATGAGGCCGCCGTGGCCATCCTGCAATCCTTTGCGCTCCAGCTCGGAGACTGCGCGCACCGCCTGCTTTTTGCCACCGCCACGCATGAGCCCGAAGCCGTGCGCAATGCCAAGACCTTCATTCACGCCCATCTGGCCGAGCCGATGTCCCTCGAAGCCGTGGCCAGCGCGGTGAACGTGAGTCCCTTCCACTTCTGCAAGCTCTTCAAGCGCGCCACCGGCCTGACCTTCACCGACTTCGTGAACCGCGCCCGCGTGGAAAAGGCCAAGCGCATGCTGATGAAGCCTGCCGCCCGCATCACCGAAGTGGCCTACGACGTGGGCTTCCAGAGCCTGTCCCATTTCAACCGCAGCTTCCGCCGCATCGCCGATGAATCCCCCACGGAATTCCGCAGCCGCATGAAGCACGGCGGTCCGGCCCTGATGGCCGCGTAAACTTTGTCGCCATGCGCACCGCTCTGCGGTGTTTCGACGACATAGCCCCGGAGAGGACGCCTGAGCGCGTTGGGTTTGCCTCTTCGGGGTTTTTTGTGCCCGGATGCTGCCACCCACCTCAAAAATCAGCAATCGTTTGCTCAACAATCGTCAATCGCTCCCGCTCAGCGCAGCCGCTGCGATGTCGTCCCCCCCGGATTGATTGAGGATTGTCGAACATTCGATTGTTGATTTTTGAGGTTTCCCAGCCGCAACCCGGCGCACGGATGCACTTGACCCCCCGCACCCTCTGCGCACACTCGACTTCCCTTTCTCAACCACCCCACACTTCAGCACAGCACTTTTATGAGCCGGAAAATTCGTTATGGCATGATCGGCGGCGGACGCGGCGCCTTCATTGGCGGCGTTCATCGCATCGCAGCATCGATCGATCAGCAGATTGAACTCGTCAGCGGCGCTTTTTCCTCCGACCCCCAGCGCTCCAAGGACAGCGGCGCGGACTTCCACCTGCCTGCCGAGCGCTGCTACGGCAACTTTGAAGAGATGCTCCGCACGGAGTCCGCGCTGCCTGCAGACAAGCGCATGGACTTCGTTTCCATCGTCACGCCGAACCACGTACACTTCGCTGCCGCCAAAGCCGCGCTGGAGGCCGGCTTCCACGTGCTCTCAGACAAGCCCGCCACCTTCAACCTCGCGCAGGCCAAGGAACTGGCGGAGATCGTCAAGGCCACCGGCAAGCTCTATGGCGTGACTTACAACTACACCGGCTACCCGCTCATGCGCCAGGCCCGGCAGATGATCGAAGAAGGCAAGCTCGGCGAGATCCGCAAAGTCGTCGTCGAATACCCGCAGGGCTGGCTGGCCACCATGCTGGAAAACACCGGACAGAAACAGGCTGCCTGGCGTGTGGACCCCGCCATCTGCGGTGCGGCGGGCTGCATGGGAGACATCGGCACGCACGCGATCAACCTCGCGGAATACGTGACCGGTTTGCATATCAAGGAGCTGGCCGCAGACCTCACCATCTTCCTGGCCAAAGAAGGCCGCCGTCTGGAAGACGATGGCAACGTGCTGCTGCGCTTCACCAACGGCGCCAAGGGCGTGCTGCACTCCAGCCAGATCAGCGTCGGCTGTGAAAACAACCTGAGCCTCCGCGTCTATGGCTCCCTGGGCGGCATCGAGTGGTCGCAGCTTGATCCCAATACGATGATTGTCACCTCCCTGGACAAGCCGAAGCAGATCTACCGCACCGGCATGGGCTACCTCGGCAGCGCCGCCGCCGCCGCCACGCGCACGCCCTCCGGCCATCCCGAAGGCTATCTGGAAGGCTTCGCGAACATCTATCGCAACTTCGCCAACCACGTCCGCGCCGTCAGCAACGGCACCACGCCGAACCCCTTGGACATGGACTACCCGACTATCGAAGAAGGCGTGGCTGGCATGGCATTCATCGAAGCTGTCGTCGCATCCTCCGCAAACAATGCGGCGTGGACGCCGCTGGACTATACGGCCAGCACACGCGGGAAGTATGGCGATGCGACGCTGAGCAGTGAGCGAGGTGGGTTGTCGTAAGAGCAGGAGTTGATTCTTGGAGCGATGCTGGCGAGGGCTGGCATCGCTCTTTTTTGGACACCCCTCACCGTAGTTCGTGCTCTATGGCGTTTTTTAAAACTCATTTCCGGCAAGGAGGATGGCGGAGCCATCCCAGCCTGTAGCGAGGGGTTGAGCGAAGCGACACCCCTCGTCCGAAAGCCCAGCAGCCCCCTTCACGCACCCGCATCGCGTAGCGATGCCAGCCTGAGCGTCCCATACGCTCTCGCCGGCATAGGCATGGACGCCCCAGCAAACCTTCATCACTCCAAATACTTCGGCTCAAAATTCACGCCGGACTTCTTCAGCATGATCTCCAGTTCCTCCCGGAAACTGCGCGTGCGATGATGCTCCTCCTGCCCGCGCACATACGCCACCACCTCCGGCAGCACCGACGCGCTCACCGTGAAGGCCGCGTAGCCGTCCTGCCAGGCAAACTCCGGCACATGCATCTCCTCATGCACCCAAACCGAGGATGCCTTCTTCAACTCCTGCAGCACCTTCGAGATCATGTGCGTGGGTTTCAGCGAAACCACCAGATGCACGTGGTCCGCCACCCCGCCAACCTCGTGTGAATGCGCACCCAGCCCGCGCAGGGTGCCGCCGAGATACTCCCACAAACGCGAGCGCCATTCGCGGGAGATCCACGGCTCGCGGTTTCTCGCGGAGAAAACGATGTGGTAATGCAGGCTGGTGAAGGTGTTGGGCATGGTGCGGAAAGGCTGGCACTGCATTGCGGTGCTTTTCTACGCATGCAAGATACGAGCAGGTGCTGCTGCGCTCAACTCTTCGCTGCTCGTCATCCTTGTCCGTGAGAAACGGGAGGAAAGGAGAGCGTTGGGGACGCTCGTGCTGGCATCGCTACGCGATGCTTGGGCCTTGGCGAGAACGACGCGCGCGCTGACGAGGGGTGTCGCTTCGCTCAACCCCTCGCTACAGGCTGAGATGGCTCCGCCATCGGGGAGGGAGCAGTGGCCGTTAGCAGGTGCTATAGCTAGCTCTTCGCTACAACACTGAACACGCACTAACTCCCTGGTGAGTCTTGAATAGTGAAGAACAGACGAATGAAATAGTAGCCTTCAGCCTTCGGCCATGGCAGTTCTGCCGCCTGGCTCTGCAATGGCTCGCAGGTTTCATTATCCAAGAGCACTTCGATCGTGGGTGGCTCTACGGGATGACTGGCGTAAAAGTAACGGCACCAATGCAATCCACCCGTTAGTGGAAAATTTTGAACGTGGCTTTGAATGCCTTCAAATACAGGTGGCCACAATTCATGCAGTAAGACACCCCGTATACGAAGCATGCCCATGGTGATGTTTCGAGATATGCCATTAACCATCCATTTCTCACGTTCGACATGGTCACAGGGCTGCCCAAAAAGTGCGTGGAAAGTAGAATCTTGATAACCTTGGCAGGCATCCCGCAGGGCGCTGGAAAGATCTGTGCCAATCCCCGCAAAGGCCTCCGCTATGTGAATTCCATCCTTGGTGACGGTGATGAAATTCGTCTGAAGAATGAGATTCTTGGGATGCTGCTGGATGTCGAAGTAAGCTGCGCGAGTGAATGCACGTCCACGATTAATGCAAACCCAGTTTCCTGCCCGAACCGTTTCAGCACCATGCGCGCGATACATGTCCACCATGAAGCCCATCAACTGAGGATCAGGCGGTGGATACGAAAAATCAGGCGGCACCGCGACAGGTGATGCACGATGACGTCCTCGAACAAAATAGCCCCAAGCAAATTTCAGTCGCTGAAGGAAGGTTGCCATAGCATCAAAAGCAAAGATAACAAAAACAGGGAGAACAAGCCCACGCCCGTTCTCCCCGTTTCGACAAATCACTCGACCACTCAGATCTTCACTGGCTTTTTCGTCTTGGCAGAGGCGTAGATCGCGTCGATCACCTGCATCAGGCGCAGGGCCTGCTCGGGGGTGTTCAGAGCGGTGGCTTTGCCTTCGATGGCTTCGATGAAGTTGGCGGCGGAACCGATGCGGCCCATGTCTTCACAGGCTGGCACGGTGATGCTGCGGTTCACGCTGTTGCCGTTTTCCTGCACGTAGAGCTCGCAGGTGTCGATGGCGGTGTTGTCCAGACCGTCGATGCCGAAGAGGCGCTCCACCTTGCCACCGGCCTTGGTGCCCTGGAAGACTACGGAGACTTCCTCGCGCTTGATCATCTCGGCCCAGGAAACTTGGAGGCTGAGCACCTGACCGGTCTTGAAGGTCACGAAACCGTGTGCGGCGTTTTCCACGTCGGTGGTGCCGCCCACGCGGTCGGGGATGCCCCAGGGGCCTTTGAACTGCTTGTCCTGGATGAAGTCGGAGAAGGTCTGGCCGAGGACGTGTGCAGGCTCAGGATAACCCATGAAGTACATGGCCAGATCGACCATGTGCAGCAGGTCAATGAGCGGGCCGCCACCAGAGAGCGCCTTGGTGGTGAACCAGCCGCCGAAGCCGGGGATACCGGTGCGGCGGATCCACTTGGCCTGCGCGGAATTGATTTTGCCCACGACGCCGTCGTTGATGTACTTCATCATCGCCTGGGACTCAGGACGGGCGCGGTTGTTGAAGTTGAAGAGCACCTTTTTGCCGGCCTTCTTGGCGGCGACGATGATTTCCTTCACCTCCTTGGCGTTCAGCGCCGGGGGCTTCTCGGAGAAGACGTGTTTGCCGGCCTTGAGGCATTGAAGCGTGAGCGGCTTGTGAAATTTGTTCGGCACGATGACGCTCACCGCCTTGATCTCCGGGCTGCCCTTCAGCATGGCTTCCACGGATTCATACGCCTTGGCGATGCCATATTTCTCCGCTGCCTTGGCGGCTGCTCCAGGGGCCGCATCGGCCACGGCCACGATCTCCGCGCCTGCCTGGCGGAACCCCGCCGCGTGATACTGCAACATGCCGCCTGCTCCGATGACTCCGACTTTGATGGCCATAATAAATGTGTTTGTTAAGTGGTTGGTGAATTTTCGACTGAGGGCCGCGAGAATGGAGATTCCGCGCCGGAGAGTCAAGAATTGAAAATCGAGCGGGCGGGAAGCTTCGCCGCACCAACCCAGCAAGCCGGAGGCTTGCGCTACACCGCCGCACCTGCCATTCGTCCAAACACCACCCGCCTCCTGCCCTATGCCCGCCACGCTCCGCCCCGCCACGCTCACCGACCTCCCGGCCATCAACGCCATTTACAATCACTACGTGGAGCACAGCACCTGCACCTACCAGACCGTGCCCAGCACCGCGCAGGAACGACGCGACTGGTTTGACGCGCACGGCCCGGAGCATCCCGTGATCGTGGCCGAGGAAGAGGGAATCGTGATCGGCTGGGGTTCGCTCAGCCGCTTTCATCCGCGCCAGGCCTACTGCCACAGCGTGGAGGATTCGGTGTATCTGCACCACGCGCACCAGGGCAAAGGCCTGGGCAGCCTGCTACTGGGCGAGCTGCTCGAACTCGCGAAAAAAATCGGCCATCACACCGTTCTTGGGGGCATTGATGCGGATCAAGCGGGGAGCATCGCCCTGCATGCGAAGTTCGGATTCGTCAAAGTGTCGCATCTGAAGGAAGTGGGGCACAAGCATGGGCGATGGCTCGATGTGCTGTGGATGCAGAAGATGCTGTAAAGTTGCCCAGTTGCGCCGCAACTGGAGCCTCCCCATGCGCTTGCGCAGCCGGTGGCGCCCGGATGGAGTTGTTCGGTTCGCGTGCGAGTGAACAGGCACACGACGGAAGCGACTACGGCTTTTGGTCACCTTCCTAGCGCAAGCGAGAAGCAGAATGCAGTGCTGCGCCGGTTTGAAATTATTGCGAAGCCTCAGCCATCAGGCTATACAGAAAAGTCGATGCTTGACGATATACCACGAGCCTCCGAATTTTACGCACTTATAAATCCAAGTCTGTGCAGCAAGCAAAGATGTAATCTCATCGATTTCTATCTCACATTTCGAGCCGGACTTAGTGCCGATTATTTGAATCGTTACAATACTAGCTCCATTCATATCAGAAGGCAGTTTCGATTTCGAAACTAATTTGACATTTTTGGAGAACCTGTTTGTCGCCAACAACTCCGCAGTCCTCTCAGGTGAAAGGTTGATGATATAAGTCCAGTCTTTCGTTCCGCGATGGGTTGAAACCCTTTTAAGATAACTCGACAGCACCATCGCAAAGACGTTCGTCTCTTCAGACTTTGCAATCCCATCACTGGAATTCAAACCTGAATTTTTGCTGCTTTGACATGCGGCACAGAAAATCATGACGCAGATGCATTGTATTATCCTTTTCATTTGTGACTTCAACCAGCAACCGGTCCTGCTGGCAACCCTGTTTCACTCACACGTACCGTGGCTTTTGGAATGACCTTATCAAGAATAATTCAACTTTACCTCCGCCCAACCCGCTAGAACCGCCCTCCTTACAACGTCTTCACGCCATGCCCAGTGCCCTCCCCCCCCTGTCCCGCCGCCGTTTCCTCGGCAGCACGGCCATGGGCTTGTCCAGTGTGGCGCTGTCTGATCTGCTGGCAGATTCGCGCCCGCACTTCCCTGCAAAGGCCAAGCGGGTGATCTGGCTCTTCATGCATGGCGGGCCGAGCCATGTGGATCTTTTTGATCCGAAGCCAGAGCTCATTCGCCATGCGGGCAAGCCGCTTCCTGACAGTTACGGTGCTGTGGAGACAAGGCGCAAGGTGGCGCAGAATCCGCTGCTCGCGCCGGTGAAACCCTTTCGCAAGTACGGCCAGAGTGGCATCGAGATCAGCGACTTCCTCCCGCATATGGCGGAGCTGGCCGATGAGATGTGTGTCATCCGCAGCTGCCATGGCGACAGCGTGAACCACCCGCAGTCCGTCTATCAGATGAACACCGGCTCCATCCAGATGGGAAAGCCGAGCATGGGGAGCTGGGTGTCGTATGGGCTTGGTTCTGAAAACGCCGACATGCCCGCCTTCGTCGTCATGCCAGATCCTGGCGGTGGCTTGAAGGGCGGACCACCTGCCTGGGGCAGCGGCTACCTGCCAGCCACCTATCAGGGCACCACCATGCGCGCAGGCGGCAGCCCCATCTTGGACCTGAAAGGGCCGCACAGCAGCGCACGCCAGCGCGCCACGCTGGATCTCATCCAGCAGATGAATGCGCAGCATCTTGCCCAACACGCCGCCGACAGCGAACTCGACGCCCGCATCCGCAGTTACGAGCTCGCTTTCCGCATGCAGAGCGCCGCACCGGATGCGGTGGACATCTCACGCGAGACGGAGGCGACGAAAAAACTCTACGGCATCGACGACGCCACCACGAGCGAGTTCGGCACCCGCTGCCTGCTGGCACGCCGCATGATCGAGCGCGGCGTGCGCTTTGTGCAGCTCTACTCCGGCGATACGAATGGCTGGGACGCGCACGAGAACGTGCTCAAGAACCACACCGATTACTGCGCCCGCACCGACAAACCCGTGGCTGGCCTGCTGCGCGATCTGAAGCAGCGCGGCCTACTGGAGGACACGCTCGTCATCTGGGGCGGTGAATTTGGCCGCATGCCCATGAGCGAAAAAGGTGTGGGCCGAGATCACAATCCCTGGGGCTTCACCACCGTGCTCATGGGTGCCGGTGTGAAGCACGGGCACATCCACGGTGCCACGGATGAATTCGGCCTGCGTGCCACTCAAGACAAAGTCCACATCCACGATCTGCACGCCACCATCCTGCACCTCCTCGGATTGGATCATGAGCGGCTTACTTTTCGCCTCAATGGCCTGGATCAGAAACTGACGGGCGTGGAAGGCAGCGGTGTCGTGAAGGGAATCCTCGCATGAACATGACTGGTGATGCGATCAAAGGAGGGCCTGCGGACACTCGAATTTGCCGCAGAGAGGCAGAGGAGCAGAGTGGGCGGAGTTTGAATGAAAAAATCTCTGCTTTCTCTGCCTCTTTGCCTCTCTGCGGCAAATTCATACGTCCAAAGAGCCTCCTCATCACGATCGCCTTGAGCCTGCTTATCACAGGCAATACCCACGCCGTCTCCATCCACGCCGCCGCTGATCCCGTGAAGGACGAACGGCCGATCAAGCCGGAGGACAAGGAGCACTGGGCTTTCAAGCCGCTGCAAGCAACTCCCGGCAAAACAGGCATCGACGCTCTCGCAAAGCACGCATCGCCGCCCGCAGATCCCGCCACGCTGATACGCCGCCTCACCTTCGATCTTACCGGCCTGCCGCCCACGCCGGAAGAAGTCACCGCCTTTGTGAATGAGTGCCGCTCAGGTTCGACATTCGTCATTCGGCATTCGTCATTGGAGGCGCTAGCCGACCGCCTGCTCGCCTCTCCGCGCTACGGCGAGCACTGGGCGCAGTGGTGGCTGGACCTCGCACGCTACGCGGACACGGACGGCTTTGAGTACGACACCGAGCGCAAGCACGCCTGGCAGTACCGCGACTGGGTCATCGACGCGCTGAATCGCGACATGCCGTTCGACGCCTTCGTGCAGCATCAGATCGCGGGAGATTTGATGGGGGACGAAACCGCCACCGGCTTCCTTTTCTCCTGTCCGGACATGCCGGATCTCAACAATCAAAGCGAGCGCCGCCACGTCCTGCTCAATGACATCGCCACCACCGTTGGTGCCGTAGGCCTCGGCCTCACCGTCGGCTGCGCGCAGTGCCATGACCATCCTTACGATCCCATCAGCCAGGCCGACTTCTACCGCCTGCGCGCCTTCTTTGACAACACCGTGCTGACCAAAAACAGCAAGCCGCTCGGCCCCGCCGTCCGCGTCTATACCGAAGGCATCCCCGCCAGCACGGTCTTCGTGCGCGGCGATTTCAAGCGCCCCGGCCCCGAGATCCAGCCCGCCTTCCCCCGCGTCTTTGGCTCTACTCCACCGAAAGCTGACCGCACCGCACTCGCGCAATGGCTCGCCAGCAAGGACAACGCGCTCTTCCTCCGCACCATGGCGAATCGCCTCTGGCAGCAGCACTTTGGCAAACCACTCGCCGCCATTCCTGGTGATCTCGGTCATCAAGGCGAAGCCCCCACCAACCCCGCGCTGCTCGACTGGCTGGCCGCCGAGCTGCCGCGCCAAAACTGGAGCCTCAAGCGCCTGCACAAAGTCATCGTCATGTCGCAGACCTATCAGCAAAAAAGCTCCACCCCAACGCGCCTCACCGGCGAAATGCTGCGCGATGCCATGCTCAGCATTAGCTGCCAGCTCAATCTCAAAACCGGCGGCCCCGGCGTGAAACTGCCACTGCCCAAGGAGATCAGCAGTACGCTGCTCAAGAATCAATCTGAGGTCACCAAGGACGTGAGCGAGCACACCCGCCGCAGCATCTACGCCTTCGCCCGGCGCAATCTGCGCAACCCGCTCTTTGAGCTCTTTGACCGCCCAGATGCCCAGATCTCCTGCGCACGGCGCAATGCCTCCACCACCGCTCCGCAGGCCCTCATGCTGCTCAATTCCGACTTTGCCCATGGCATCGCTGAAAAGATCGCCGCGCAATTGAATGAGCAACACGGCTCCGATACCGCTGCGCTCATCACTGCCGCCACGATGCAGTGTCTCTCACGCCAGCCCACGCCGCAGGAGATCGAGATCGGGCAGAAGTTTCTGCAAAAGCAGACCGCCCTCACACCCGGCTTCCGCGAAGCGCTGGCAGACTACTGCCTTGCTTTGCTGAACTCGAACGAGTTTGTGTATGTGGACTGAAGCATGAACGAACCATCATCCAACAGCGGTGCCTTCATCGCCAAACTCGGTGCTTGGTTGCAGCTTGCGCAGTTCGTTGGTTTTGCCATCGGCTTCGCCAGAACCGTGCCTGGAATGATGAAGGCTTTTCATGAACTCGGCACCGCCGGGCCCGGTGATCCAGCCCTGTTGAGCGCCGCCATTGATGAAATTTTGATAGCCGTCCTGGTGGCAGCCTCGGGTGGCATTGCCCTGTCACTGATTGGTATTCTGCTCGTACTTATCGCCATCACTGTTTGCCGCTATCGCGCTAAGTGGATGTTCTGGTTCCTGTGCATTTACGGCGGCCTCATGATCTTCATCCTCTGGTATTTCCTCCCCTTCGGCCTGTTCTTCTTGATCTTTGCTTTGGTGAAGAAGGATGAGTTTCTGCCTCGGCCAGCGCCTGCTTTGCCCGTCTGAAGTGATGCGGGCAGTCCTGCCTGCAATGCATGACTTGGAATACTCGCCTTGCGGGCAAGAGTGCCCACAACACTTGCCGGCGCTTTCATGCCGCATGCCAAGCGCACCAAGAGGCAAGGGCAGAGACGCCCATGTGGCACCCGCCGTGACACGACATTTAAAGCCAAGTCGAAGATGTCGCCGCTTGAAGCTCTGGCCCTACCGGTGAATCTTAGTCGTCTCCACGTACTTCATGCCCAAACTCGACCTCAGCCCCTATCCCGACACCCCCAAGGCACGGGCAGAGCTGGTGGAGTTTCTGAACCGGCAGCTCCCGCCGCAAAACGGCCGCGGCTGGGAGCAGCGCCTGCGCCACTGGTGGGATGAAAACCCCGCTGCAGCAGATGATTCAGAGCGCGGTCGCTGGGCGCATGCGGAGGGCCGTTTGGTCGCCTACGGCGGCACCATCCCCGCCCTACATGCGTGGCAGGCGCAGCCCTGCCAGGCGCTGTACGCCACCACCTTCTGTGTGGACGAACACTTCCCCAAAGCGGCGGCGCTCGTCTTTCTGCAACAGCGCGAGGTGGCCGAGCAGCGCATGATCACCCACACCACCCCCAGCCCCCGTGTGCAGGAGGCCCTGCTCAAGATGGGCGCACGCGCAGAGCAGACTGTGATCCGTCACTTCTTCCCTGCTGGCATCGCCTCTCGCGTGCATGGACGCTCCTGGTGGCCTTCACTGCCCGCGCACCAGCTCGTGGTGACCGATCCCGCCGAAGTCACCGCCATCGCCCGCCCCTACCAGCGCGCGGACCGCATCGAGAAATGGATCACCCCCGAGTACCTGCGCTGGTTCTGCCGCTCCACCACGCGAAAGCATCATTTCCTCGGCCTCGTGGATGCCGCCGGCGTGCTCAGCTCCTACCTCCTCGTCACCGCCCGGCCCGTGCGCGGCCTGCGCAGTTGGGATGTGCTGGAAAGCTTCACGACCAACGAGGACCGGTCTGAGCTGTACGCCCTGATCGGCCTCCTCGTCAAAGAGCCCGGCCTGCTCCCCGGCGGTGCCGTCCTCGTCACCGCTGCTACCTTTCCAGATGACCTCACCTGGGATCCGCCCCCGGCCATCCTCTCCCGCAACCAGCGCGTGTGCCACTTCTTCCTGCTACCCGAGCCTCTGAGGCAAGCCCCCAAGCATACGATTATGGCGGAGGGGGACCTGGGGTTGTGAGGGAGTGAGTGATGAGGACACTCTTGCCCGCATGCGAGCGTCCCTTGGACTTTCGTTGCGGGCAAGAGTGCCCGCATCACTTACCAACTACCGGCACCAGCAACCGTGACGGATGCTCGGCATCGCAATAGATGCGATTGGTTTGCTTCACCTTCTCGCCGTCATCGCTCCAAGGCTTCCCAGTACCGGGGTTCACATCAAAGCGGGGGAAATTGCTGGAGGTGATCATGACGCGGACGCGGTGACCGGTGTTAAGGATGAGGCTGGTGGACCAGCAATCGACGGTGACTTCTTCGATCTGACCGGGCGTGAGCGGCTCGGGCTGCTCGCGGGATTTGCGGTAACGCAGGCGCTGGATGCCCTCCGCCATGAGCATGCTGCGGCCGTCGGGATACACATCACAAATGCGCACGGAGAGGTCGGTGTCTGCCGCGCTGGAGGAGACGAAGATTTTGGCCCACAGACGACCGGTGATTTCCACCGGCTTATCGAGTGCCTCGCTGGTGAAGACCACGGCGTCCTCGCGGCTCTCGACCTTGCGCTGGTCCATCGGTCCGCGCTCGATGGTGAGGTTGTTGCCGCCAGTGGTGGGGCATGGGTTCGCGGGATCAAAGGTGTATTCGTGGTGGGCAGATCCTGACGCGGGTGCTTGCAGTGACAGCTTTTTGTCTGCGGTGAGATACACGAGCGTTTCTTTGGCCGGGATGGGCCAGTCATTCGCGTAGCGCCATTCGTTGCCTGGAGCGCCGGACGTGCTGGTGTCTCCCATCACGTAGTAGGCCACGGCGGGTTCTTTCTCGATGCCGTTGTCGTCACCTTTCAAGTAGTGCTCAAACCAGCGGCCCGCGCCGTACTGCTGCGGCGGCTTGGCATTTGGAAAGGTGAGCTGACCGGCGGGCATGTGGCCGATGCCATGATGCCAAGGCCCCATGATGAGCTTCTGCGTGCCCTTTGAACCCGGCGCACCATGATGCTGCCTGCCCATAAACTGATTGAGCGTGCCCTGCGCAAACATGTCGAACCAGCCGCCGACGTTGACTGCGGGCACGGTCATCACTGCAAACTTCGTGTTCGTGTCGTTCGCACGCCAGTAAGCGTCGTAGCTCGGGCGCTCGTGGTTGATGGACAGCGCCTTGGGATCAAACTTGTTGCCGTTGATCCAGTTCTCCACGTCGGCCTTGCGGAAGGCGCTGCCAATGTAGCTCACGTCCGAATACATGTCCGCCGGTGCCACGCTGATGTACTGCGCCTTCAAGGCATCGGGTGCCGCGCCCGCCAGCAGGTTCTGCGTGATGCCGCCCGCCGAACCACCGACCGTGCCAATGCTGCCATTGCACCAGGGCTGCTGCTTGATCCATGCCACCGTATCCACTCCATCCTGATGCTCACCCCAGCCGCAGCCGATGAAGGGGATGTTCTCGCCCTCGGACTCAAAGCGTCCGCGCATGTCCTGATTCACGAAGACGTAACCGCCCTCGGCGAAGTTCGGCGCGCTCTCATTGTGCTTGAGCCGGTTGTAGGGCGTGCGTGCGAGAATGACGGGAAACGGCCCCTCACCACGCGGCATGTAGATGTCCGTCGCCAGCTTGATGCCGTCTCGCATCGCGAGCTTCTCGGTCTTTTTCTCCACCGGCTTTGTATATTCCGCGACCTGCTTGAGCCAGCTCTCAGATGACACCGATTTGTCCGTCGTCGCTGCATGAGAAAACATCGCCGCAATCTGCCGCGCCCACTGCTCGCCGTGGTTCTTCTTCACAAACTCGACCGCCTGCGCCTGCTCATCGGTGGAGAGCGCGTTGTTGTGGTCCATGTCCGCTTGCGGAAACAAGGCCCTCAGCTTCGCCGCCAGCACCTCATCCGCCGAGGCATAGCAAGAGACCAGGAACAACGAGACGGCCAGCAGCAGGAGCGATGATTTCATGAAGAGAGTGTAGGCCGCTGAGTGATTCCGCACGAGGTTTGATATGACAACAGGCGCACGTTCAGAACAGCGGGTTGGCGGGGTGCCCCACAAAGGCGAAGGCGCCGGGATTTCTCCCGACGCCTTCATTGTGGATCGGCCCTCATAAGCCGGATTCTGTGTCCCCGATGCCTTGCGGCACCTGGCTGTGATCATTTATCTGTCGGGCTGAGCGACCAGCCCGCCCCTGCTTGCGCAGTGGAGCGACTATTACCCGGAGGTATCCATCCCTTGCGGGACTTGCGGCCAGGCGGGCCTTTCTCCTGTTCTGTCTTGCACCGCATGAGGTTTGTCGTGCCCCCTTCCTCGCGGTTGGGGCGGTGGGCTCTTACCCCGCCGTTTCACCCTTACCCACGCTTGCGCGCAGGCGGTTTGTTTTCTGTGATACTGTCTGTGACTGCGGCTTGCACCGCAGCCCCCACGCTTTCACGTGGCATGCTGCCCTGTGGTGTCCGGACTTTCCTCTGGCATCTCCGCCTTGCAGCAAAAATGCCAGCGATCACTCCGGCCGACCCGCTGTTAGAGTAATGGGCTTCTGCCCAAAGGGCAAGCCGGGTGTGAGTGGAAAGAAATCACGCAACTTTCCCGCCCGGGCCGGTGTTAAGGCGCTTGCACCCACCACCGCCATGAAACTCCTGCCTACCTTCCTGCTCGCCCTCACGGTCAGTTTCTCTCTGACCCATGCCGCAGACGCCCCTAAACAACGCCCCGGTGCGGCAGGTGCAGGTGGCGGCCAGGGCCGCGAGAAGATGAAGGAGATGATGCTGCAGAAATTTGACACCAATAAAAACGGCACTCTGGACCCGGATGAGAAGGCCGCGATGATGAAAGCCATGCAGGAGCGCAAAGGCGGTGCCCCAAAGGGGGGCTCCCCCGGTGCCAAAGGCGGTGCAACCAAGGGGGGCGGGCAGATGCAGGAGATGATCCTGCAAAAATTTGATGCCAACAAGAACGGCGTGCTCGATCCCGATGAAAAAGCTGCCGCTATGAAGGCCATGCAGGAGCGCAGGGCCCAGGCCGGAGGTGCCCCGGGAACGGGTGGCCCAGCCAAAGGCGGCACCAACTCCGAAGGTGGCAGCAAATTTCGCCGTCCGCCGGAAGCGCCGAAAGGTGCTGATACCTCCAAGTAAACCAGCTGCGGGCAGAAGTGCCCGCATCACTTGGGATTTACTTCGCGACACTGTCCTTCAGCAGCTTCAGCAGTGCATAGTCGGCGTACTGAATGTCGCTGATCTTCCACGCGCCGCCCTGCTGCACGCAGTGGAAGGTGATGCTCTTCTTCTCTTTGAAGTTCACGAAAGTCACCAGCACGGTGGTCTTGCCCTCTGCCGTCTTGGCGGGATGAATGACGAATTCCTTGATCTCCATGTCCTGGGCGTCATAGAGCGGATCGCCGTCGATCGCGCCAACCTCGCCTTTGGAGGTAGTGGCGTCTTTCCAAATGAGATCGCCGAGTTCCTGAGTGAAGTAGTGGTCCACCAGCGCCCGGTTCTTGTCCTGGAAGAACGGCGAGGCTTTGTTCTTCTCCGACTTGTAGAGTTCAGCGACGAGCGAATCAGGCGTGGCTGCTTTTTCAGCAGCGTGAAGCGTCAGACCGTAGGAAACGAACAGCAGGAGCAGAGAAAAGAGGCGCATGCGGCTGTTATCGCCGTAAATGCGCCAAAGTCGAGTTCATCGTCTCACTCGTCCGCGGCCTTTTTGCCTTTCTTCTTGGGTGCTTCAGGCAGGGGCACGCCGCGCTGGCGAGCCTCCCATTCGGCGTAGCCTTTGTGGGTGCGGTTGCCGAGGTATTTGTAGGTGTCAAAGATCGCCTCATTGCCGAGCACACGGGGGTCTTTTTCCTCTTTGAGGATGGACTCCAGCTTGGTGCGCAGCTCCTGCTTCTTCGCCGCGAACTGTGGGTCCTTGGCCAAATTCTTGAGGCACTCGGGATCTTTGGCGATGTCGTACAGCTCTTCTTCCGGACGGTAGTTGAAGGCGAGATCATAGAACACCCCCTTGTTCTCCACGATCCAGGATTTCGTAGGCCCGTCGTCGCAGTTGCCATAGCCGGTTTCGGGATTGCAGGCAGGCCAGCGTTCGGGGTGGTAGTTGTGGCTGTAGAAAAACTCGGGCGTGCGGATGGCGCGCACAGGGTAGCCCCAGTCGTTCGGACGTCCCAGATCATGGCGCTCCTTGCCCGCCAGCATGATCTTGCGGTCTTCGATGAAGCCGCTCTTTTCACTGCGCAGAATGTTCACCAGGCTGCTGCCGCTCATCTGCTCATGCTTCGGCAGTCCGGCGAGTTCAAGATACGTCGGCGCAAGATCGCGCACATTGATGAAATCTTCGACCACACGCCCCGGCTTGATCCCCTTCCCCCAGCGCATGGCCAGCGGCAGATGGTAGCCGTCTTCATAAATCTGCCCCTTCACGCGAGGAAACGGCATGCCGTGATCTGAGGTCACAATGACCAGTGTGTCATCCAGCAGGCCGGACTTCTCCAGCAGATCGAGCGTGCGCCCGATCTGCTGATCGCCCCATTCGACTTCGATCGCGTAGTCGGCCAAATCACCGCGCACCGTCGCGTTGTCAGGCAGGTAACCAGGCACCTTCACGTCCGCGAGTTTCTTGCCTAGACGCACACCGGAGTCGAGTTCGTAGGCCCGGTGCGGCTCCTTGAACCCCATCCAGAAGCAGAAGGGCTGTGCTTTTTCGCGCTGCGTCAGAAAGGCTGCAAAGTTGCGCGGGTAGTCCGTGTTGGTGATGCCCTTCGCTGGCACTTCCTGCTTGAACTGGTCAAACGAAGGCCCGGCAGGATTGCGCGTACGGCCTTCGAGTTTGAATTCTCCCGGCCCCCAGCCCTTGCCGGTCAGGCCCACGGTGTAGCCGCTTTTTTCGAGGAGGTCGGGGTACACAGCAAACTTGGACGGAAAGATGCCACCATGACAGACGGCCTCCTCAAGCTGCCAGGTGTTGCGCCCCGTGAGCATCGTGGCACGGCAGGGGCTGCACTTCGGATTGGAGGTGAAGGCGTTTTTAAACAGCACCCCTTCCTTCGCCACGCGGTCAAAGTTGGGTGTCTTGACCCAGTCACAGCCATAGGCACCCGCATGCTGCCAGCCCCAGTCATCAAAGATGATGAAAAGGATATTCGGGCGGGGCGCATCCGCAGCCTGAATGCTGGAGACAAGGGCCAGCGCGGCAAGAACGGGCAGAAGCAATTTCATGCGCCGTGAAACGCTCCTGCGGTCCTCAACTTGCAGCCGCTTCTTCCACACTCACGCAGGTGCAAACGAGATGTCGGTCGCCATAGACATTGTCGATGCGCGAGACCGGCGGCCAGTATTTGGACTCCTGCACCCAGGGCAGCGGGAAGGCGGCGGCTTCACGCGTGTAGGCGTGCGTCCAGTCGCTTTTGGTGACGGCTGCTGCGGTATGCGGGGCCATTTTGAGCGTGTTGTCCGTCGGATGATACTGACTGCTTTCCACGCCGACCATTTCCGCGTGGATGCACTGCATGGCCTCGCAGAAGCGGTCGATCTCCGCCTGGCTCTCGCTCTCCGTGGGCTCGATCATGAGCGTGCCTGCCACAGGCCAGCTCATCGTTGGCGCGTGGTAGCCGAAGTCCATCAGCCGCTTCGCCACGTCTTCAACGGTGACCTTGTGGAAATGGCTGAAGTCGAGGATGCACTCGTGCGCGACGAAACCCTTGGCACCTTTGTAGAGCGTGGGGAAATTCGCTTCCAGCTTCCTCGCGATGTAGTTCGCGTTGAGGATGGCGTACTTGGTCGCATCAACGAGGCGCGGCCCCATCATGGCGATGTACATCCAGGAGATGGTGCAGATGCTGGCGCTGCCCCAGGGCGCGGAGCACACTGCACCTTCACGGCGGTCCGGCCGCCAGGTGTGGTGCCCTGGCAGATGCGGGCGCAGATGCGCGGCCACAGCGATGGGACCAACGCCCGGCCCGCCACCCCCATGCGGAATGCAGAAGGTCTTGTGCAGATTCAGATGGCACACATCCGCGCCGATGCGCCCCGGCGAGGTCAGCCCCACCTGCGCGTTCATGTTCGCACCGTCCATGTAAACCTGACCGCCGTGCTCATGCACCAGACGGCAAATTTCGACGATGGACTCTTCAAATACGCCGTGCGTGGAGGGATAGGTGACCATCAGCGCGGCCACCTTGGTTTTATGAGCGTCCAGCTTCGCCTTCAAATCATCGACGGCAATGTTGCCGTGGTTGTCACACGCCACGGGCACCACTTTGAAGCCGCACATGACTGCGCTGGCCGGGTTCGTGCCATGCGCCGAAGTGGGGATGAGGCAGACATCGCGGTGGTCTTCGCCACGCGCTGCATGGAAGCGCTTGATCGCCAACAGGCCGGCGTATTCACCCTGAGATCCCGCATTCGGTTGCAATGAGACGGCATCAAAGCCGGTGCATTCGGCCAGCCACGCTTCGAGATCGCCAAACATGGAGCGGTAGCCCTCGGTCTGATCCTGCGGCGCAAAGGGGTGCAGACCATTCACCTCCGGCCAGCTCAGAGGCATCATCTCCGCCGCTGCGTTCAGTTTCATGGTGCATGAGCCGAGAGGAATCATGCTGCGGTTCAGCGCGATGTCCTTTGACTCCAGACGGTGCAGGTAGCGCATCATCTCCGTCTCGGAGTGGTACGAGTTAAACACCGGATGCGTCAGAAACGCGGAGGTGCGATGGTGCTGCGCGGAGCAGTGCAGCGGAGAGGCGTCATCAAGCACCGGCGGTTGCTGGGCCTTGGAAATGCCGAACGCGGTGGCAAGATTGAGCAGTTCCTCCTCCCGCACGCGCTCGTCGAGCGCGACGCTCACGGTGGTGGCGTCGATCTTGCGCAGATTGATGCCGAAGATCAGCGCGCGTTTGAGCAGGTCATCGGCGTTCGGCACGCGCACGCTGATGGTGTCAAAGAAGTCGTCGCTCAACACGTCCAGGCCTGCACGCAGCAGCTCGCCCGCCAGCCACACCGCCGCGCCATGCACGCGGTGCGCGATGGTCTTGAGACCCTGCGGCCCGTGATACACCGCATACATGGAGGCCATCACCGCGAGCAGAACCTGCGCGGTGCAGATGTTGCTGGTGGCCTTTTCTCGGCGGATGTGCTGCTCACGCGTTTGCAGAGAAAGCCGATACGCCGGCCGGCCGGAGGCATCCTTGGAAACACCGATCAAGCGGCCGGGCAGGCGGCGCTTCAAGGCATCCTTGACGGCCATGAACGCGGCATGCGGCCCGCCAAAACCCAGGGGCACGCCGAAGCGCTGGCTGTTGCCCACGCAGATGTCTGCCCCAAATTCACCTGGCGGACGCAGCACAGTGAGCGCTAGCAGATCGGCGCTGACGATGAGCAAAGCCCCTGCCTCATGAGTCTCCGCCGCCAGTTCGGCAAAATCATGAATGATGCCCTGCGTGTCAGGATACTGAACGAGAACGGCGGCCAGTCCTTTGGTCCCGTCATGCTTCCATTTCAGCACATCTCCCACTTCCACGCGAATCCCCAGCGCGTCCATGCGTGTGCGCAGCACTTCGATGTTGTGGGGATGGCACTGGTCCGAGACAAACACGCGCGAGGCCCCGGCCACCTGCGCCACCGCCAGGCCCAAAGCCTCGGCACAGGCGGTGCCTTCATCGAGCAGCGAAGCGTTCGCGACATCCAGCGCCGTGAGGTCGCGGATCATCGTCTGGAAATTGATCAGTGCCTCAAGACGACCCTGGGCGATCTCAGCCTGATAAGGCGTGTAGGCGGTGTACCAGCCGGGATTTTCCAGGATGTTCCGCTGGATGACCGGCGGCGTGAAGGTGTCATGGAACCCGAGGCCGATGAACGAGCGCATGACCTTGTTGAGGCCCATGATCTGCCGCATGCGGCGCAGGGCCTGCTCCTCACTCAGCGGTGGTGCCAGATTGAGCGGCTCACGCACGCGAATGCCCTCGGGCACCACCTGATCAATGAGCGCGTCGAGCGTTGTGAAACCGAGCGTTTGCAGCATGCTCTCCGCCTCGGCGGCGGAGGGACCAATGTGACGGCGGGAGAAATTTGTGGGCATCGAAATCGGAGCGGTTTTGGGAGGCCGCAACGGTACCTAGCCGGACGCCGATGTCACTTGCCAAACAAGGCCCAGAATTTTTTCTCTGAATCCTTTTGCTTGCCCTTGGCTTCGCGCAAAAACGGTGCCAGCGCGGCCAGGTTCATGATCCAGTGATTGAAGAAGTGAATCGGTGTGCGCAGCGGACGTTCAAAATCCACAAACAGCACCACCCGGTAGCCGTCGGTGTCGTTCCAGACTTCATGATTATAAGTGTCATCAAAGATGATCGCGCGCCCCTCCTGCCAGGAATACACCTGGTCGGCAATGCGAATGCGGCACTGTTCGCGTGGTTCTGGCACCATCAGCCCGAGATGCATGCGCAGCACGCCCGCCCAAGGTCCGCGATGATTGGGAATATGCTTCTGCGGCGAAAGGATGGAGAAGAAGCCGGTGGTGCAGCCAGGAATCTTGGCCAGCACATTCATGGTCTCCGGGCAATGACGGGCGTTTTCCGCGCAGTCCATGCCGACCCCTTTGAGGAAGAAAGTCTTCCACTGGTCATCCCCCTGGATCATGCCGACTTCCTTCACGATGTCCTGAAAACTGGGCATCGCATCGCGGTGTGTCATCACCGCGTCGAGTTCGGCGCGCACCTTCTGCCAGTCTGCTTCGACGTCCTTGACCCAGGGGAAATGCCGCGAGTCATAGATCGGTGGATCGCCATGCACAGAACAATACGCAATGACCGCCTCGACGAGATCCTGCAAGCGGTTGGTGATACGCTCCACCCAGCCGCTGGCCGGAAAGGTGCGGTGACGGCGGTGATAGGCATCAATCGGCTTGAGCTGGAAGCCGACAGGGACAGTGGCAATGGAAGAGGAGGCTTCGGGAGGCATGGATCGGAAGTCTGTGATGAGTAACGAATCTGTCACTCATTGCAGCCAAAAAAAATCCGCAACCGGTTCAGGCGATGTGCTTGCCGTAGGCGGCAGCATCCATCAGCGCCTCGAACTCCGCCGGGGTGGAGGGCTGAATTTTAAAAATCCAGCCGCCAGCGTAGGGGTCACGGTTGAGAAGACCGGGGTCGCCGGTCAGCGCCTCATTGATGGCTACGATCTCACCCGCCACCGGAGCATAAATGTCACTCGCCGCTTTGACCGACTCGATCACGCACACCTGCTGCCCTGCACTGACCTGGGTGCCCACTTTGGGCGGGTCCACGAAGACCACATCCGTCAGTTCCGCCTGCGCATGATCCGTGATGCCGACCGGAGACGGGCTTTGGGTGGGATCGATCCATTCGTGGGAGTCGCGGTAGCGGAGTTGTTCAGGGACGTTGCTCATGAGGATGTCTGTTGGGAATTAAACGGAAGGCTTGCGATAAAACGGCTTCTTCACCACTTCCGCCGGGAAACGACGCCCGCGGATCTCAATTTCCAGCGTGCTGCCGATCGTGGCTGCATTCAGCGGCACATAGGCCATGCCAATACCGGCTCCGAGGCTGGGAGACTGCGTGCCGCTGCACACCTCGCCGATGATCTCCCCTGCAAAGGCCACAGGATAATGCGGGCGCGGCGGCGGTGCCGCGCCAGTCATGCGGAAGGCGGCCAGTTTGTCGGGCAGTCCAGCGGCCTTTTGCGCCACCAGCGCCTCACGGCCGGTGAAGTCTCCTTTGTCCAGATCCACAAAAAAACCGAGCCCGGCCTGCAGCGGGGTGCGCCCTTCCGAAAGATCATTGCCATTGAGCGGATAGCCCATTTCCAGCCGCAGCGTGTCACGTGCCCCCAGCCCGCAGGGCATGCCGCCTGCCACCTTCACGGCATCCACGATCTTGCGAAACCATGTCTCCGCCGTCTCCATGGGCATGAAAAACTCAAAGCCTTCCTCCCCGGTGTAACCGGTGCCGCACAGCCACATTGGCCCGTTGTCGGTCATGGTGACGAGGATGGTGTTGTGCTCTGGGAAGGAGTTATCACTGCCAAAGACCGCTGCGGCCACTGCGCGAGCCTGCGGCCCCTGGATGGCCAGACCGGCGGTGAAATCACTCGCGTTGGCCATCATCACCTCATCATCCTTGTTGAGCTGGGTTTCGAGATGCGCCCAGTCTGCATCAATGCGCGCAGCATTCACGACGAGGTAAAATTCACGCTCGCTGGTGCGGTAGGCGATCAGGTCGTCGATCACGCCGCCAAGTCCGTTCAGCAGCAGGGTGTACTGCCCCTGGCCCGGCTGCAGCTTCGTGATGTTGTTGGTCAGCACCCGGTTCAAAAAAGCTGCGGCACCAGGGCCGCTCACGATGAACTGCCCCATGTGGGAGATGTCAAATACACCGACGCTCTGCCGCACGGCCTTGTGTTCATCGACGATTCCCGTGTACTGCACCGGCATGTCCCAGCCGGCAAAGGGCACCATGCGTGCGCCCATTTCCACATGAACGGCATGAAGAGGAGTACGGCGAAGGGGGGCGGAGTCGGACACGGTCCGCGCATGTTGTGAAGCACAAGCACTTTGTCAATTCGCGCAGCATTTTGAGCAGCAATGACCCTGGCAATGTCATTTGCACGCTCACGGTACCGTTCCATATTTTCCATCCCCCCTTACGTCCGCCAAAAAAAAGCCCCAACCATGGCAGCACCTTTCCTTACCCAGGACTTTCACATCCGCTGGTCCACCCTGACCCCCGAACACATCGAAGCCGACATCCGCGCCGCCCTTGAAAAAGCGCAGGCGAATCTGGATGCGGTCATTGATCAGGATCGCGGCAAGCTGATGAACTTTGATTCCGTCGTGCTCGGCCTCGACGAATGCACCCGCGAACTGAACGAAGCCTGGGGTCTGGTGACCCATCTCGATTCGCTGTGCAACTCCCCCGCCCTGCGTGAGGCGCACAACAAGATGCTGTCGGAGGTCAGCTCCTTCTTCGCCAAGATCCCGCTCAACGAGCATCTCTGGGACCTGTTTGTCACCTACAACATGACGGAGGAGGCAAAACACCTCACGCCCGTCCGTAAACGCGCCCTGCAGGAAGCCATGGAAGGCTTCATCGAGGCAGGTGCCGACCTGCCGCCGGACAAGAAGAAGCGCATGGAGGAGATCGAAGCTGAGCTCTCCAAGCACACGCAGAAGTATTCTGAGAACGTGCTCGACTCGACCAACAAGTGGGAGATGCTTATCGAAGACGTGGATCGTCTCAAGGGGCTGCCGCAAACCGCCATTGATGCCGCTAAGGCGGATGCGCTGGCCAAAAATCTCGGCACGCCAGAGAAGCCGGTCTATCGCTTCACCCTGAAGGCTCCATCGATGATTCCGGTCATGGAATACCTCGAAGACGAGGGTATCCGCCGTCAGGTCTGGGAAGGTTCCTGTGGCATTGGCCGCGGCGGCGAGCACGACAACACCGAACTCGTCTGGAACATCCTGCGCCTGCGCCATGAGAAAGCGCAGATCATGGGCAAAGCAAACTTCGCCGATCATGTGCTGCATCATCGCATGGCCAAAAATGGCCAGAGCGCGCTCCGCTTCATCACCGATCTCTACACACGCGTGCATGAGGCGTTCCAGCATGAAACCATCGAGCTGCAGGAGTTCCGCGCCGACAACGCCCACCAAACCGTCGATCTGTTCCAGCCCTGGGAAGTCGCCTTTTGGAGCGAGCGGCAGCGCAAGTCGAAGTACGATTTTGATGAGGAGGAACTGCGGCCCTTCTTCCCCATCGACAGGGTGCTCAACGGCATGTTCCAACTGGCGGAGAAAGTCTTCGACCTGCGCATCATCAGCCGCGAGGTCGTTTACGTCGAGCCAGGCAAGGAAGCTCCGGCCAACGTCAGCACCCGGCAGGGCAAAGCAGGCCCCGTGGAGGTCTGGCACCCCGAGGTGAAGTTTTATGAAGTGCGCAATGAGAAGGGCGTCCACATCGGTTCCTTCTATGCTGACTGGCATCCGCGTGACTCCAAGCGCGGTGGTGCCTGGATGAATTATCTCAGAATGGGCGTGCCGCCCAGTGGCGAGCGCGACCGCCGCCTGCACCTGGGCCTCATCTGCGGCAACATGACACCGCCCGTCGATGGCAAACCGGCGCTACTCACGCATGATGAAGTCACCACCGTCTTCCATGAATTTGGCCATTTGCTGCACCAACTCTGCGGCAATGTCGAAATCCCCTCGCTCAATGGTGTGAGCGTTTACTGGGACTTTGTGGAGCTGCCTTCCCAGCTCATGGAAAACTTCTGCTGGGAGCGTGAGAGCCTCGATCTCTTTGCCCGCCATCATGAAACCGGCGAAACGATTCCCCCACGGCTCTTCAAAAAGCTGCTGGCCGCCAAGAACTACCGCAGAGCCAGCGACATCATGCGCCAGCTCGCCTTCGGCAAGCTCGACCTCGAACTGCACATGCACCACGCCATGGATGAAGGCGCGGACCTCGACAAACTCGCGCGTTCCATTCTCAAAGGCTACATCATGGAGCTCAAAACCGAACAGCCGACGATGGCGCGGCGATTCGGCCATCTGTTCAGCAGCCCCGTCGGTTACGCCGCAGGCTACTACAGCTACAAGTGGGCCGAGGTACTGGATGCCGATGCCTTCACCCGCTTCCAGCAGGAAGGCGTGCTGAATCCCGCCGTGGGCCGCGAATTCCGCGACACGATCCTGAGCAAGGGCAACTCCGACGATCCGGCGAAGCTGTTCCAGAACTTCATGGGCCGCGACCCCGATGCCATGGCGCTGCTCGTGCGCGCCGGGCTGGCATGAGCTTTTACAAACCTAGCGCGTCACGCGCCTCCTGGCGTATCAGTTTGGCATCGGCATGCGCGGTTCTCATTTCGGCTGCCGTGGCATCATCGCCCGGATAGCGCACATGAACGGCGAACTTATTCAGTCGGCGTCCTGCCGCAGTCATGGCAGACCATAACGGCTCAATCAATGCGGCAGATTGAATGAGCGCCGCGATGTCGTGCGTCTTGAGGAACCTGACGTCAGCTTCTTCCAGCCTGGCCTTGAGGTATTTTTCCGCCGCCTGCTGGAAATGAAAGCAGGCGTGGTCATGGGCGAGCACCTTGCGCCTGCGAGTGAGTGAAACGGCCAGTTGATAGTCCGACTCCGCTTTTTTGATCCATTCACGCGTGGACGCCTTCATACATGACCTTTCCTTTTTCAGTGACATCAAGGATGAAACATTCGCGGTCATTGATCCGGCGTTGCAACCGGTCTTCAGGCTCCACCAGCACATCAAGGGGAAAACTGGGCGGCACTTTGACAGGAATGCGCCAGCCCAGATCACGCCGGTAACGCTTCTTTGACATGACCACCATCACATCCACATCCGAATCTTCGGTTGGCTTGCCATAGGCGTAGGAACCAAACAGAATGATCTTGCGCGGCTTGAACTCGGCGGCAATGCCGTCGCAGTAGCGTTGGATGTCGCGCATCGGGATCATGCTGGGGAGTAAGCCCCGCAACCCGCCGTTCATCAACTCGATTCTCACTCAGTCCTCACACGCCCTCGATACGCGAGGGCGAAGAAGACACAGACGGCGGCGGTCAGCGCCGTCTCTCCCCACCAGAAGCGGGGCCAGTTGGTGACGTGGTTTTGCGTGCAGTCCGCATACCACCAGCCGCCACCGAGGTAGCCGATCAAATTGCCCACGCCGCCCATCAGCATGGCCAGCAGCGCCTGCGCACGCACCCGCCACTTCGGATCGATGCGCTCTTCCAGATAGATCTGGGTGGTAATGAAGTAGAGCGTGTAGGCAAAGCCGTGCAGAAAGGTGCCCAGCATCACACTGGGCAGCGTGTTGAACGCATTGAAGGAGAAACGCACCACACAGATCGCGATGCCCGAAAGGAACACCCACTTCAGCCGAAAACGCGCCATCACTCCCGCCAGCAAAAGCATGACCAGAACCTCAGTCGTCTGACCCAGCGATATGACTGCCGAGATGTGCTGCACCCCGAGATCGTGCAACTGGCGTGAGGTGTACGGGTAGAACGCCGCCAGCGGAATGCAGTATAAGGCCGCCGTCAGGAAGACAACGCGGTGATCACGGTGAATGAGCAGCCCAAGAGCATCCAGGCCAAGGATCTGTTTCCAGGTGCGGTGATGCACAACTTCGCCGGGCGGGATCATCGGCAGCCGCCAGGTCAGTGTCATCACCACGAGCCACAAGCCCGCAGCCGTGACGCCCGCCACCAGCGAAGCATCGGCCCGCAGCACAAAACTCACGATCCAGCAGCCAACCATCCAGCCAGCCGTGGCGCAGGCACGCAGCGGGCCAAACTGCTGCTTGGTGTCATGCAGTTGGGAGAAAACAATGCTGCTCGTCAGGCTCCACACCGGTGTGGCCACTAGAGTATGCACCTGCGCACAGACCAAGACCATCATGTCACTCCAGCCCCACTCCAGAGACCCGCAGGTGATGAACAGGGCGATGCTCGTTGCCGCCGCCAGCCAGCGCAGCAGCAGCACCGGCGAGTGCTTTTGATCCGCCAGCGCCCCCACAAACAGCGGCGAGATGAACGCGGCGATGGCTGTCGTGGCAAACACCCACGGCACGAGATGCCCCCGACCGTGCGCATTGAAGACGTTTGCCAGCGGCACACTCCACATCCCCATGGGCATCGCTGTGCAGAAAAACAGCGTCGCCAGCGATTTGCGGCTGGCTTTGGCATCCGGGGCGGGGTTGGACATCGTTGGTTATTTTGAGATAAGCCGGGAGACTGGAAACTCCAACAACGAGTCTGCAAAAAGCGTTGGTTGCACCCCCGGCCCACCTTTCCATCTTCCGCGACCTTTCTTTCCCCTCCCAACCTCCCGTTCACATGGAAAACGTCATCATCATCGGCACCGGCTGCGCCGGCTACACAGCAGCCATCTACACCGGCCGCGCCAACCTCAAACCCTTGATCCTCTCCGGCAACATGCCCGGCGGCCAGCTCACCACGACCACGGAGGTCGAAAACTTCCCCGGTTTCCCCAACGGCATCATGGGCCCGGAGCTGATGATGAACATGCAGGCCCAGGCGGAAAAGTTCGGCGCACGCATCGAGTACTCGCTCGTCAGCAGCGTCAAAAAGACCGCCGCTGGCCACTTTGAAGTACACACCGATGGCGGCACTGTGTATGAAACCCACACGGTGATCGTTGCCACGGGTGCCTCCCCCAAGCATCTCGGCCTGCCAAACGAGAAGGGCCTGATCGGTCGTGGTTTGACCAGTTGCGCCACCTGTGACGGCGCCTTCTACCGCAACGTCCCCGTCTGCGTCATCGGCGGTGGCGACAGCGCCTGTGAAGAGGCCGGATTCCTCACCAAATTCGCCAGCACCGTTTATTTGATCCATCGCCGCGACTCCCTGCGCGCATCCAAGATCATGGCCGACCGCGCGCTCGCCAATCCGAAGATCAAGCCGGTGTGGAATTCCACCGTCGCAGAATACCTCACCGACGAGAAAGGCGAGATGCGCGCTGTGACGCTCGAAAACCTCGTCACCGGAGAGAAGAACGAACTGGAGCTCAAGTGCGTCTTCGTCGCCATCGGCCACGTGCCGAACGGCAGTTTCCTCGGCGATCTCGTCGATACCGATGAAAACGGCTACATCCTGCAGACGCAGGGCACACGCACCAAGACCGAGGGCCTTTTCGCCGCCGGTGACGTGGCCGATCACGTCTATCGTCAAGCCATCACCGCCGCCGGTCAGGGTTGCGCTGCAGCTCTCGAAGCCGAGCGCTACCTCGCCGACCACGGCGTGCATTGAGAGGCTTGCGGGCCACCCGTAGCTGCGGCTGCTATCAGGAAATAAGCACTTTATATTATTTGATAGCCTTTCAAGCTCATCGCATCGCGCGAACACAAAGCGAATCCCCTCTCTCCGAAGTAAAATAGGAGTTACCGTCACTTGTCAGGGGCGGGGAGAGGGAGAGCCGCTTTTGGCGGCCTAGCAATGAACTAAGCGCCCACAGCATGTGCCAAGGCTTCGTCATTCCTCGTTCTGGTTGCGCCATTCTGCCCGCAGCCATCCTCATTTCTTGCGCTAAAACGTGAACACAAAATTGATCTTGGCGATGACGCTCACGCGGTCACGGTCCGGGAAGTTCGCCCAGCCTTCAAACACGATGTGCTTGCTGAGGAAGTACTTGGTGCCAAGGGCCGTGATAAGACCGTGATCGTTGCGCGACTGCACGATGTCGGCGTTCAGATTGAGATTGCGGTTGAAGACCTTCCAGGTGCGGTCCACACCGAAGAGAAAGCTGTCGCCGTGGGTCTGAAAGCCGTAACCTGCATGCAGGCGCACGACTTGGAAGTCGTGATACAGCATCGCGTAGGTGAAGGGATCACGCGCGCGCCTTGTGTCAGTGAGCGCGACGCCAGCAACGCCGAGCGCGAACATGCCGTCCTCCCAAGGCTGAATGCGTGCCTTGGTCTGAAACAGCAGCGGGCCGGAGTAGCCGGTGCCCAGCGCGCTGTCGAGCCCCCATTCCAGATGCAACGGCTTGAAGTCCCAGCCGGTCTTGAAACCCACCCAGTCGGAGGTTTTGCCGGGTCCGCTGGTGGCAAACTGATTGGCACCACCAAAGCTGCTGAAGTACTGCACCGCGACCGTGCGATGATCGATGGTTTCAGCCGTGGGGATGTTGTTGAGACCGGTGGGCGTGGCAAAAACGGGGACCGCAGCGGCGCACACTGCCAACACCAGGAGGCGTTTGATTCTCATAGGAGGGCGCTAGGCGCTTGCCTTGTTTTCATCCTGATGTCCGTCACTGTAGGCCTGTGCAGCCAGCGCAGGCACAGTCTTTGCCAGATCAGCCTGATTCTGGCGGCCGGAGGCATAGGACTCGAAGACCGCGCGGATCTCATCGCGCACGCGGCGGAAGACCTGCATCTGCTCCTCCTCGGTGCCGGTGGCATGCGCGGGATCATCAAAGCCCCAGTGGTGGCGGTTCATCTGGCCGGGAAACATGGGGCAAACCTGGTCAGCATTGCCGCAGACGGTGATGACGGTCTCGATGTCCTGATTGAGGAACTCCTCAAGGTGCTTGGAATGATGCGCCGAGATGTCGATGCCGATCTCCGCCATGGCTTTGATGCCAAGGGGATGCACGTAGCCAGCGGGCTTGGAGCCGGCACTGGCAACGGTGTAGCCATCGCCCAAGGCGCGGCGCAGGATGCCTTCAGCAAGGTGAGAGCGGCAGGAGTTGCCGGTGCAGAGAATGAGGATGGTGGGTTGTTTCATGGGAGAAAGATCATTCGGCAGTGGTCACACACCGGCCACTGCAGCAGCCGCTGTCACGCACGCCGATGCACAGCGGCACGGCCAGGAGTGCGCCAAGAACCGGAGCCGCGAGATAGAGCCAGAGATGTTCGAGATGGCCGGAGACGAGCGCAGGAGCCAGGGAGCGGGCGGGATTCATTGAGGCACCGCAGACCGGCCCAGCAAACATGGCCTCCAATGCGATGACGCCGCCGATGGCGATGCCTGCCGTGATGCCCTTTTCCTTGGCACCGGTGGAAACGCTCAAAATCGTCAGCATGAGAATGGCGGTGAGCACCAGTTCCAGCACAAAGCTCTGCATCTCCGATCCCGCTGGCAGCGTGGCCCCGAGAGTGACCTCCTGCGGAAAGAGCGCATGCAGCAGCAGACTGGCCGCCAGCGCGCCGACAATCTGAGCGCCGAGGTAGCCCGGCACCTCGCGCCACGCAAAGCGGCGCGCCACGGCAAACGCGAGCGTGACGGCGGGGTTCAAGTGCGCACCGCTGACATCGCCAAAGGTGTGAATCATCGCCAGCACAACGAGCCCAAAGGTGAGCGCAATGCCCGCGTGCGTGATGGCCCCATGGCTGGCGGCATTGATGACGATGGCACCGGTGCCCGCAAAGACGAGCGTGAAGGTGCCCAGAAATTCAGCGAGAAGTTTTTTCATGAGCAGGTTCAGCAGCATTTGGACCCCGGAGCGCAGCAGGAGATGGCTGCAGCGGCAGGCTTGGGAGCGCATTCGCCGGGCAGGCAGATGCCACGCGCGAGGCAGTCGGCGTGCTTCAAGCCAAGGTGAAAGGCCAGCGCGCCGTCAATGACTTCCGCGCGCTCCACCGGAAACTGCGCCACGACCCCGTCTTCGTATTCGATCTCGACAGGCAGCTCGTGATGCGGCAGCACATCGCCCGCACGGTCAAAGATGGTAGCCAGCTTACCAGCGAGCAAACGGTGATCGACATCATCATGTACCCAAGTTTGCAGCAGGCAAGTCTCCAGCCTGCGCCGGGTACCGCCGCAGTCGATGAAGTTCTTCATGACATGGCCCACTTCGGTGATGTGGTAGTGCGCGGGGATGCAGCCGCCATCTGGAAGGACCAGCAGCAGCGGCTTATCCGCATTCGCGCTGAGGAGGGAGAGGAATTCGGAGATGATCATGGTTTTAGCAGCAGGGTTTGGTTGTGGCCTTTTTCGGCGCGAGCTGGTCAAGACAACGGAGAAAGTCACCGAGGCAGTCACATGCTAGGCGGTAGTAGATATTGAGGCCGCGCTTGTCCGAAACGAGCACACCGGCCTGGCGCATCATGCTCAGGTGCTTGGAGACGGTGGACATGTCCGCGCCCACGAGGTCCTTCAGATCACACACACACATTTCCCCCTCCATCAGCGCCTCCGCGATGAGCAGGCGGGACGGGTGCGCCAGCGCCTTGATCACGGCAGCGCGTTTGCTGGAGGCGGTTTTTTGGGCGGATGTCATCAATTTGGTTATTTGGCTAAATAACCAAATACTTGCCTGACCGCAAGCGGTTTCCTTTCAGCCTTTCTCCACTCCCTGCGGCGGCCATGGAAAACCGCCATCGGACGGGGCTGCGCCGCCCGCGCCGGGCCGACAGCCCGCCACACTGAACCTGACGTGCCTTGATTGATGCTGGACAGACGCGCCGCGACAAGCCATATGATAACGGCTTTTCCCGCCGCACACACGTATCCCTTGAGCATGAGTCAATTGGTGATCCCCCAAGCCTTCCGCCTCGCCCTTCTTTCCGCCCTCGCTCTGCTGGTATCCTGCCAGAGTTCGGGTTCACGTGGACAGACGCAGTATCTCGAAGCCTTTTCCACTGGAAGCGTACCGCATTCCTCCATGTACAACGCCGATCAGGACTCCTACTGGGATGGCGATGGCATGTCCGGCGCTCCCAGCATCATCATCGACATCAGCGACCAGAAGGCCTACTTCTACAAGGGCGGCGCACTCGCTGGCGTGTCCGCCCTTTCCACCGGCGACGAACGGCATGCGACCACTACTGGCAAATTCAAAATTTTTGAAAAGGACCAGTGGCACAAATCCAACCTCTACGGCGACTTTGTGGACAGCGCTGGCAACGTCGTCATGGCCAACATTGACGTCACCAAGGACAAGCCACCACCCGGCACACGGTTTGAAGGCTCCAAGATGCACCATTTCATGCGCTTCGTGGGCGGCATCGGCATGCACGAGGGCTTCCTCCCCGGCTACGCTGCCTCGCATGGCTGCGTACGCATGCCACCGCACATGGCGGCCATTTTTTACAACAACGTCGCCAAAGGCACTCCCGTCACGGTACGGCCCTGATGATTCAACGCTGCTGCAGTCATGACACCGGAAACCCCGCTCGAAATCGGCCCCACGGATGTCAGCTATATGCTAGAACGCCCCGGCGAGCGCACCTTCCGCATCATCGACTGCCGCGAAGAAAGTGAGTGGCATATCTGTCGCCTGCCAGACGCGCACCTTGTCCCCCTATCCCGCTTCGGCGAGCTAGCGCCGCAGGTCTTCGCGAATGTTCAGGAGCACCTCATCATCTACTGTCACCATGGCATGCGCAGCCTCCGCGCCGCACAGTTTTTACGGCAGCACGGCTTTGCCAATGCGCAGAGCATGCGCGGCGGCATCGACGCCTGGGCAGACATGGTAGATCCCGCTACGCCACGTTACTGACACACATCCCGGGTGAGTTTGCTGTGGCACATGAATGCCGCGCAGCTACCCTCCACGCCACCCCCGCCCGCACGCACGCATGGTTCGACTTCTCACACAGCAAGGACAGCTCATCGACTGGAACGACGAAAAGACACTTCCGTTCCCGGACAATCTCGTCTTTCTTGATCTGCTGAACCCCGGCCGTGCCGAGGAACTGGAAGCTGAAAAATGGCTCGAGTACCAACTCCCCACGCGTGAAGAAATGCAGGAGATCGAGGAATCCAGCCGACTCTACACAGAGAAGGGCACGCTCTACATGACTGCGTGGCTGCCCGTCGGACTGGACACGCCTGATCCTGACAACACGTCCATTTCATTCGTCATTGCGCCAGATTGCCTGACCACCGTGCGCTATGCCGACCCACTGTCCTTCCGCATTCTTGTGGACCAGGCCAAACGCCAGTGCAGCACGCCGCTGACCAGTGACGCGGTCTTTCTCCTCCTGCTGGAGCTCATCGTCGCCCGCATCGCCGACGCACTGCAGGGCGTCGAGGGCGACATGAAAAAAATCTGTCGTGACATCTTCAGCCTGGACCCGCACAAAGCGCACGTCACGGTGGAAAAAGACCTCAGCGATGTCGTCAAGCTGCTGGGACGCCGCAGCGCCCTCGTCGCCAACGTGCGTGAAAGCCTGCTCAGCATCAGCCGCATGCTGCAATATTTCCTCAACAACGCCGCCACCTGGATGCGTGGCGATCTCGCCGCCCAGTTCCGCAGCGTCATGCGCGACATCAAGAGCATGGACGACTACACCAACCAGCAGACGCAGGAGATGACCTTCCTGCTGGAGTCCACCCTCGGCCTCATCAACATCCAGCAGAATCAGATCATCAAGATCTTCACCGTCGCCAGCGTGCTCTTCATGCCACCGACCCTCATCGCCAGCATCTACGGCATGAACGTCGGCCTCCCCGCCCCCAGCAACGGCTGGGCCTTCGTCCTCGTCATGCTCATGATCGTCCTCTCCGCGATCCTGCCCATCGTGTACTTCAAGCGCAAGCGGCTGCTGTAAGCAGCATCACTGATCCAGCCCCTTCATGGGGAAGTCCGCGCTCGGTGCATGCTGCCCGGCCATGAGCGTTTTCATCTTGGCAATCAGATCGGGATGTTCGGCGGCGAGGTCTTTGGTCTCAGCGGGATCAGTGGCGATGTTGAAGAGTTCTTCGGTCACGGCAGCAGCAGCTTTCGCTTTGCCTCTAGGGGTGAGGTTGCGGCGCACGAGTTTCCAGTCGCCCATGCGCAGCATCTGCTGGCCGCCATAGCTGGGGAATTCGCGGTAGAGGAACTCGCGGGCGGACTGTGACTTACCCAGCAACGTCGGAGCGAAACTGATGCCGTCGGTTCGCGGTGTTTTGTCTTTGGCACCAACGAGTTCGAGCAGGGTGGGCATCCAATCTTCAAAACCGGTGATGCGGTCGCTGGTGCCGCCTGCTTTGATCCTGCCCTGCCACCGCACGACGCAGGGCGAGCGGAAGCCACCTTCATACAGCGTACCTTTGCCGTCGCGGCGACCTTCGCTGGAGTTGAAGAAGGCGCAGTCGGTACCGGCGAGTCCTTGGTGGGTGCCGCTGACGGGACCGTTGTCACTGACGAAGACGAAGATCGTGTCAGCATCGAGCCCGAGTTCGGTGATCAACGCCTGCATGCGCCCGATCTCGCGATCCATGCGCGTGATCATCCCCGCATACGCGGCCTTGGGCTTGAAGTGGGGCAGGTAGCCGTTGCCACCGGGATACGGGGGATCGTCGAACTTGCCCAGGTATTCCTGCAGCGAGTCATCCGGCACCTGCAGGGCGACGTGTGGCACGGTGGTGGGCCAGTAGAGAAAGAACGGCTTGTCCTTGTTTACACGGGCAAATTTCAGCGCCTGCTCTGCGATGAGGTCGGCGGAGTACTCGCTGCCCTTGAAGCGCTGGTAGCTCTCCGGCTTCGACGGGTCTTCACCGGGTTTGAGTTTGTCAGCGGAGGGAAACGGCGGGTTCTTGAGTTCGATGGTGTGGTCGTTGTCCCAGAGATAGGTCGGATAAAAATTGTGCGCCACTCCCTGACAGTTGTAGCCGAACCAGCGGTCAAAGCCGTGCTTGAGTGGCTCCCCAGTGGAGCCCGGGCCTCCGAGTCCCCACTTGCCGAAGCCACCCGTGGTATAACCCAGTGGTTTCAAGACTTCGGGAATAAGGACCGTGCTGGCTGGAATGGGAAACTGGCCTTCGTGTTCGGGCTTGCCCATCTTGGGCAGGCCCTTGGCATCGTCTGCCTGGCGGTTGTCGCGAATGAAGGCATGGCCTGGGTGCAGGCCGCTCATCAATACACAGCGCGACGGCGCGCACACGGCATTGCCGCAGTAATGCTGCGTGAAACGCATACCCTCAGCCGCCATGCGGTCGATATGGGGTGTTTTGATGATCTTCTGTCCGTAACAGCCGAGATCACCGGGGCCAAGGTCGTCAGCCATGATAAAAATAACATTGGGCTGGCGTGCTTGAACCGTCAGGGTCAGGGCGAGCAGAAGAAGGAGCGACTTCATGGTGGATGGGAAACGGCTGCGGGAGCGGTTTCTTGTTTCGCTTTGCGTTTCGGCAGCGAATCGAGCTGCCATTGCAACCACAACGTCAGCAGCAACATCGCCGCGATGAGCAGGAAGATGACGTAAAAGCCGGGGCGGGAGAGAAACTTCATGAGCAGAGCCGCAAACAATGAAAGCAGACGAAAAAAGCGAGTTTTATCCTGCTCGCGCCGTCTTTCCCATGCCATGAAATTTTGCGCCCTGCTTCTTCTGTTTTCCACCGCCCTCCAGACTGCACAGGCGCTCCCTGAAGCGGAACTGCAGCGCTACATTGATGAAGCGATCAAGGCGGGTGGTGGCGAGGTGGTCATTCCGCCGGGGGTGCATCTCATCGAGTGCGGACTGATGGTGAAAGATGCGAAGAAACTGCGCATCGTCGGTCTGGAGGCGGAGGAGACGGTGCTGAAAGCAGCGTCAGATAAGATTACGCTGATCAGCCTCATGGGTTCCTGTGAAAATGTGCGGATCGAAAAACTGAGCTTCGAGGGAGGCGTATTTGGCGTCTGGAGGCGTGTGCCAGAAGAGGCACAAATAAAGGGAGATCCGAAGTTGATTGGCTTCACCATCATGCGCTGTTTTTTCCAACATCAGCATTCAAACGCTGTCTTACTGGGAGCAGCCGAACAGACAACCGTGGAGGACTGTAGTTTTAGCGACATCAACAGTGTGTCGCTGATGTTCGGCGGAGGTTCAGCGGAGGGGATCGTCCGCCACAATCATTTCATCCGTTGCCGCACAGCGGTGGCACTTTTGGGGACAAGGAAAATCTCCGTGGTTGCCAATGAGATAAGCCATTGCTCCACCGGCGTTTCCATCGGCTGTTCTTCGAGTGGCGTTACAGGCCTTCAAAATGTGGTTTTATCAAATGCCATGGATCATTGCAAAGAAGCCGCAGTCGCAATTCACGACAAGACCCGGCAAAACTCAGTGCTTCAAAACGACATCACCAACTCCGGCAAAAACGGCATTATCCTCTCCGGCGAAGCCCAAATCTTGAAGTCCAACAAAATCACCGGCAGCGGCATGAAGGACATCTTGATCCAAGAAGGAAAACACGAACTCGCCGACTGATCAGCCGCCATAAAGCGCTCGCACCAGCCCCAGGGCACGCTCTCCCGGCAGCGCCCCGATTTCCATCTGATTCATCGTGTAAGCGAAGCTGATGCCATTCTCAGGATCGGCAAACGCCACACTACCACCCGCGCCCGGATGGCCAAAGGCGAGACGGCTGGGGCCGTAAAGCTGGCGCAGTTTGCCGCCATCAGATTCAGGGTCCTCGTTCAAAGGGTCCTGCATCATGCCGGTGGAGAAAGCGATGGGAGTGAGCAGCACGGAGTCGTTCTCCTGCGAGAGCGTCTGTTCAAACCGCCGCACCACGGTTTCAGGAACAAGCTGCACCCCATTCCAACGGCCGCCCTGGGCCAGCATGGCGTAAAATTTGGCCAGACCCTGCGCGCTGCCCACGCCACCCATGCTGGCGTAGCCGCGCGACCACATCTCGCTCTGATTGAAGTCGCTCACGGCGTTCAGGCCAAAGGGCGAGGTGAAGGTGCGCTGCGTGAGGGTGCCCGCAGAGTTGAAGGCTTTAATAAACGGTTGGTCGCTGTTAGCGATGCTGATCTTCCCCGGATACACCGGCGAGACGCGGTCCCACTGCGCGCTGGGAAGCCCGATCCAAAAATCGAGAGCCATCGGGCTGCCAAACACTTCGCGATAGTACTCTCCGAGCGATTCCGCCTCGGTGAGACGGCGTACGATTTCATCCAGCAGAAAGCCAAAAGTGCGCGCGTGGTAGCCCTGCCGCGTACCGGGCTCCCACAAGGGGCGCTGGTGTTCGAGCGCTTCGATCACGGCGTCGTAGTTGTAGATCGGCACACGTTCATCCAGGGCGCACAAGCCAGCCGTATGCGAGAGCAGATGGAAGAAGGAGATGTGGGATTTGCCACCCCCGACAAATTCCGGCCAAACTTCGGCCACGGGACATTCGAGCGGGACGCCCGCCTCTTCGAGCGCGAGCAGGCAGCACACCGCAGCAGGGCCTTTGGTGGCGGACCAGACAGGCACGAGCGTCTGCAGATCCCATTCACGGGTGTGCGCCCGGTCACGATGACCATGCGCGAGGTTCAGCACCTCCTGCCCATGCTGCCAGATGGAAACCGATGCCCCCATCTCCCAGCGGGTACGGAAATTTTCCTCAAAACAGGCGCGTACGGCCTGGAGATTGGCGGGGCTAGCAGGTGAGCTCATACGCGCTGGGACTCCAGTTGAGAGCGCAAACAGTCCAGATCACGGTCTTTTCGGGCATGCTGGCGCAGCTCACCATCCATCTCGAATGCCCGCCGCAGGTAGGTGAGAGATTTTTCCAGATGGCCAAGGCACGCTTGGTAGCAACCCATGTTGTAGTAATAGACCGGCTTGGCACGCAGGGTGGCGGGTCCGCGTGAGAGCACATCCACCGCCTCGGCGGTGCGTCCGAGTTCGTGCAGGCAGAAGGCGGCATGAATGAAGCCGCCGGGCTCCATCGGCTCCTGGGAGCAGAGCCGGGTAGCCAACGCCAGCGCCTCCGCCCAACGGTGCGCGCCCATGAGGCAAAGCAGGGTGATTTCGATGACATCCACCCGGTTGTGCATTTCCGCCGGCAGCGGGGACAGTTCCACCCGGGCCTCATCAAAGAGGCCCAGCTCTACGTAGCCTTGGGCGGCGATGATCCTGCGTTCTGCTTCGGTCATGGTGAGTGAGTACGGCTAGATGAGAACGCAAAGCGCGCGCGGGAACAAGATTTTTCGTGACTGATGACACGCAAAAGAAGGTCCTTCGCACTTATCAGCATTAAACAGCGTCGGCCTTCACCTCGCGCAATTTCTTTGCCATCTCCATGCGCAATCCGATTTCCCAGCAACTCCAGGTAGCGATATAACTGATGAGAGCTACCACCGCCCCGAGAATGATGCCGCCGACCAGCATGACTGGCGCATGCTCCTTGAGCACGATCCAGGCATCCACAATCGACTCAGGTAAGTGGGTGGGGAATGGCGAGGTGGGCACCGTGGTGTAAAGGGCCAGCACCCATTTGCCGATAGCGTACTCCAGCCAGGCCATGAACGGCACGGTGACCGGATTGCTCACCCAGCACAAGGCGATGGCGATGGGAATGTTCACCCGAAAAATGGCGGACATGATGATGGCCGCTGGAGTCTGGATGGGCAGCAGTTGCAGGGTGATGAACATGCCGACGGCCATGCCGCCGGAGAGGGTGTGCTGCGTGGGCTTCCACACCCGCTTGTCCAAAAAGTGCCGGGCAAACCACCGCCGCGCGGGGCTTTGCCGCAGTTTGCGCGGGTGCTTGAGGAAACGGATGGTTTTAAACACCGAACGGCGAAACCAGCCTCTGGCCATCGCGTACATGATCAGTGCCCTCCTCCATTGTAAACCCATACCAGCAGAGCCGAGCCGAGCGCGATGCGGTACCAGGCAAAACCGTTGAACGTATGCCCCTGGACAAAACGAATAAGCCACTTCACCACGATGAAGGCGGAGACACCAGCAACCACAGTCCCTAGCGCGACCATGGCCCAGTCCTCATTCCCTGCCTCACCGTCTTTAATGGCAGAAAGAACTTTGAAGGCACCGGCTGCCATCAAGGTGGGAATGCCCAACAAGAAGGAAAACTCCGTGGCTGCAGGCCGTGACACGCCAAAAGCCAACGCCATCAGGATGCTGGCCCCCGAACGTGAGGTGCCGGGAAACACTGCCGCGAGCAGTTGCGCCAGCGCCACTGCAACTACGACCGCCCAGGTGATGTCCGCCGTGCCGGTCTTACCCTTGTGCAGAAACTCCAGCACGAGAATGATGACACCACCGATCAAGGTGGCCCAGGCCACAGGCGGGATCGTCTCTGGCAGCTTGATGCCGAGCTTTTTGATCAGCAAACCACCCACAGCGGTGATGAAGAACGCCACAAACAGCTTCGCCAGATAGTCCCGCGTGGTGGCATCTCCTAATGTAGTGGCCAGATGCTTCAGCCGCTGGGTAAACACCGCCAGCACCGCGAGGACGGCACCGCTCTGAATCACCACATTGAATAGATCGCTCTTCTGCGGCAGCCAGTGCAGATTTTGTGGAATCAACAGATGCCCGGTGGATGAGATGGGGAGGAATTCGGTGACACCTTCAATGATGCCGAGGAGGATGATCGCGAGCCAGTCGGGCATGACGTGAGGAGAGGGGATTTGGGAGAGAACTGGATAACAATCAGGCGGACCGCGCAGTTTGCAAGTTCCCTGCACTTCACTCCATGCATTGAACCTGATAATTCAGCAGCAAGCCGCCAATCTCTTCCAACGCAATGGTTTTCAGACTGGCCTTTGCAACGATTTCGACTACCATCACTTCCCTTTCGGCATGCCATTCAGTGCCTCCAGCCCCTCAATGACATTAAACAATCAGCGTTTTTCCTGGTGGCGGGTCATCCTGTGTGCATGCACCGCCATGGTGTTGACGGTGCCTGTCAGCGCACAGTCCGGCTCGACCATTCGCGTGCGTCTGGCGGATGGATTTGATTTTCCGGTGGGCAAGCCTGACGCCGATGGCTTCTACAAAGCACGCGGCTACTGGCCCAACGGCCATCTGGGCGAGGACTGGAATGGTCGTGGCGGCGGCGACACCGACCTGGGAGTGCCGATTTATGCCATGGGCCGCGGTGTGGTGATTTTCACCCAAAACATCGGTGTCGGCTGGGGCAACTGCATTCTAGTGCGCCACATTTTCCGCGAGGCCGATGGCAAAGTCGCCATGGTGGACTCCCTCTATGCCCACCTGCATGAACGCAAAGTAAAGCTGCACGAACTCGTCGAGAAAGGGCAGTTGGTCGGCACGATGGGGGGCAACAATGGCATGTATGCCGTGCATCTTCACTTTGAAGTGCGCAAGAATCTGCAAATCGGCATGAACCGCTCCCAGTTTGCGCGTGATTCCTCCAATTACTACAGCCCGACGGCTTTTATCAACGTGCGCCGCGTCCTGCCCTCGAGCATGCAGAAATACGACGTGCCAGTAAACAATTTCGCCCCCTATGGCCGGGCGCTGGCAGACACCAACAGTGATGGCGCACGCACCGCCAGCGTGGATGTACCGACTTTCAAAGGCGGCTCCAACACGGGCAAGAACGACCCCAAGCAAGAGGATGATTTCTGGTCGCGCCTGAAAGCCAAGATGCGTGCTGGCCAGAACGCCAGCGGCACCGAGGAGAAACGCTGAGCAGTTTCCGGTGCATAATATGCCTTGATTCATGACCACCCGTGGTGGCATCATTGCTGCTGTCTCAGGACAGTTTACTCCCGGCCATGCAAACTACGCCCCGCTCCCCCCTTGTCCGATCCATTTACGGCGGCAGTCTCGTGCCCGTTCTCATCGTCGTTGCAGCGCTCGCGCTGAGCACCGCCATCTTCTTCTTGTTCACCCAAAAGAAAATGCAGGCCCAAAAGGAAGCTGCCAAAGTAGAAGCAGCCACCAACAGTGCGCCTAGCAAAACCGCCGCTGCGCCCGCCAAACCTGCCGCCTCGGCAGTTCCTTCCACACCGCCGCCCGTGGTCAAGCCACCCGCGCCCCCGCAGCCAGCACCACCCGCCTTTGCCTTTGCACGCCCGCTGGATCTGGGCAGGCAGTTGGTGCGCAGCCTCACCACCGGAGACTTCGCAGCAGCCGGCAAACTCGCGGCTGCCTCAGATGCGGATCAATCAGCCAGTGCCGCCAAGCTCTTTCAGCAGCTCGCCGCCATGGGCTACAAGCCCGCTGCGGAGGATCAGGTGGAGTTGCTCGGGCTCGTTGAAAACCGCACTCGCATCGCCCTGCCCTTCATGATGCCTGGCTCGAAGGATACCGTTCGCATTCAGTTGGATCTGGAGCGGGATGAGAAGATGGGCTGGAAAGTGGCCAAAGCCACTCTGCCCAAGGCCATGAGCAGCGCCATCGCCGCCGCCCCAGCCACGCCACCTGCCGTTCCTGCCCCCAGCACTCCTGGCGCACCGGTGCCAGCTCCAGCCGCCGCCAAAGCAGCCGTCCCCATGAAACAGCTTTTCGCAGTCGAAGACGGCACCGACGCGCTGGCCTTTGCGAGCGATTTCGTCCATCATCTTCTGAAGCACGATTTCACTGCCGCCCGTGCGTTTGTGGATGACAAAAAGGTGTCGGTCGAGCGCCTCGTGGGTCTCTGCATCGTGTTTGAGGAAGGCCAGTATGCCTTAAATCCCGCCAAGCCGCTCATCATCACCATCGCCAACCCCGAAGTCTCCTGGGTCATCGCCCAAGTCCAGTCGGAGTCGCTCCAAACGAACACCGAATTTGGCGTGGAACTCAAGCGCGCAGACATCGCCCAGCCATGGAAAATCGTGGGCCTCAATCTCTCCGACATCCTCAGCTCCTTTGCCAAAAGCGCCTCCAAGCTCGGCGTGCCCTACACGCCCATCGTGAAGAACCCCAAGGGCGGCGAATCCCTGGCCCTCTACTTTGAATACGACCGCGCCGAGTTGCACCCCCGTGCGCTGAAGCAGCTCGAAGTCATCTCCGCCTTAATGAAGGCCGACCCGTCCAAGAAGCTGCGCATCGCCGGCCATACCGATGAAATTGGCAGGGACGATTACAACATCCGCCTCTCCCGCGGACGCGCAGAGGCAGTAAAGCAACAACTCGCCGCCCTCGGTGTCCCCGCCGCACAGGTGGAAACCACCGGCATGGGCAAAGCCCAGCCGCTCAGCCCCAACAAAAAATCCGACGGCACCGACGACCCCGAAGGCCGCAGCCACAACCGCCGCGCCGAGATCTACCTCGATTTCTGATTCATCGCCACGTCTTGCGCCGCTGCCGCGTCCGCCTAATCTGGCGCACGCATGAAGAAAAAGACCCCGCCTGCCCCACCACCCGCTTCTCCGTGGCAGGCTGGTATCTTCATCGGTGGCATTGCCGTTGGCGTGGTGGCCTTGATCGCATGGGCCTTGTGGCCGCAGAAAAAGTACACTCCGGTGCCCGCACCGCCGGTGGTGATCTCCCTCGTAAAGGCCAAGCCCTATGTCATGCCGGACGAGAAGGCCGCTTTCGCCCAATACGCCGGCTCCCAGAGCTGCCGCGAGTGCCATGCCGACCAGTTCGCCAAATGGCAGGGCTCACATCACGGCCTTGCTGAACGCAAACCGGACCCCAAGCTCGACGACGCGGCTTTTGTCCCCACCCGCAGCTTCAAGCATGGCACGCAGACGACCGAAACCCGCAAAAACGGCAGCGACTACGAACTGATCGCCCTCGGTTATGGCGACAAGATCACGCCCTATCGCGTGGAGCGCGTCATCGGGCATGACCCGCTGCGCCAGTTCCTGGTTGATGGCGGCAACGGACGGCTGCAAGCCATGGAAGCCTGCCTGGACCCGAAGAAAAACGAGTGGTTCAATGTCTATGGGAATGAAGACCGCAAGCCCGGCGAATGGGGCCACTGGACCGGCCGCGGCATGGTGTGGAATCAGATGTGCGCCACCTGCCACAACACCCGCCTGCGCAAAAACTACGACGCCAAAACCGATGCCTACCGCACCACCATGGCCGAGATGTCTGTGAGCTGCGAATCCTGCCACGGCCCCATGCAGCCGCACAACACCTGGCAGCAGGCGCACCCCGGAGCCAAAGGCGATCCTACCCTGGTGAAATGGACCCGCGACCAGCACATCGAAAACTGCGCCGGATGCCACGCCCTGCGCGGCGAAGTCACCGGCGATTTCGTACCCGGCGAATCCTTCTGGGACCACTACCGCCTCACCATCACCGATCAGAGCGACACCTTTTACCCCGACGGCCAGATCCGCGGGGAGGACTACGAGTTTAGCAGCTTTCTCAGCAGCCGCATGCACAACGCCGGCGTGCGTTGCATGGACTGCCACGACATGCACAGCATGAAGACGCTGCTGCCCGGCAACCAGCTCTGCATGCGCTGCCACACACCCGGCGGCTTTCCCAACGCACCGCCCATCATGCCGGAGGCGCACAGCTTCCACCAGACCGCCAGCACCGGAAATCAATGCGTGAACTGCCACATGCCACAGACAGTTTACATGCAGCGCCACCCGCGCCACGACCACGGCTTCACCATTCCCGATCCGCTGCTGACCAAACAGTTCAACGTGCCGAATGCCTGCAACAAATGCCACACCGACAAAACCACCGACTGGGCGCTCGAAGCCACGCAGAAATGGTGGGGGCCAAAAATGGACCGCAAAACGCGTACGCGTGCCACACTGATCGCTCAAGCACGCCAGGGGGATGAAACCGCCCGCAGCGGACTGGTGGATCTGCTCAGCAGCGATGAAATCCCTCACTGGAAGGCCAGCGCCACCCTGCTGCTGGACCGTTGGATTGACCAGCCTGCGGTGCAAACGGCTGTCACAGCTCAATTGCAGCACGCCCACCCGCTCGTGCGTGAAAGCGCCATCCGCACACTCGAACCCCTCTCGCAAAATGGCACGGTGCGCTCCTCCATCGAGCCGCTGCTCAACGACCCGGTGCGCGGTGTGCGTGTCTCCGCCGCCTGGGCCTTGCGCGATAGCCTCAATCTCGATTCCGCCGCAGGCCTGGACTTGCAGCACATGCTCCACTGGAGCGCCGACCAGCCCAGCGGTCAGATGCAACTGGCCCAGTTCGAGTTTGCCCGACGTAACGTCTCCGCCGCCACCCAGCACATGGAAACCGCGATCCGCTGGGATCCCAATTCACCGCCTTTCCATCACGACCTGGCCATGATGTACAGCACCACCGGCCAGACACCGCTCGCCATTGCCAAGCTACGCGATGCCATCAAGCTCGCGCCCAATCACGCCCAATATCATTACGAACTCGGTCTGGCACTCAGCGAGACTGGCGACATACCCGCCGTGATTCAAGCACTGCAAGAAGCCACCCGGCTTGATCCCGGTTTGTCCCGCGCTTGGTACAATCTAGGGCTCGCCAAAAACGGCCAAGGCGACATCCCCGGTGCGCTCGAAGCCCTGCAACGTGGCGAACTCGCCAATCCCCGCGACCCAGGCATCCCCTACGCCCGCGCCACCATCCTCGCCCGGCTGAACCGTCGCCAGGAAGCCATCGCCGCTCTGGACCGCGCCCTGAACATCACACCCGGTTACGGCGAGGCGCTGCAACTGCGCGCTGCTTTGATGCAACGGTGATTGGCAGCCTCACCCATCCGCCTTCTTCCACTCCTCGCCTTCCTCGTCGTCGTCATCACCACCAAAGCCGTCGTCATATTCTTCATCGCCCTTGCCCGGTTCGATGCCGGCAATGGTGTTGATGTCTTCATCGCTGAATTCCTCGATGTCGTCATCCTCTTCGTCCACCTCCTCTGCGCTGGCGTCAGCGGCCTGCTGCGCTTCCAGGCCCTTCTTTTCGATCTGCGCGAGGGTGTCGCTCACATCCTCCACCGAATCCCACACGGCCTTGGCCACAAAGATCGGCGCGCCTTGCTGCACCGCCATGGCAATGCTGTCGCTCGGGCGTGAATCGAGTTCGATCACCTTGCGAGTCGTTTGCAGTTCGTTCTCGGCGGAGATGATCAGACGGGCATGAAACACGCTGCCGTTGATGTTGTTGATGACGACGCGCTCCACCCTGGCACCAAAGGCCAGCAGCAGATGCCCGACCAGATCGTGCGTCAGCGGCCGCTCCTTGGACACCCCCCGCATGAACATGGAGATCGCCGTGCCGACGGACTCATCAATGTAGATCACAAAGACCTTGGTTTCATTGCCCAGGAAAACGGCAAAGCTGCCCTCCAGCGGCAGAACCGCCCGCACCTGCACTTCGATGACGTCTTTGTTCATTTATAACCAATTAAAAACCGCACGCGGCCCGAAGGCAACACGCACAGTGGGTTTTTGTGTGTCTAAAGTGAATCGCCGCCCATCTCAACCACCCCGCCACCCAGGCCCATCGCCAGATAGCGCCGCGACACCTCGACATACTTCAAAGCGAGCTGCGCATTGGCCCGCTGCTCATCCAAAGACAGCGCGCGCACGACCCGTGCCGGTGAGCCGATGACCAGCGAACCCTCAGGAATGACCATATTCTTCGTCACCAAAGCACCGGCGGCAATGGTGCTGCGCGCGCCTACCTGCGCGCCGTCCAAAATGATGGCCCCCATGCCCACGAGCACTTCATCTCCCACGGTGCAGGCATGCACCACGGCGCGGTGCCCCACGGTCACGCGCTCGCCCAGCACACAGGCGCAGTCATCGCTCACATGCAGCACGCTGCCGTCCTGCACATTGCTTTGCGCGCCCACCACGATACGATTGATGTCTCCCCGTAGGACCGCGCCGTACCAGACGCTGGACTGTTCCCCCAGTTCTACCGCACCCAGTACAATAGCTCCAGGCGCTATAAACACATCCGCAGCCACAGCGGGTCGCGAGTCAGCAAGCAAGAATTTCTTTAATAGTGCCATGGCGGAAGGAGAGATTTATGATTGTGAAATGTGGCGGCAAGCGCCATAGGCAGCGCTGCACCGCATTCATTCTGGAACGGACCCGCCTTCAATCCAACAACGAATCTCACCACTGCCCATGAACAAAGCTCAACTCATCGACGCCGTGCAGGAAATTCTGGGAAATGACACCTCGAAACGGGCCGCTGGCGAAGCACTGGACGCCGTGCTCCAGGCCATCACCCAAGGAGTGAAAAAAGGCCCGGTTCAGCTCATCGGTTTCGGCACCTTCAAGCCGGTGAAACGCAATGCGCGCATGGGCCGCAATCCCAAAACCAAGGAACCGGTGCAGATCAAAGCCTCCAGCACGGTACGTTTCGTCGCCTCCGCCGCCCTCAAGGGTTCGCTCAAATAGACCCTCCTCATCTCTTCCACCCGCGCTTCGGCCTCGGAGCGCGGGTTTTTTGTGCCTCAGTCTTTCAGTTCCTGCTCCATGCGCTCGCTAAGCCACTGCTTGATCATGCTCTGGTAGTTCAGGTAGCGCCGACGTGCCACACGCTTGATGCGGCTCAGCATGCGCGGATCAAACCGCAGAGTGATCGTAGTGGACTCACGCACATCCGCACGATGGATGGAAGCCTGCATCAGGCGTGCGTCGAGCTGATGGGCGGACCAAAATTTTCCTTCCGCCTCCTCTGAATCAAAGGCGGGCACGTCTTTCCAGGCGCGGATGGGCTTTAAGTCGGCGGGTGCAGTTTCCATATGGGTGATGGGTGAATTCAGAGTTCCTCCGCTTTCTTGCGTTCGAAAAATTCATGTTCCCCCGGCGTCATCAGCCGGGCGAAAATGACGCGGTAGCGTTTGCCGTCGGTCCAAAACACACTGTACACCGGCTTGCCTTGCAGGGATTTGCCCAGGTTGTAGTACCGGGCCTCGGCGCTCTCCTGCTGGCCGTCAGGCAGCAGCTTGATCGAAAACGGATCCTCAAACGACTCCTCAATATCCTTGGGGGGAAGTTGTGAGAGGTCAAAGGCAGCGCCGATCCAGTCAAAGTCCATGAGGTTGTTAGTAACGGATTATTTCCGGTATTCGATCAGTTCTATCTCATAACCCTCAGGCGCGTCAATAAAGGCGAAGATCCCGCTCGAACTTGGGGTGGGTCCGTCCGAGAGCGGATAACCCAGCGCGGCAGCGTGTTTCGCAAACTCCTCAATGCTCTCCACCTCAAACGCCAGATGCGTCAAATCACTGCAAAAAGTCACCGCACCGCTGGCTGGATAGCTGCAGATCTCGATGAGTTCATCACTGTTCGGTGTCTGCAGGAAGACCAGTTCCGAGCCGCGTGGTGACTTGTGCCTGCGCACTTCCTTCAGCCCGAGCACCTGAGTGTAAAAATGGATCGTCTTTTCGAGATCATTCACCCGGTAGCGGGTGTGGAGGAGTTTTTTGACCATGGTTCCCTGTTTATGCCACAGGCTGCCGGGCGTGGCAAATGATCCTCCGTGTCGAGGAAAGCTTGCCTTCACACGGAGGAAAGCTTGATGTGTCTGGCGGCATCTCGTAAAACCTCGCTCATGATTTCCATCGATCTCGCAGGCAAAGTCGCCCTCATCACCGGCGCATCACAGGGCATTGGCACTCAGGTCGCCCGTACGTTTCACCGTGCTGGTGCCACCGTCGTCCTCAATCACCTCGGCACTCCCGGCACCACGGCAGACGCCCAATTGCTGGCCGACGAACTCAACCTCGCCCGCACCGACAGCGCCAGCGTCATCGCTGCGGACGTCGCCAAACCCGAGCAGGTACAGAGCATGATGGGAGACCTTCAGGCACGTCATGGCGGACTGGATTTCCTGGTGAACAATGCCGCCATCATCAAGGACCGCACCATCGCCAAGATGGGTCTCGATGAATGGGAGGCTGTGATCGACGTGAACCTCTCCGGCGTGTTCTACTGCTGCAAATACGCCCTCGAAATCATGCGAGATGGCGGTGCAATCGTCAGCTTTGGCAGCATCGCCGCCATCCAGGGCTTCTTCGGCCAGGCCAACTACGCCGCCGCCAAATCCGGCGTGCAGGCCATGATGCGCGTCCTCAGCCGTGAAGCCGCGCGCAAGCAGATCCGCGCCAACGCCATCGCCCCCGGCGTCATCGACACCGCCATGGCCGCGACCATTCCCGAAAACGTCCGCGCCGAGATGTTCAAAAACATCCCCCTCGCCCGCTTCGGCACCACAGAGGAAGTCGCCAACGTCGTCCTCTTCCTCTGCTCGCCGCTGGCCTCCTATGTCACCGGCCAGACGATTGAGATCAATGGCGGCTGGAGAGGCTGATCAAATCAAAGGGTGATTGAAGTTACACGGTAACCGGCACAGTAAACACCTCAAGCCGCAGCTTGACTTAGAGCGGTCACACGTCGGTGCGATGACCGGTGGCCAGCGCTTCCAGCTTTGGCCTTGGCCCATGCATCAGGCATGATCTCGTCGATCTGCTGGTTGGTCA
>CAINGK010000137.1 GCA_903848465.1 uncultured Verrucomicrobiota bacterium
ACGTTTTGTAGTACCGGCTTTAGCCGGAATCTGGGAAGCTTACTTCGTGCAAACCGCTCCCAAATACCTCCGGGTTACCCTCCGTTCCACGATCTAGCCGCCTTGAGTTCAGGTGCTCTCCCGAATAACATCCGCGCACTCTTGAGGCTCTTCTGAGTACGTTGTTCGGGCTTTAGCCCGTTCCGGAAGCTCCACATCGCCCCAGATCTGAAACCCGCCAGCGCACGTTTTGTAGTACCGGCTTTAGCCGGAATCTGGGAAGCTTACTTCGTGCAAACCGCTCCCAAATACCTCCGGGTTACCCTCCGTTCCACGATCTAGCCGCCTTGAGTTCAGGTGCTCTGCGGTCTTCTCATCTCTGCGGTGTGCCATCTGAGTTCCGTGGATTGGTTGATGTCAGCGGACATGCCTCAGCCAACACTCGCGCTTCTGCGCTTTCACCGTCTTTCACCCAGCCGCTCCGCGCCACCCAGCGCGGCGTAGTCCGCACTCTCCGAGTGCGGTTTCCGGCCAGCGCCCACAAATTCCTGGCGATGACCGCATCCTCGTCCTCGATGCCGATTGCCCCCTGCTGCGCCTCACCAGCCCACATGGACCCCACCAAAACCCGGTGCCGAAAAAAAAATCTTGGCGCTGCGGGCAGGGAAGTTATGTTCATGTGGGTTGAAGTTCACATATGAATCTCGCATCAGCCATCCTCCAAGGCCCGAAATCAGGCGTGCAACGGCCGAAGGTGGTCCCCATTCGAAATTCGCCATTCTTTCGTCCCTCGCTCCCCCCAGCCCCCCTCACACTACGTCCAGCACCAACTCGATCCGGACCCTCAACGGCAATTTCCTGGCAGAAGAAAAATAAAAACTAGCCTTATGGATCTTCACCTCATCAAAGACTACTTGATCGAACACGTCTCAACAATTCAGGTGGGTCTCTATATCTCCATCTTCACCACCTTGTGGGTCTTTGAGCATTGCTATTCCATTGAGCCGATCAGTCACAAATGGAAGCACACTTCGTTAAACGCCCTGCTCATCTGTTCCGCGCTGCCCCTGCAGCTCGTCATGACCCTTTTTCTGATTGCACTCGCTGGCTGGGTCAAAAGTCATCATTGGGGTTTGATTTACCTACTGCCGAACCCTTCCAGCCCATGGACCAAGTATGTCCTCATGTTCTTCATCCTGGATTTCCTGGATTACGTTTACCATCGCACCATGCACCGTGTGGCTCCATTGTGGAGGTTCCATCTTGTCCATCATACGGATCCAAAATTGGACGTATCCACCACCGTCAGAGAGCATCCTGGCGAGACGGTTATTCGCAGCCTCTTCCTCTTCCTCTGGGTCTTCCTCACCGGAGCCAGCGTTGAAGTTTTAATCTTGAGACAAACCTGCCAAAGCTTTGCCAACATCACTTCCCACGCAGCTTTCCGGCTCTCGCCCAGACTGGCCAAAGTCCTCGGCTGGCTCTTCGTCACCCCGAACATTCATCATGTTCACCATCACTTCCAACTGCCCTACACAAACAGCAATTTTGGCGACGTTTTCAGCATTTGGGATCGCCTCTTCGGAACGTTGACCGAGCTTCCTGCCCAAGAAACCGTGTTCGGTTTGGACACCCACATGGATGAGTCGATCCACTCCAACTACCTCGGCATCGTATCCATGCCCTTCCGCAAGGGAAACCGATCATCCGCTGATGAGGAAATCAAACGCGGTTAAAAAAGTGCAGCAGGTGCGCCAGGTGGCGTGGTGGTTCAAAAGCGCCCCACCCCCCACCGCCCCACAGCCCTACCGCCACACAGCCACCCCCGCACCACCCAGCCGCTCCGCACCACCCAGCGCGGCGTAGTCCGCACTCTCCGAGTGCGGTTTCCGGCCAGCGCCCACACTCCAAAAGCCGCGCGCACCACCTCCACGCCTCCTCCGCCCTGAAAGGGCGGCGGATTCAGCCCAGGGCCAGCGAGCCTCAGCGAGCGCCGCCCTGGGTTTCCACACAGCAACGCCGGGAAGCAAACCCAACACTCCGCCACACCCCACGCCCACCAGCAGCGTCTGCATGGAACTCCGCCGCGCACAAGTTGCTCTCAAACCACCCCTGCCCTCGAAATCCACGAACCCTGCGCTTAATCAAGTGCCATTCATGCCTGGCATCTTTTCCCACCGCCACACTGCCAGCTCTCCCATCCCCCGCGCCACCCAGCGCGGCGTAGTCCGCACTCTCCGAGTGCGGTTTCCGGCCAGCGCCCACACTCCAAAAGCCGAGCGCACCACCTCCACGCCTCCTCCGCCCTGAAAGGGCGGCGGATTCAGCCCAGGGCAAGCGAGCCTCAGCGAGCGCCGCCCTGGGTTTCCGGGAACGCGACCGGGAAGCAAACCCACGTCCTCCGCCACACCCCAAGCCCACCAGCAGCGTCTGCATGGAACTCCGCCGCACACCAGGCGCGCTCTACAGCTCCAGAAACATCCCATCTCGTTGCACATCGCTGCCACGGATGACCCTGTAAGACTGTCCGTGGTGCTCAATGGCTGTCATCTTTCTGGGCCTAGCGCTTCCGATCAAGCCACAGCCAGCAGGATGTACCGATACCACAACCGATGCCATCCGGTCCCCATGCCCACTCACTTCTTGGCTGCGGCACGCTTCACCGTCTTGGCTACCTTCTTGGCGCTCTTCGGCTTCTTCGCTCGCGGCAACGGTCCCCACAGGGCAAGCTTGAGTCGGCTGCCGATCATGGGCGGATGCTGGGCTTCCACTTCCCACATTTCACGCATCCAGTCCGAGACATGCGTTTGAATCAGCGGCTCAAAAGTGTCGGCTTTTTTCATGGCTGGGATTTAGGTTTGAGTTTGGATCGCAGAGGCAGTTCTCGGCGCAGCGCGTCAAGCGCCTCGGCACCGAAGAAAAAGTGGTCCAAGACCGGGGTGCCGCCAAGGAGTTTTTGGTAGAATGTGCAGGACGATTCAGTCGCCTCTCCCCAAACCAAATGGCAGCCCAGTTTTTCGGCAACCACGGCAATGCCAATGAACAATCCGAACCCCATGCCTTTATAGCCACCCACAGGATCATTCAACGCGGGATGCACCGCGAGGAAGTCGAGCACGAGATGGTTGCACCAAGTTCGGCGGCACCAGGCGACGCCGAGTGTGGGTGAAACCGACTCACCAACGGCCTTGGCCATGAGGATGAAGCCGATTTCACTCGTGGGGTTTGCGGTGGTCTTTTCCAGTAGCTCTTCCAGGCTCGTCGCACCCTCATTGCGCCGTAGGTAGTAGCGCCAGCGTTTCCCCGCGAGGCGTGCCAGTTCAACCGCATCGGCCGCCAGATCAGGCCGCGAGTGGTGTCGCGGAGCCTTCCATTTCTTCAGTTCCGCATCGTCCCCCATACGCGCCAATTCCAGCCGCACCTGCTGCGGGCCTGAGGGAGTTTGAATGCTGAGTTGAGCGATCATCCCGAAGATCGTAGCCAACGGCCCTCGTTTGCCAAGCCCCGATCTCCAGCGCCACCTTGCGTGAGGGCAGGGCCAGTCAGGGCCTTCGTCTAGCAGCCCACGCTAACCTCACCGGGGCTGCGAAATCAGCGCGTTCGGGCTTGGCTCACGCGCCGGAGGTGTGGTCAGTGTGGCGATTTCAAACGATTGGAAGTCAATCGTTTGAAGCGCAGTGTTCTACAATATGCCCGGCAACTTTTTTTTGGCAACTTTTTTTGGGAGGAGTAGGTGGAGTGACTAAATCAAAGTGAAAAGAATGAGATTATGGTTAGTTGAAGTCACCTCAAACAGGTTAGCGGGGGGCATCTGCCCCTTGTACGCTGGTCGATTGTTTGGTGCGCTTTAGTTTCCTGCCGTCTTCGATCACTGCCTGCCAGATTATCACATGAGGATATTGTTCGCGAAGCATCAACTCTAAATCTCTTCTTTCCGCTTCCAAGATTAATGCGCCAAAAGTAATTCCAATCAATTCCGCTGGTAGGAACTCGTAGTCGGAGTACTCGCCTGATTCGTGCGGTCGCTTCCAGGACGCGATGCGCCATTCTTTCTCATATGCCCAATCAGTTGTTTTAGCATGGGAGTAATCCTCCATAATCTTTGGGATCGCAAAGGAAGGAGTATACAGCATCAGCGTTGCGAGACCCTCGACAGTGTTGCAGCTTAGGGTCTCGTCTGAATAGATCACAGGTTTGGCTGTTAGCCACGCGCTGTCAGCTTGGTCAAGGCAGCCGAACTCTAACGCTACGCCTGTGTGCCCTTCTGAATACCTGTCCCACATTGATGATGAGTCCCACCTCTCAGTAAAGCAAAGGACTCTCATGTCGCGATACTCTAACCGCCACTGCTCTCTCATTAGCCTTAAACCATCGCTTATTGAAACAGGGTCATTCCGTGATTCGTTGTTTGCCGCAATCAGTTTTTTCCTTGTTTTGTCATCCGCGCGTTTGAACATCTCTAGAAGCAACCTAGTCATCATTGAGTGGTGCTCGGGGTGTGGAAGAATCGCCCCTTCCACAAGGGAATTCATCTTGTCAATTATCGCATTCTGCAGGTGTGGATGGCTAATTCCATCAAAGATTTCCGAAGGAATGTCGAATGGATCGTTGAAGAGTTTCGGCATGCTCCATCTGAGGTGGACCCCGAAAATCGGGCCAGTAGTGAAGTTATGCGATTATGGTGGCTACGGTTTGGGGGACACCCCAAACACGACACGACATAATGAAAGCCAAACGCAAAAGACACGACGCCCAGTTCAAAGCCCGAGTGG
>CAINGK010000138.1 GCA_903848465.1 uncultured Verrucomicrobiota bacterium
CTCCCTCCTGCGCCTCGTCTCCGCCCTGCTCTGCGAGCAAAGCGATGAGTGGAGCACCGGCAAAATTTACCTCAACATGAACTCCGCTGAACCATCCCAAACCTGATCGCCACTTTTACAGAATAAAATTTGCGCCGCCTTTTCCTTCAGCATCAAACGCCTTTTCGGCGCACGGGCGACGATCAACGTAACGCACTCGTGCTATTTGAAATGAACGGCTGTCTGGCAACGCTGATTGAAGTTTTTCTAGGCTGGTTCGAACTGCAATTCCTTTATGCCCATAAATGGACCACATGCCGGCGGATTCCAAATCGGACTGAAACCAACACCACGCTGCTCTGCGTTCTCTGAGCTCGCGGGTATAAATGTTAGCCATGATTTGAGATCTGAAACTTGAGTCCGTTGCCTGTGACTCGAGACGTTCCCGTTCCCATTTTTTAGACTTCCCGATCAGCCAAGGAGAAGCCGTTGGGGATGCATGAGGTGGCGTTGGCAGCTACGAAAACCGAGATATCCGCAGTCAGGCCGGACCCCGTGGCTTTGCTCCAACAACTCTTTGACTCAGGTCAGGGCCTTTCGGCGGAGGTTGCCCATGCGTACCTTGCGGAAGTGCGTGAGGATCGCGCATTCGGTCCTGCTTGACTCATTACTTGACTCATGCTTGACTTATCTGCATGGCCTACGAACCGCAGTTCACCATCAGCCATCGCCTGCTTTCCTTGGTGGAGGGCATCGCCATGCTGCGAGAGCGCATCCAGGGGGCGGCGGTGGCTTTGTCGTGGATTCCTGCGTTGCAGAAGGACACACGCACGCGCAATGGCCACGCCTCCACGGCCATCGAAGGCAATCCGCTGACCTTGGAGCAAGTGCGTGCGCTAGAAGAAGGGCGGGAGCTGGCGGCGGCGGACCAGCGTTCCAGCCGCGAGGTGCTGAATTACTTTGCGGGGCTGCGCTATGTTGAAAAAAATGCCCGAAAGAAGAAAATCCGGCATGAGGACATCTTTGAGCTGCATCGGCTGCTCGCCGACACCGTCATGGATCAAGGCGAGGCGGGCCGCTACCGCACCATCGCTGTTCGTGTGGGCCGTCATGTTCCTCCTCCGGCGGCGGATGTTTCCGCACTGATGTTTGAACTGCTCGAATGGTGGAACACCCAGTCCACTGAACTGTCTCCGGTGCTCAGCTCCGCCATTCTGCATTATCAGTTTGAGCACATCCATCCCTTTGCTGATGGCAACGGAAGAACGGGCCGTGCGCTGGGCTTGTGGGAGCTGTATCGGCGCGGGTTTGACAGCCACCATATTTTCAGTGTGGACGAATTCTACTGGGAAGATCGCCCGGGCTACTACCGCGCTCTGGATGCGGTGAAGCTGGCCGGAGAGGACGTGTCCGGCTGGTTGGAGTACTGTGCCACGGGTCTGCACCAGACGCTGGAGCGCACCTGGCTGCGTATGCAAACCTTCAGTCGCCAATCACCCGAAAAGCTGGTGTTGCGGCCTCGCCAAGAGCAATTGTTGAAGCTGCTGGCCGACCACGGCAGCATGGCCCCTTCTGAGTTGTGGGAGGCACTCGGTGTTTCAAGACAGGGAGCCATGGATCTGCTGCGTCCCTTGCTGAAGGCCGGCATGATCGAGAAGAACGGCGGCAAGAAGACTGGGCGCTATTCTCTCAAGAAATGATGGCCCGTCCCGGCGCAACTGGGCCACTTTCCGCTCTACTCAAGCTTGATTGGATTCAAGTGCGCGTCGTTCAGCACGAACTGAAGCCTCACAGGTTTGCCAGCAGGGCACTCACATCTCTACCTTTTTTAGGTAACTTTATCTGATTGCTCCCTGCGTGCGAACGGCCTGCGGTCTTCACTTCTTCCCCATCTTCCCCGCATGCTCCTGCATGAACTTCAGCACCAGCGGCATGGCGGGTTCGGCCATGCTGCCGTGGGTGAAGCCGTCGAGTTCATGCAGGGTGATGTCTTTGTGCCCGACAAGTTTGAGCATGCGCCAGAAGTAGGCGTTTTCTTCGTAGCGGCCCATGAGCTCTTTCTCGCGGTCGCCGGTGACGAGCAGGATGGGTGGGGCATCGCGGCGGACGTGAAAGAGTGGGGCCATGTCGTCCACGATGGGCTGGAGTTCGCCGATGCCGCGTTCATCGCGGATGGCAAAGTGGGTGATGGTCTGGGGGCTGAGCGGGATCAATCCGGCGATGCGGTTGGCGTCGATGCCGTGCGCTGCGAGCCACTTGGGATCGAGGCCGGTCATGAGCGAGAGGTAGGCACCGGCGGAATGACCGCCGACGAAAATTTGATCCGCAGCGCCGCCATAGTCGGTGATGTGCCTGAAGGTCCAGGCGATGGCGGCAGCGGCGTCTTCGATGTAAGCGGGTGACTTTGCGCCGGGGCTGAGGCGGTAGTTCACCGCGACGACCGCGATGCCTTGATTGCGCAAGGGCAGCGGGATGAAGCGCTCGCCTGCGGTGAGGCCGCCACCGTGAAACCATACGAGGGTGGGAAAGGGGCGCTGCTTGGCAGGCGCATACACATCCAGACGGCAGCGCTGATTCATCGCGGCGGTGATGCCTTTCTCTTCGCGGTAAAGCAACTCGGTGCTGAGGCGGTAGTTTTCGTCGGCTTGCGCAGGCGTGTCGGAGAGGCGGGCGGGCTGCTGACCGAGCGTGTCGCGGACTTTGGCCAGCACGGCCTCGGCTTCGATGCACTTGGAGTCAAACAGCAACGTGGCAGCGCTGTTGAGCTGGGTGGCGAGTTTCGCATTTCCGGTGCTGCGTTTGCGGAGTTGGTAAAGCATCACGGGCAGTCGCAGGTCGGCCACGCTGAACTTCGGCGCGGTCTTGCGCTGTTGTAGCATTTCTAGGTAGCGATAGCCGAAGTTGCGCGTGGGTTCGATGACGGTGCCTTCGCCGTAGTCATTCCAGGTCGCGATCTGAATGAGTGCGGAGTGGCTCTTCATCGCCATGTCGAGCGACTCCGCAAACGTCTGCCCAGAGCGCGGCGCGATGCTGCCGTAGCTGTCATGTACACCGGCTTGCTTGTAGATGTCTTTGAAGCCGGGGAAGGCGCTGGCGATGATGGTTTCTCCCGCATTGTCGCGTGCATAGAGGGCTTCGAGTTCCTGGTGCCATTTTTCTGTGGAGATCGTTTTGCCGCCGCTCACTGGCGGCCAGCCGTAGCTGCCGTCCATGCCGTGGTCTTTGGCGAGGTGCGGCAGGCCGAAGAGCAGGGGCTTGGAAGGCAGAGCCATGCGGAATTGGTCCCACTGCGCGCGTTTGAAGTGCTGCGGACCGAAGACCAGCAGTACGGGCCGGTCATTGAGCTTCACATAGGAGGCGTCGTTGAACCATTGCTGCTCGGCCCATTGCAGATCCAGCAGGCCCTGCTTCAGGTCTTCGCCAGCCTTCAGCTTCATTTGCCCGATGGCTTGGTCCTCGTAGCAGAGGGCAAAGCGCAGGCCCGCCTTTTGCAGCCAGGGGATGAGCTTGCGGGTGTGCTCATGGTTCACGGCGTAGTCGTTGGCATAGCGCGTGCCATACCAGTCGATGATCACGCCATCGAGACCGGCCAGCTTCATCAGCAGCACCTGGCACTCCAGTGCCTGGTCATCGCCCGAGTCATACAGGCCGATGAGCGGGTAGTCGTGCGAGGCGGCGTCCTGTTTCCCATCCCACTTGAGCTGGTCGGGATTGTAGTGGTTCATCGTCCAGTGCCAGCCCCATTGGCCGCTCACGTCCTTGGTGGCATACCAGGGCATGTAATGAGCTAGTAGGAGCTTCTCCGGCTCCGCAGCCTGACTCACGAACACGATGAAACAGAAAAGGAAGAGACGAAGGAAGGACATGCGGGTGGTTGGCTGAGAGGCAAGATTTCGCCTGTGCGGCTGCGGCTTTCAAACGGAAGCGCGTGTGTGGGGAGAAATTGTGGAGCGCTCAACGCTTACCTCACCGGCTTCCACTCTTGCGATAGCCGCACCGCTTGGATGATGTCATCGCGGGTCAGGGTGGTCTGGTGAAGTTCGGCTATTTGATGGCCCTGCGCAGAGGCCAGGCGGCACCACTTCAGGGCTTCGATCAGATGTTTCTCCACGTTTTCGCCGCGCATTTCGTCTGGAGAGTCACCGCCGCCCAGACCATGCCTGCCAGCAGCACAGTCAATGGGGTTTTCAGAGCCCGAATGTGCAAGAGCGTGGAGCAGCAGCTAGGTGAAGCCGTGCCTTCTTTTAAATCGTGCGCGAGTTTCAGCCACCGCTTTTTTGTGGCGATATTCACGCGCTACTTATGCAAATGGGTGATGCGCGGCAATCTATTTGGATGCAGCGCAGCGATTTACTGAATAGACCCGCCGCATCTGCGTCGGACTCATTAGCATTATGAAAACAAAACTGGTTCTTCTCTTCACTAGACTTGTTACCGGATAATTAAGATAAGTTAATTGAGTTGGGTGGCGTACATGGTGAATGCTGCAATTCACCCGGATTATCAAGGACGCCCGCACCCTCAAAGCCCTCATTGGCATGGGACGAGGTGAGTTCGACCA
>CAINGK010000139.1 GCA_903848465.1 uncultured Verrucomicrobiota bacterium
GCGAATTTGATGACCGGGTGGCCCTCGTGAGCGCAGACTTGTGGAATCACCACCTAGCCACCCAAGCCTGCAACCCATCCTGAGCGCAGCGCCCCTGCCACTTTCTGCTCGCGCTCATCCAGTTTGTTATCCGAGAACAAGTCTATTGCTGGAATCCAAGCAAGCAATCCTCTCTGGATTGCCAGCGGCCAAGCGGTTCACGGAGAAAGCGATACAACCATTATGGCAAACCCACTTTCTGGCAAGTGCAGTGGCAGGATTCCGCACAAATGCGGTAGTGCAAGGCAGCACTTCAAATCAGGCCTAGCGAAGTTTACCTGCTCTTGCCGCTGCCATCGGAGGCGGGCTGTTTCGTGCCGGGACCGCGGGTGCGTTCGGATTTGATCGGAATCGGGGCGAGTCGGATGGTCTCGACTTGAACCACACGGGGCTGAGGGATGCTGGCCGCATTGGGTGCGGTCTCAGGCACAGACTGCGATTGCCGCAGGGCGGCGATTTTGGTCTCCAACTCCACAAGTTCATGGCGCGCGGCTTCGATCTTTCCGGCCAGTTCTCCCTGCTCTGCGTCCGCTGCTGCGGTTGCTTTGCTGGAGCTTTCATCGTGGCCGGCGAGGCGTCGGGGGGCGGCCAACTGAGACGCGACCTGGGTGCCGACGGCTTGTGCGTCCCGGTGGCGCTGTTCGACTGCTGCGAGGCGTTGTCTGGCATCAGTAAGCTGCTGTTTCGTGGCCGCGAGTTCCTGGTTTAAGTTTTCCAATTCCGCGCGCTTGGACTTGGCTTCGGCGAGGCGGTTAGTTTCGGCAACGAATTCGGCACTGCGGGCGGCAATACTTTTTTCACAAGTGGCGAGTTCGGCTTTGCGTGCTGCCAGATCTTTCTCGCATGAAGCGAGGTCACCCTGCATGCGCTGCAGCGAACCTTCGGCGGCTGCGCCGCGCTGTTCCAACTCGATGAGGAGTGATTCGATATCTTTGACCGCAGCTTCGTCGCGCTGCTGTTTGGCGCTGAGTTCCAGAGTGGAGCTACTCAGCGTGGCATGCCTAGCCTCCTCCACCGTAATGCGCTTTTCATGCTCAATGATCTGCTGGCGGAGGGAGTTCAGCAAAGCCTCGTCCTGCTCGCATTCATCACGCACTTGTTTGAGGCGTGCAGATGTTTCATCCTTTTGGGCAGCCAGCTTTTCAAGCTCCTGCTGCCCGGCTGCTGTGGCCGCATTGAGACGCTGAACTTCGGTGGACTTTTCGTAATGCTGGGCGTTCAGGCGCTCAAGAGCGGCGGTTTTGTCTGCGTGCTGGCCAGACAGGGCGTTGACGGATTCCAGCCACTCGCGGTGGGCGTTTTCAGCCTGCTCCACAGCGGCTTTCGTGGGTGCGAGCTTCTTCTCTTGATCTTGCAGGGATTCCACGCGGGCAAGATGCATGGCGCGTTCCTTTTCCGCCCGCTGCTGCCAGTCGCGCAGCTCATTTGCAGCCGCCTCGGCTTCGGCTTTGAGCCGGTTTTTTTCGGCCTCCCATTTGGCTATGGCTGCGGCATGGGGGTTGTCGGTAGGCTCGGTAGCAGGGGCTGCTGGAGGGGGCGATGAGGCTGGAGGTGCGGCTACAGGAGTTGCTGAGACGGGGGATGTTTCAGCCGGTTCTTCAAGGTCGAGCGTGCCAACGAGCGGGCCAAAGGCGATCGTGTCGCCTTGGAGCAGGGTGCAGCTCAACTGGCTTTGGCCATTGACGAAAGTGCCAGCGGTGGATTTTAGATCAAAGAGCTGGAGGCTGCCGTCGGCATTTTGCACGATTTCGGCATGGTGATGGGAGATGCGTTCATCATCGACCACAACGTCATTGTCCTCGCCACGCCCGATGGTGATGTGTTCCTTGAGAGGAACCACCACTTCTTGTCCGTCTTCGAGAACGAAAGTGAGTTTTGCCATGGGGAAATTTACACTGAAAGCGCAACAGCAATGTCTATGATGTGCGTGGAATCAATCAGGCATTTAAGTCTGCACTAAAATGAATGCAGGATTAATGCCTCAATTGGCATTTTTTTGCGAGGTGCGGTCGATTGCAGCTTCAAAATTTTTCAGCTCAGTGCGGGCGAGTTCGGCCTGTTGGCGCAGCTCGCTCCGTTGGCGTTCTGCTTCGGTGATGTCACTGCGGAGTTCGGCGAGCTTGCGTTCTAGTTCGCCAAGGCGTTCACGCCGCTTTTCTTCCTCTGCTTGGTGAATTTCCAAGGTGCGCTGCAAGGCGTGGTGACGTTCCTGATCTTGCCGTATTTTGGCCTCAATCTGGCGGGATTGCTCGCGCATCATGGCCTCTGCGGCGGGGCTGGCACGGTGCGGAACCTCATGACGCACTCGTTCGAGACGCAGTTGTTCGAGGCGGGATTCTTCGCGCTGCACGCTTTCGCGCAGGTGATTGAGGCGCGAGCGCAGTGTGGTTTCCTGCGCGCTGCCGGACGTCTGTGTAGTTCCGGCACGGGTTCCGTGCGGCGGCTCGGTCTTCACCGCTACCTGGGATAAGGTGCTGTGGCTGAGGGCTTCTGGCGTGGTCGCATGCGCCTGGCTGCGTGCGGTGGTGATGAGTTCATGGAGGCCCGCCTTTTCTTTTTCGATTTCATGCCAGAGCTGGCGCGCCTCAGCGGAATCCTGCGGCAGCGTGGCGAGACGGGCATAGAGCTGGTCCATGGCTTCCTTCCAGTCTCGCAACGGCTGGAGCCGGGAGATGAGATCCGCCAGATCACTGCGAGTGGTGGCGAGGCTGGCGGCGAGGTGCTGCTGCTGTGCGGTGTGCTCTTTTTCCGCATCAGATGCAAGCTGGCGTACTTCCTCGAAACGATTGCGCTCGCTCCGTTCAGCGACGGCGAGTTGGGTGAGTTCGGCGCGCAGTTCCTGCTCACGCGCATTAAGGGTGTCGATGCGTCCCATTGCGGCGCTTTCCTCGCCGAGGAGTGTCTTGACGGCGGACTGCTGCGCTGTGAGCTGAACCTCGGCTGTGGTGATGGCGGTTTTCGACTCTGCAAGCTGCTGTTCGGTGGCGGCAAGCTGCGACTGGACAGCGGCGAGTTTTTTCCCGGTTTCAGCGAGTGCCTGACACTGCAGTTCAAGTTCAGCGCGGCGCGCTTGGGTTTGCTCCAGCCGCTGGGTTTCGGCGGCCAGTTCGGCGTTGCGAGTGACGTGGTCTTTCTCACGTGCGGCAAGTTCGCTTTGGAGATTTCGCAAGGACTCCTCGGTGCGCTGCCGTGTGGCGAGGGCCTCTGCGGTGGCCGTTTCGGCCTCCTGGTGGGACTGCTGAAGCGCGGCGATGCGGGATTCGAGATCTTTGACTGCGGCTGCTGAGCGCTGCTGATCCTGCCCAAGCGCGGCAACAGCGGCGGTGAGCGTGGCATGCTGCGCCTCTGCGGCACGGCAATGGGACAGAGTCTGGACCAGCTTATCTTCTACACCGGTAAGCTCCTGGATGTGGGCCTCGATCTGCGCCCGGTGCTGGGACAACTGCTCCAGCTTCTTTTCCGCTGCTTTCATCTGGTCTGCGCGAACCTCAGCGACCTCTTTACTCTCCTGGCTGCGTGCTTCGAGTTCGGTGATCTGGCGACGCAGGTTGTCGAGTGCGGCTTCACCTTGCACACTTTCGGTGCGGAGCTGCTGGAGGTGCGCCAGGGCTTGATCCCGGTGGGTGGCAAGTCCTTCCAGCTCATGTCTGGCGGCGGCTTCATCCTGGCTGAGTTGCAGCAAGTCGGCGGCTTTCTCTTCGTGCTGAGTGTTGAGACGCTGCAATGAGGCGGCTTGTTCCTCGCGCTGAGTGGCCAGGGCTTGGAGAGACTTGAGCCACTCGGCATGGGCTGATTCGGCATCGCTAACTGCAGCCTTGACGGGGGCCAAGCGTTCTTCTTCGGCACGGAGAGCCGCCACACTGGCCTGATGTCGGGCGTGCTCAGTTGCGGACCGTTCCTGCCAGTCGCTCAGCTCTTTCTGCACGATGTCCAGTTCTGACTGTAGCAGCGCTTTCTCCAGTTCAAGTCGGGTGGTAGCCTCTTGAAGTTCGGTCTGCTGCGCGTCTGGGAGTTCTATGGCTGGCGGCGAAGCCTGTTTGCTGCCTTTTTGCCGTTTGCGAGTTCCAATTTTGTCGGCTTTGACCGGCTGGTTGGTGGTCAAAGCCTGGGTTTCAGTGCCTGTCGGCGCAGCCGCGGTGGTGTCGCTGGAGGCTGGAGCCCCGAGATCTAGTACGGCAGTCAGCGGACCAAACGACAACTTGTCGCCATGGTTTAGGGTTTGACTGCTTATACGCGTGCCATTCACGAATGTGCCAGCGGTGGAATTGGAATCAAACAACTGGAAACTGCCGTCGGCATTGAGGACCAGTTCGGCATGATGTTTTGAGACACGTTCGTCATCGACGACCACATCGTTGTCCTCCCAGCGCCCGATGGTCATGTGCTCTGTCAGCGGGACCAGGATTTTCTGGCCGTCGTCGAGTACAAAAGTGAGTTGTGCCATGGTTGCTGAAGAGATCGAGACTGCGGGAGATACGAATCAAACCCGATTTCGAGCATTGAATCAATCTTGCATTTGTGGCGAAGTCGCAAACCTGTCCCACCATGCATTCTGAAGCCGAAGCCCATCTGTCCAAGCGCTGCCCCATCATGCGTAAGCTGATCAAAACCCATGGCCCGTGCCAGTTGGTGCCGCAGAAGCGTTCGCCCTATGAGGCGCTGGTCAGTGCGGTAGCGCACCAGCAACTGCATGCGAATGCTGCTGAGGCCATTCTGCGCCGCTTCAAGGCCTTGTATCCGCAGACGCGCTTTCCCCCACCAGAGCAGGTGATGAGTGCCACAGATGAAGCTTTACGCGGATGTGGCTTTTCCATGGGCAAGATGCTTGCGATTCGCGACATCGCCGCCAAGACGCTCAGCGGGCAGATCCCCAAGCGAGCGGCGGCGCTGAAGCTGGATGATGAAGAATTGATTGAGCGGCTTGTAGCGGTGCGCGGGGTGGGCCGCTGGACGGTGGAGATGCTGCTGATCTTCACCCTCGGCAGGCCGGATGTGTTTCCCAGCGACGACTTCGGCGTGCGCAGCGGCTGGCGCGTGGCGAAGAAGCTCGATGAGATGCCGAAGCCGAAGGAATTTCGTGCCCTAGCCGAGCGCTGGCAGCCGCACCGGACCCTGGCTGCGTGGTATCTCTGGCGCGCGGCGGATGCGGCCAAGCTGTAAAGCCCGCCGATGGAGGGGAGAAACGTGTCATTGCTAATCGCCCTATCGGCGGCTATGGAGGTCGGACATGTCTTTCAAAGCTCTCGGCCTCGACCCGAACATCCTCACTGCCATCGAAGAAGCCGGTTACACGGAGCCCACCCCTATTCAAGCTGCGGCAATTCCGGTGGTGATCGCGGGTGGTGATGTCATCGGCATCGCGCAGACCGGTACTGGCAAGACGGCAGCCTTCACCCTGCCAATCCTGACCCGTCTGACATCGAATCCTGTTCCGCAGGGCCAGCGCCGTCGTACACGTGTGCTCGTGCTGGCACCGACACGTGAACTGGTGGCGCAGATCGAGGAGAATGTGATGGCCTACGCCAGACATCTGCCGCTGAAGATTGCCAAAATTTACGGTGGTGTCGGTGAAAAGCCGCAAAAGGACGCGCTGCGTGCCGGAAGCGACATCGTCATCGCCTGCCCGGGTCGTTTGCTCGATTTGATGGAGCAGCGCTGTGCGGATTTTTCCCAGCTCGAATACCTTGTGCTGGATGAGGCCGACCGCATGCTGGACATGGGATTCTTGCCGGACATCCGCCGTGTCATCAATCAACTGCCGAAGAAGCGGCAGACGCTGATGTTTTCCGCGACGCTCTCGAAGGAAATTGAAACGCTGACGCATGAGTTCCAGCGTGCGCCGAAGATCGTACAGATCGGCAAGCGCGCGAACCCGGCGGAGAGCGTGACCCAACTGGTCTATGAGGTACACAAGCATCTCAAAATGCCGCTGCTCTCGCACCTGCTGAAGGATGAAAAAATGCAGATGGTGCTGGTCTTCAGTCGCACCAAGCATGGCGCGGACAAGATCGCCAAAAAGCTCGAATCGACCGGCGTGAAGTGTGCGACGCTGCATGCCAACCGCTCGCAAAACCAGCGCCTGCGTGCGCTGGATGATTTCAAGACGGGCACGGTGCGCGTGCTCGTGGCCACTGACATTGCTGCGCGTGGCATTGATGTGGATGGCATCTCGCACGTGGTGAATTTCGACTTCCCGCACATCGTGGAAGATTATGTGCACCGCATCGGCCGCACGGGCCGTGCGCAGGCCATTGGCGATGCGATCAGTTTTGTTTCTCCTGATGAGCAGCCCGATGTGCGCAAGCTGGAACGTTTTATCAATCGTGGTCTCGTCCGCAAAAAGGCTGAAGGCTTCGATTACAATGCCGCACCTCAGCCGTTCATCGATGAACGGCCGGAGCGCCGTGAGCAGCGCTCATCGCAACCCCGCCGTCCGCAGGGTGGTGGTGGTCGCCCTGGTGGTGGCGGTGGGCAAGGCGGAGGCCGGCCCGGTGGTTATGGCGGTCAAGGTGGTGGTCGCCCAAGCGGCCAAGGTGGCCAAAGCGGAGGCGGACGTCCAGGTGGCGAGCGTCGTCCGGCATCGGGCGCCGCTTCTCGCCCGCAAGCACAGGCACCGCAGCAAGACACCTCGCCTGCTGGCGCACGGGGTCTGTGGAAGCGACTGACGGGGAGGTGAGTCGAATTTCTCACGGGGTGCGCTTGCGCCAGTAGTCAGGCTCGCGGTGCAGATGCATGACTGCCACCACTTCGACCCAATCAGGTTCGGGCAGGTGATACACCAGACCATATGGGAACTTCTGCAATAGCTTGCGGCGGTAGGAGACCCCCAGAGACCGCCATGCCTCCGGATAATGAATGATGTCCTCTTCAGCGGACTGGATGCGCTGGAAGAACTCCCTGCCCAGTTCTTGGTGACAGCTCTTGTAGTAGCTGGTCGCTTCGGCCAGGTCGAGCCGAGCTTCTGTTGTGTACGTCAAGCGCATCAGGCCAGGATTGCCTCGATCTCCTCGTGGACTTCTTTACGGCTGTGGGAACGAGTCTCACCTTTTTCACGGCGCAGTACACGGGCATCCAACTCGGCACGCCACGCGGGCGACAGTTCTTGTTCGTCATCCAGGCTGACCAGCAAGCGCTCGGCAATGTAGGAGCGTTCAGGCAGTGGCAGAGACAGAACGTTTTGCAGAACACTGGTGATGTCGATGACGGCGGCGCTCATGAGTGGAGTTTACAGGACGGTGACGCCGTTTCAACCGGGCATCTGCATGTCGAATGCCAGTTACTTTGCGAACCATCCCTTCGCCAACGAGTTGGTGGCGAAGAACTCCAGCAATTGCTTCGCGACTTTTTCGCGCCCGCTGTTGCTGGGGTGGGTGCCGTCGCCGCCGAAGTCGTCCTTGGTGTATTTGAGGTCGTCGAACTTGCGGCCTTTTTCTCCATCCGCCCAGAGATAGGGGCCCCAGAGGAGGAGGGGCGATTTGGAGAGGGCGAGTGATTCGTCACCGTTCATCTGCTGCTGAATGAGATGACGCACGGCGAAGGCTCCCTCATACGCATAGGGTTCGGGATTGAGGCCGGTACTGGCATAGCCGCCGTAGATGCGGCTGGCGAGATAGGCGACGCGGAGATTCGGGAAGCGTTCCTTGAGGAGGTGGAGGACTTTGATGGTGTCGGCTTCCAGCGTGGCCAGATGTTCGGTCTTGGAGCCGGAGGGGCCGGCATTGGCGAGCTTGACCCAGGCCACCTGTACCTGTTGCGGGCTGACTTCGGCGGCTTTCAGGCGGTTCATGGCTTCAGGCCACGGGCGTCCTTCTGGCTGTGCCCAAGCAGCCATGGTCTGGCCACCCTGCGCGCAATCGACGATGGTGAGCTTGGCGGACTTGCGCGAGTCTTTGTCAGCGATGCCTTTGAAGAAGGAGAACTCCTGCGTGGCGTTCGACATGCTGATGGAGACGAGCGCGATCTTGCCGCCATCGGAAGGTTTGCCTTCGGTATCGAGCGGTTGGATCTCGGCAAGCGCGGTAGCGGCCGACTTTTTCAGCGCCTCTGGCGGTTCATTGCTGCCTTTGCCATAGAGGCCGCCGTCCTCGCCTTCATACACTTCATCGGCGGTCATGTCCGTGAGAGGTTTGAGCGTATCAGGAGCTTTGCGTTGATTCGCCGGGCGGCCACCGCCGCCGCGATTGCCACCACGGCTGCGGACTTCCTTGGCATGGTCGAGATACTTCTGATCGGTCTCGCTGAGCTTTTCACCGTTTTTCTCGCGATTGTAAAGATCCTGCGCCTTTTTCCAATCGATGCCGTCCTGTCCTTGGGGACTGCCGCCTGTTTTCTGCATTTGGGCATCGTGGGCGGCGCGTGCCTTTTCAAGAAAGGCGTTTTCATCTGCCGTGAGCGTGGCACCGCCCTGACGTTTTTCGAAGAGCTGGCGCGCCTTGGCGAAATCGACGGGGGCGTCAGCCGACTGGCTGCGCAGGGTCGCAGCACTGAAGAGGGAGACCAGGGCAAGGAGGAGGGTTGTCTTCATGGTGGCGACCTTGAACACCGGGGACGTGATTTGGATGCGGCAATAATGCGGCAACAAGCTTTTCGTCTTGTGTTACGCCCGTCCACTTGTCAGCCTGACCGGTTCCAAGCCATGTCCGATCCCAACAGCACTCGCCGCGTCGTCATTGCCAGTTTCATCGGCACCACCATCGAGTGGTACGACTTTTTTCTCTATGGCACGGCGTCGGCGCTGGTCTTCAACAAGCTGTTCTTCCCGAACTTTGACCCGCTCGCGGGCACGATGGCGGCCTTTGCGACTTACGCGATTGGCTTTTTCGCCCGACCGGTCGGCGGCATCGTGTTTGGCCATTTCGGCGACAAGATCGGCCGGAAATCCATGCTGGTGACCACGCTCATGCTCATGGGGGTGGCGACGGTGCTGATCGGTCTGCTGCCGACGTATGCGCAGGTCGGTGTCTGGGCTCCGATATTGCTGGTGCTGCTGCGTTTTATCCAGGGCTTTGGTGTTGGCGGGGAGTGGGGGGGCGCGGTGCTCATGGCTGTGGAGCATGGAGCTGCTGGCAAGCGTGGGTATTATGCAAGCTGGGTGCAGGCCGGCGTGCCGGTGGGGCTGCTGCTGGCGAATGCGGTCTTTATGATCGTGTCGTCGATGAACGAGGCCGCCTTTCTTTCCTGGGGCTGGCGGGTGCCGTTTTTGCTGGGCGTGCTTTTGCTGGGGGTGGGCATGTTCATCCGGCTGAAGATCATTGAGAGCCCGGTCTTCACCCAGGCCAAAGCGCAGGATGCAGGCCCGAAGATTCCGATTTTTGCCGTGCTGCGCGACCACCCGCGCAATGTGCTGCTGGCCATGGGGGCACGCTTTGCGGAGAACGCCTTCTTCTACATCTTCACCGTGCTCGTGCTCAGCTACGGCTCGCAGCAGCTTGGGATGCCGCAGGCCACGCTGCTGAATGCGGTGCTCATCGGTTCCGCAGTGCAACTGGTCGCCATTCCGTACTTCGGGGCGCTATCGGATCGCATTGGCCGGCGGCCGGTTTATCTTGGGGGCGCGTTCTTTCTGCTGCTGTTCGCGTTTCCGTTTTTCTGGATGATCGAGACCCGGCAGATGGTGCTGGTAGTTGCTGCGGTCGTCATCGGTCTTATCGGGCACGCGGCGATGTATGGTCCGCAGGCGGCTTTCTTCTCCGAGCTGTTTGGCACGCGGGTGCGTTACAGCGGTGCGTCGCTTGGCTATCAGCTCGCCTCACCGCTGGCAGGTGGTCTGGCTCCGCTCATTGCCACGGCGTTGCTCGACCAAACGGGTGGCAAACCGTGGCTGGTGGCGGTGTATCTCATCGTCATGGCCGTCATTACATTGGTGGCCGTCTGGATGGCCGAGGAGACGAACAAGAAGGCGCTCTGAGCCGGCTCCGGCGTCCAATTTGGCCCAAAAAGTGTCTGTCAGAGTCCTACGAACCAGTTGCACAGCGCCCTGTTTCGTCTCCCTTGCGAGTCCTACCATGAACGACGCTTTCCCTGACATCCCTAAAATTCAGTACGAAGGACCCAAGAGCCGCAATGCGCTCTCCTTCAAGCACTACAACCCTGACGAAATCGTCGGTGGCAAAACGATGCGCTCGCAGATGCGCTTTGCGGTCGCCTACTGGCACGCCATGCGCAATTCGCTGTCCGATCCCTTTGGTGGCGGCACCGCCCAGCGCCCCTGGGATGACGGCAGCAACTCTGTCGCCAATGCGCAGCGCCGCGTGTGGGCCTGCTTTGAGTTCATGGACAAGCTCGGCGTGGACTACTACTGCTGGCATGACCGTGACGTGGCTCCTGAACTTGCCACGCTGGCCGAGAGCAATGCCGCCTTTGATGCCGTTGCTGACGAACTCGAAAAAGCGCAGAAGCAGACCGGTAAGAAGCTGCTCTGGGGCACCGCCTGCCTCTTCTCCCATGCGCGTTACTGCCAGGGTGCCTCCACCAGCCCGAACGCGGGTGTCTTTGCCTATGCCGCCGCTCAGGTGAAGAAGGCCATGGACGTCACGCATCGCCTCGGCGGTGAAGGTTACACTTTCTGGGGTGGTCGTGAAGGTTACGCGACACTTTGGAACACTGACATGAAGCGTGAGATCAATCACCTCGCCCGCTTGCTGCACATGGCTGTCGATTATAAGAAGAAGATCGGTTTCACCGGCCAGTTCTATATCGAGCCCAAGCCCCGTGAGCCTTCCACGCATCAGTACGATTCAGATGCCGCAGCCTGCTTGAACTTCCTGCGCGAGCACAACCTGCTTGAGCATTTCAAGCTCAACCTTGAAACCAATCACGCCACGCTCGCCGGCCATTCCATGCGTCATGAGATGCAGGTCGCCGTCGCTGCCAATGCTCTCGGTTCTGTGGATGCCAACACGGGTGACACACTCATCGGCTGGGATACCGACCAGTTTCCGACCAACATCTACCTCACCACCGAGATCATGCTCGAAGTGCTCAAGATGGGCGGTCTCACCACCGGTGGCCTCAACTTTGACGCGAAGTGTCGTCGTGAATCCTTTGAACCCGTCGATCTCTTCCACGCCCACATCGGCGGCATGGACGCCTTTGCGCGCGGCCTCAAGATCGCCCATGCGATGATCGAAGACGGTCGTCTCGACGGCTTCATCAAGCAGCGCTACAGCACCTACGACTCAGGCATTGGCGCGAAGATCGAGAAGGGTGAAGTCGGCTTTGCTGAACTCGAAGCCCACATCCTTGCCAACGGTGAGCCGCTCCTCGGCAGCGGCCGTCAGGAGATGCTTGAGAATCTGGTGAACGACTACCTGTAAAAGGGGCGGAGCGTTGATTCAAATCTTGGGGGGCGGTCGGTAACGACCGCCCCTTTTTTATGATGCGTCGTGTGTTGCGTGCGAGTGTAAATTGCAGCAAGCATCGGCATGGTTGGATCGCACGATGAATATGCATGGGCGGATGCGCTAGCGGCGTTGCGCAGCGATTCATTTGCAGAGTATCTGCGAAGTTGCCGCTGGTTTGGTGGGAAGGCGCAAACATTGCGTGGGGTGCAGGTGCTAGAGGCGCTCTCAGTGGGAAATGCCGGGCGGATGATTCTGCTGCAGGTGAATTACCGTGATGCTCCTGCCGAGACATATCTTTTGCCAATGCAACTGGCAGTGGATGGCGCTGTATTGGTTGATGCGCTGGAGGATGAATATTTTCGTGCGGCATTGCTGGAGATCATTGTGGGGGAGCAGCGTCTATGCTGTGGTTCGGGTGAACTGGCGGGAGTCTGTGGCGTGGAGTTCAAAGCTCTGGCGAACGAGATGGTGAAGCCGCTGCCTTCGCGTGTGCTGAAGGTGGAACAGAGCAATTCGTCTCTTCTTTACGATGAGCGGTTTTTCCTCAAGCTCTACCGCAGGCCGGAACTGGGTGAGAACCCTGATGCGGAACTGCTGCGCCATCTCAGCGAAGGAAAGAGGTTTGCGAATGTGCCGGGATACTGCGGGGTCATTGAATACAGGGCGAAGGATGCAGAGCCGCGCGTGCTGGCGCTGCTGGTGGCGAATATTCCGTGTGAAGGCACTGCCTGGAATTCTACGCTAACGGCGCTAGCTCAACCATTGAAGGAGGGGGGTGACCTTGAACGGGCGCGGCGGCTGGGAGAGATCACAGCGGAGATGCATCTTGCGCTGGCTGCGGAGGATGCGGTCTTTGCACCTGAAGCATTTACGGCGGAATATCGGAATTTTCTTTGCCGATCCATGGAGGCGGCCACGCGGCGCATGATGCAGCTTTTGGAACAGAAGCGGGATGTGCTGAGTGAGGAAGGGGGCTCACTGTTATGGCGTGAGCAGGAGATCCTGCGGCGTCATTCGGTTCTGATGGAGCATCCGATCGATGCCACCCGCATTCGCATTCACGGTGATTATCATTTGGGGCAGGTGCTCGACACTGGAAGCGACTTCGTCATTATCGACTTTGAAGGCGAGCCTGGCAGGCCGCTGAACGAGAGGCGCATCAAGCATTCGCCTTTGCGTGATGTGGCCGGGATGCTGCGCTCATTTGATTACGCAGCGCACACAGTTCTCGCGCAGCAGCCTGAACGGGCGGCGGCATGGGTGGAGAGTGTGAGTGGGGCCTTCCTGGACGCTTATCTTGCCACGGCAAAGGGCGCTTCCTTCCTGCCCGCCAATGAGCAAGAAATACGTGTGCTTCTGGAGGTCTGCCTGCTGGAGAAGGCGGTATACGAAGTGTGTTATGAACTGAACAACCGCCCTGATTGGGCGGCCATTCCACTGCGCGGCATCACGCGCATTCTGGATCGGAGCGCGGGACGATAAGGTCAGTTCTTTTTCTCCTCTTCTTTCTTTTCTTCCTTCTCCGGCTTGGTGAGTTCACGCATGGGGTTCGCGGGCTTGTCGTCTTTGTAGAGCTGGAATTTGCTCTTCACCGGACGGCGGGGCCAGAAGTTGTTTTCGATGTCGGTGTCCACGAGTTCCTGGCGGGGGTCGAAGGCTACGGATTTCAGCTCTTTTTTGGTGAAGAGGAGTTTGGCGGCTTTTTCGGTGTTGAAGCGCCAGATCTCGGCGGGGAGCTTGAGTTCCTCGCTGCTGCCGTCCGTGTATTCGACTTTCAAAATCACCGGCGTGACGAGGCCGCCGACGTTGCTGAATTCGATGAGGTAGAAGTTGTGCTTGGTTTGCAGCAGCGCGGGATCGATCTTCTCTTCCTTGAGTTCCTTGATGAGCGATTCGAACTTCTTCTTTTCGCTCGGCAGGACGGTGGCCTTGTCATAGCTGTCGTAGAAGTCTTTCAGCTCGGGGTAGCGGTCGATGCGCTTTGAAAGCGAGTAGTTGCGCTCCCGTGTGAGGGTTTTGGGCAGTTCGTCCTCCGCCTTTTTCTTCTTGGGCTTTTCGATGGCGGGATCGCGTGAGTCGAGCTGGAGCCACTTCACTTCATCAATGGAGACATCGACATGGTCGGTGCTGTAAAACCATCCGCGCCAGAACCAGTCGAGATCGACGCCGCTGGCCTCTTCGATGGTGCGGAAGAAATCGGAAGGCGTGGGGCGCTTGAACATCCAGCGCTTGGCATACGTTTTGAACGCGTGGTCGAAGGCTTCGCGGCCGAGAATGTGTTCGCGCAGGATGTTGAGCGCCACCGTGGGCTGGCCGTAGGCGTTCGGTCCGAGATCGGCGATGGATTCGGAGTTGGTCATTACCGGCGCGCGGTCCTTGAGGCGCATGTAGTCCGTCATGCCGCGTTCGTTGCGGCGGTGCTTCCAGTCATTCTCCCATTCTTCTTCCGTGAGGAATTCGACGAAGGAGTTCAGGCCTTCGTCCATCCACGTCCACTGCCGCTCATCGCTGTTCACGATCATGGGGAAATAATTGTGCCCGACCTCATGAATCACCACGCCGATGAGGCCATACTTGGTCTTCTCAGGATAGGTGCCGTCCTTTTCAGGGCGCGGGCCGTTGAAGCAGATCATGGGGTATTCCATGCCGCCGATGGGGCCATTGACCGACCATGCGACTGGGTAGGGATACTCGAAAGTGTAGCGCGAGTAGGTCTGAATGGTGTGGGCGATGGCGTGTGTTGAATACTTGTCCCACAGCGGCATGCCTTCCTTGGGATACAGCGACATGGCCATCACGGGCTTGCCGTTCACGTTGGCACCTTCAACAGCCATCGCATCCCAGACAAATTTGCGCGAGGAAGCGAAGGCGAAATCGCGGACGTTGTCGGCCTGGAAGACCCAGGTCTTCTTGCCCTTGGGTTTGCTCTTTTCCGCCGCTTTGGCCTCATCAGGAGTGACGATGAACAGGGGCTTTTTCTTTTCGTTTTCGGCCTGCTTCAGACGGTCACGCTGAGTTTTCGTCAAAACGGCGTCTGGATTTTGCAACGTGCCCGTGGCGGCCACGAGGTGATCGTCCGGCACGGTGAGGCGCACGGTGTAGTTGCCGAATTCGAGGGTGAACTCGCCGGTGCCGAGGAACTGCTTGTTGATCCAGCCGGCGTAGTCTGTGTAGGCGGCCATGCGCGGGAACCACTGCGCGATGGTGTAGATGGTGTTGCCATCCTCCTTGAAGAACTCGTAGCCGGTGCGCGCATTGATGCGTTCGCAGTCGTTGATCGGGTAGCTCCAGGCGATCTTGAAGACGAAATCGGCCCCGCCAGCCAGGGGTTCGTTCAGATCGAGGCGCAGCATGGTCTTCACCACGGCATGCGGCAGCGCATTGCCCTTCGCATCGGTGAGCTTGCTGATCTTCATCTCGCCGTCGTAGTCTTCGTAGGCCAGCAGGCGGTCGAGCGCGGAGTAGGTGATCTTGGCCGGATCGATGCCGCGTTTCGTGTTTGGCACGGCACGGGAGTCCGCAGTGTGGGAGAGGAAGTTCTGATCGAGCTGCACCCACAGATAGCTCAAGGGGTCTGGCGAGGCATTGTGATACGTCACCGTGGCGTTCCCTGTGATCGTGCGCTTCACGTCATCCAACTCGACGTTGATGTCATAGTCGGCGCGGTTTTGCCAGTAAGCCGTCCCGGGGGCACCGGAAGCATTGCGCTGCGGTGAGGGCGTTGGGATCGTGGGATCGAGCTGCTGAAACTTGCCGACCGGTGCGCCGGACTCGGCGGCGGTGAGAGACAGGGCGGCGAAAAAGGCAGGAATGAGCAGTTTCATGAGAAGGGCGATTCTCCAAATGCCGGAGCCAAAGGCAAGCGCATCCTGCTCACCTGATCTTGCGAGGCGTGGTGAGTTTCTTCCTCTTGCCTTCGTTTCCTGCTTCTGATTGCATCAAGCCATGAACCCGCCCGCAGACTCCCTTTCCCGCCGTGACGCCCTCAAAGCCACCATCGCCTCCATAGGCCTCAGTGCGTTGGCCTTTGAGCCCGCGCGTGCGGCTCCTGCTGCAGCACCCGATGCGCGGCGTGGAGCGGTGAAGGAGTACAAGATGCTGAAGTCGATCAACCAGTGGGCTTTTCCTTATCCAGAGCGCATGACGCTGCGTGAGTGCATGCAACTGGCCAAAGACGCGGGATTCGACGGCATCGAGCTGAACTACGATCTCGACAATGATCTTTCGCCGAAGCATGGCACGGCGGATTACGTGAAGATTCGCAAAATGGCGGACGAGATCGGCATCCAGATCAGCGGGCTGTGTTCGTTCCTGTTCTGGCCGTATCCACTGACGAGTAATGATCCCGCGAAGCGTGCGCAGGGCATGGAACTGGCCGGAAAAATCGCCCAGTGTGCGCACGATTTAGGTGTCGAGAATGTACTCGTGGTGCCGGGTGCGGTGTGCATTCCGTGGCGCACCGATCATGAGCCGGTGGCGAACGATGTGTGCGATCATCGCGCCCGCGAGGCCGTGGGCCAGCTTGCCAAGCAGGCGGAGAAGCTGAAGGTCTGCCTCAACATCGAGAACATTTTCTTCAATGGCTATCTGATGACACCTATGGAGATGAATTCCTTTGTGGACAGCTTTGGCAGCGAGCATGTACGCGTGCACTTTGACACGGGAAACATCAGCATGTTCCAGTTCCCCGAGCATTGGGCCAAGGTGCTGGGCAAGCGCACGAAGAACGTCCACCTGAAGGAGTTCACCAAAAAGGGCACCGACTTCAGCCTCGAAACCTTCCGTCCGCTGCTTGATGGCACCACGAATTGGCCTGCGGTGACGGATGCTCTCGCCGACACCGGTTACGAGGGCTTTCTGACCTTCGAATACTTCCATCCTTATCCTCATTACCCGGAGGCGCTGATCTACCAGACGTCGGATTCGCTGGATCGCATCCTGGGCCGTAAAGCATGAGCTGGGAAACGATCACGCTGCTGTTTTTTGCCGGGCTTAGTGCTGGATTCATCGATGCCATCGCGGGTGGTGGCGGGCTCATCTCCGTGCCCGCATTGTTATGGGCCGGACTGCCGCCACAGATGGCGCTCGGTACAAACAAGATGCAGTCCACCTGGGGCACGCTGATGGCGGTGCGGAAGTATGCTAAGGCGGGGCTCGTCTCGTGGCCACAGGTACGACTCACGGTCTTCATCACCTTTGTCTCTGCCATGTCCGGCGCCGGGGTGGTGATGCTGATTAGCAACGCCGTGTTGAAAATGCTCGTGCCCTGGATGCTGCTGGGCATTGCGGTGTATGTGCTGCTCAGTCCGAGTCTGGGAAAAACAGCCGCGAAGGCGCGATTGAGTCTGGGAGCGTTTGCGTGTCTCGCGGGCAGCGTGCTCGGATTTTATGATGGCTTCTTTGGTCCTGGGGCCGGTGCTTTTTGGACGCTGGCCAGCGTTTCCTTGCTTGGACTGGAGCTGACACGCGCCACCGCTTTTACCAAAGTGGTGAACCTCACCAGCAACATGGCCGCGCTCATTATTTTCGTCGTGGGTGGGCGGGTGCATTACGAAATCGCCGCCGTCATGATCGCCGGGCAGCTCATCGGCGGCCGGCTTGGCGCAGGGATGGCGATTCGCCATGGGGCACCCTTCATTCGCATCATATTCATTACCGTGGTGTTCGCCATGGTGGCGAAATTGTTGTGGGATCAGTTCGCGTAATCGCGCACAATTCATTGAATCCACCCAAAAGTGCAGGGCGTATTTGCCTGACACTCTCCCATGCCTATGATCGCTGCTTCCATGTCAACCGTCCAAACCACTGCCCAAGGGCGTCAGTTCCCCAAATTCGATCTCGCACGCCTGCTCGGCACCGTGTTCAAGCCCACGTTCGGCCGCAAGATCTGCATCCTCATCGATCTGCCGGATCTGGCTGAAGCGAAGGATTACGCGTTCTTGAAAAATTCGGCGCGTGCCATCCAGCAGCGGGCGCATGAGCACTTTTATCTAGGGCTGCAAAACGGCGTGGCTGAAGAGCTGGCGCTGAAGGGCGGGGAAATGTTTGCGTACACGCAGACCACCGGCAGCAATCTCGATCTGCCAGATCTCTGCGTCGATATGAGCGGCAAGGAGCTGAGCCTCGAAAAGGACGTTTACCCAAATTACGACATCATCCTCTGCATTTCGACTTTCTCCGCCACCGCGCCGCTGACGGCGTTTGCCAAGCAGTACGGCTTCCGTGGTGCGACGCTGCATGGCGTGAATGACGTCATCCTGAATTCCGGCCTCGCGGTCGATTACGAACTGGTGAGCATCGATGCGGAAAAACTGCGTCGTGCGATGACCCGCTCAGATGCGGTAGAGATCGATTTCACCGTCGAAAATGGTCCTGACATGACGGTGCGCCTTGAACTGAACCGCCAGGAGGCGCAGAAGAGCCACGGCCTCTGCCAGGGCGATGCGCCTGATATTGCGAATCTGCCCGCAGGCGAAGTTTACTTCGTGCCCACGGGCGCGGAAGGAACCTTCCCGCTGAAATACGAGGACGGCACGCTGGGCAAGCTCACCGTGACCGGTGGTTGCATCATCAAGGCCGAACTCATTGCGGGCAACCAGAGCACCATCGACGAACACAACGCCAAACTCGCCGATGATCCGATGACCGGCGTGCTTGGAGAGCTGGGTTTTGGTACGCAGGTGCTGCCTGTTTCAGGTGCGGACATTCAGGATGAAAAAGTACTCGGCACCTGCCATCTCGCCACGGGTCGCGACGACCATCTTGGTGGGCACATCACGCCGCAGAAATTCAAACGTCATCAAAACGCAACGCATGACGACATCCTCTTCGCGCCTCACAAAACACCGAATTTCGACATCAAGCAGACGCGCATGTTTCGCGATGGTGTAGTCACGGTTTTGAATGAGCACTTCCAGCCGTCGAAGTATTTGTTGGAAGCTCTGGCCGCCGAATAGTCTGTGCGATGAATATCTACGAAACGCGTCGCCTGCTCGACGAATACCTGCTTTTCCATTACGGCCAGCCTGCGGAGGTGCTGCCATGGGAAGGCGGACCGCGTGAGGCGTTGGGCTTTCCGGTGCGCACAGTGATGGAGCTGATTGATCTGCCGCGCACGCCTTGTGAGGCGGTGGCGCTGGATCTCGGCTGTGCAGTTGGGAGGTCGAGTTTTGAGCTGGCGAATTTCGGCGTCCGTGTGCTCGGTATTGATTACTCGCAGAGTTTTGTGGATGCGGCGGCGGCGCTGGCGCGTGATGGCAGCATGAGCTACGAGCGCGTGGATGAAGGTCGCGCAAAAACAGCGCTGGTGGCACGCGTGCCGGAGAATCTGCGGCGGGACCGGGTGCGCTTTGAGCAAGGCGATGCGATGAATCTGCGCAGCGATCTCGGTGATTACGACATCGTACATGCGGCGAATTTGCTGTGCAGGCTGACCGATCCGCTGAAATTGATCGAGCGGCTGCCTGCGCTCGTGCGTCCGGGAGGGCAACTGCTGCTGACGACACCCTGCACCTGGCTGGAAGAATTCACGCCGCGTGGCAACTGGCCGCAGGGTTCGACGCGCGAGTGGCTCACCTCTTTACTGGAACCGCACTTTGAACTTTCCAAGACTTGCGACATGCCGTTCCTGATTCGCGAGCACGCGCGGAAATATCAATGGAGCGTGGCGCTGGGAATGAGGTGGCGGCGGAAAGTTGAGGAGGTGTGACTTTGTGAGATTGATTCCCGCCGACGTTTACGTCTAGGCTGGGTAATCATGAAAAACGCCATCCTACTTGCCTCCATCTTTGCTGCCGCCTCTGTGCAGGCGCAGACTCCGAATTTCAAAGAGCAGCAGATCGATGACGCCGTGGGCATTGGCTACGGACTGGCGGTGGCGGATGTCAATGGGGATAAGCGCACGGATATCCTCCTGGCGGACAGCAATGTGATCGTCTGGTATGAGAACCCGACGTGGACCAAGCACATCATCGCTGAAAAGTTGACGGAGAAGGATCATGTGTGCATCGCGGCGCGTGACATCAATGGAGACGGCAAGTGCGAGATCGCCGTGGGAGCGGAGTGGAATCCGGGAGATACTGTTGGCAGCGGTGCGGTGTTTTATTTGATTCCACCGGCGGATCGTACGCAGAAGTGGGAGCCGGTGAAACTGACGCATGAACCAACGACGCACCGCATGAAGTGGGTGCGCAACCGCGCTGGTCGCTATGATCTTGTGGTGGTGCCCCTACATGGCCGGGGCAATGACAAGAACGCCGAGGGCGTAGGGGTACGCGTGCTGGCCTACCATATGCCGGAGGATCCGCACAAGGAGTGGAACACCACACTGGTGCAGGGAACGATGCACAAGACGCACAATCTCGACATCATTCCCGCGCCTGGCACGGAGGCGGAAAGTCTGCTGCTCTGCGGGCGCGAAGGTGTGGTGCGGCTGGATCAATCCGACAACGGCTGGAAGGAACACTGGATCACGCAGCACCCGAAAGACTCAACCGAGCTGCAAGGCGCTGGCGAAGTGCGCTACGGGGCCTTCGCGGGCGGTCAGCCCTACGTCACGACCATTGAACCGATGCATGGAGACAAGCTGGTTCTTTATACCCCAAAGCCGGAAGGTCCAAAAAATGGCACGTGGGAGCGCCATGTACTCAGCGATCAACTTGTCGATGGTCATGCCATCGCCACACACGACCTGCTCGGCCTGAACAGCCGTCAGATCGTCGTGGGCTGGCGTGCGCAGCAGAAGATTGGCAAGGTGGCAGTGAAGTTGTTTTGGACCACGAAAGAGGATGGCAGCGGCTGGCAAGAGGCCTTTATCGATGATGGTGGGATGGCTTGTGAAGATGCGGTTTGTGCCGATCTTGATGGAGACCGTGACTTGGAGATAATTGCCGCAGGTCGTCGCAGTAAGAATATCAAGATTTACTGGAATCAGCGAAACCAGTGAAATGTAAAACTTGAACTTGGCTCTAGCTGTTCTGTTGCAAAGGCGCGGTCCGTGCTCCTAAAATCACTACTGCTATGAGAGCCACACGTCTTTTCATTTCTGCCGCTGGAGCATTGCTCTTGAGCCAGTGTTCCATGCCGGTGTTTCCTCTGTTCTCTTCGCGCACGGAAATGGTTCGTCGTCCCATGACGATCATGCCGCCGTTTGCCTCCCAGCCCATCATGTATGTGTGGAATGGCAGCAGCAAGCCGGGGCCCCTGAGCGTGAACATCGACCTCAGTGAGCAAAAGGCGTATCTTTTTAAAGGCGGTCAAAATGTCGGCTGGACCTATGTGGCCTCTGGACGCAGCGGCTTTGCTTCGCCCACCGGTACCTTCCGCATCATGGAAAAGATCGTGGACAAGCGCTCGAACCGCTATGGCATGATCGTGGATCGCAATGGGGATGTGGTGAACAGCAATGCCACCGCAGGTGTGTCGCGCGTTCCACCAGGCGGTCATTTCGTGGGTGCCAAGATGCCTTATTGGATGCGGATCACGGGTTATGGCGTCGGCATGCACGCGGGTGCGATTCCCAATCCCGGCTCTCCGGCTTCGCATGGGTGCATCCGCCTGCCACGTGACATGGCCGAAACGATCTTCCAGCATGCCCCGGTAGGTACGCGAGTGACGATCATGCAGTGAGGAGGGGAGCCGAACCGTTGACGGTTGTTGGCCGGAAGGATGGCGTGAGGTGGCGCATTGAATGTACTGTGCGCCGATAAGCGCGCCTGATTGGTACTCCGGCAAAACCACTGTCAACAACGGTCAACGACTGTAAAACCATCGTCAACTCAACTCCGAACTGCTTCGGCCAGAATCTCCTCAAAGCGCTCCAGCCAAGCCTGTGTGCTGGTCTCGCGCAGCAGCCACTGACGCCCGGCGCTGCCGATGACTTGACGCGCTGATTCAGGCGTGGCTTCCATGGCGAGGACATCACGGACAATGCCCTGAACATCCCCCGTCTCATGCTGCAAACCGGTGACGCCATGCTGGACGATCTCACACAAACCACCTGATTTCGCGGCGAGCACCGGTTTGCGATAATCATACGCCTCATAGACCACGAGGCCCAGGGGTTCCCACCAGGTGGAAGGTATGATCACAGCGCGGCAGCGGCGCAGTGCTTCGCGTTTCGTTTCACCGCCGATGTGTCCGAGCTGGCCGATGTAGGGATTGGTGCGCAGCCGCTGCTGTACCACTGTACTGAGCGGACCTTCACCCGCGATGTGCAGCAGGGGTGTGTTTTTGCCAAGCTGCTGGTGCAGCTCATCCCAGGCATCTAGCAGCGGGATGAGTCCCTTGGTCTCCGCTAGGCGACCAATGAAAAGATAGTAACCGGCATCTTCGACTACGGGGGGCTGGGGCATCGCATCCCAGGCATGGCGCAGCGTATGCACTCGAGTTTCGGGCAGTGCCCCTGCTGCGACTAATTTTTGCCGCATGAAATCTGAGACGGCGATCCAGGCCTTCACACTCTTCAGCCAGCCGCTGCGGTGCAGCGCCTTCAGCATCAGGGCAAAGAGGGCGCTCTTCACGATGGAATCCTGCCAAGCACCAGCGCTTACTTCTTTCCAGTAGCTGCCATACAGGGCATCTGGCATCAGCTTGCCCTTTACCTGAAGCGTGCCGCCGACGGAGAAGGGGCGGAAGTTATGCAGAAACTGCACGATCGGCAGGTGGCGTTGCCTAGCAGCATGATACAGGGCAGGGGAGCCGACAGGATGGATGTTGTGAAACACCGCAGCGCCCGCGCCGCTTTCATCCAGTGCGGTGGTGAAACGCTGGCGTGCGTCACGATTGTAAAACAAGCGCTGCGCCTGCTTCAGCCTGGAGGGGGCGCTTTCACCGGTCCACTCGGCGCTGTCAAACTGGCACCACGTCATGTCATGACAGGTGGCAAGATCTGCGTGGATCTTGTCAGCGATCAATTCCTCACCACCTCGGAAGAGGTAGCGATTGAAGACATGCAGCAGAGCGCGGGGAGAATGGGGGGGGGCGGGAACCATCGAAAATCGGGAGCACAGAAACCAGCGCCGCCGGTTTGCCAAGCAGGACGTGGGCCATGCGGCTGATTCTCGCATGAATTGCAGTGCCGTCTTGCCTAATTTCCCGCTGCGTGATATTCACAGTTACCATGAAGCCCGCCAACCGCTGCCTCTTCATTGCGGCAGCTATCGCCGCACTCAGTTCCTTTGCGCAGGACGCAGCATTGCGGCCATGGAAGGACACCCAGGGCCGGATCATCCAGGCCTCCTTCGTCAGCGCCACCGCCGACAGCGTCACTCTGAGGATGGCGGACGGCAAGGAGCACCCGCTACCGCTCACCCGCTTGTGCGCTGAAGATCAGGCATTTGTGAAGAGCCAGTCTGGAGCCGCCAAGCCTGCTCCAGCCACTGCCCAGGGCACCACGCCTGCGGTGACCGCCTCTTCTTTGAACCGTATTCCCATCGAGAAACGCACCTGGCCGGAAAACGTCGTAGTGCCGACCAAATCCATTGAGATTCAGGTGATTGAGGAAAATCCTACGGCACGAAAGTGCGTGTACCGCTCCGAAGGTTTTGAATTCACCTCTCAGGCCAAACTGGCTGGCAGTGTGATGAAGGAGGTGGCGCGGACCTTTGAAGCCACCAAGTCGCTAGTTTCGTCACTGCCATGGGGCGTCGTCTGCCGTCCTCCCGAGGGCTTCGAGCGCTATCAGGCTGCGTTGTTTGAGACCAGGAAGGACTACATCGCCGCTGGAGGCCCAGAAAACTCCGGCGGTGTGTACATGAGCGGGGACAAAATTTTCCGCGTGCCGTTTGAGAGCATCGGCCTCAAACTCCTGGGTAAAACGTACGCCAAGGACGACAATTACGACGGTGGTACCCTGATCCATGAGATCACCCATCAGGTGATGGACGCCTACCTCACCTTTTTGCCCGTGTGGGTCATCGAGGGTACCGCTGAATACACGGAGATGCTCCCTTACAACGCCGGCAAATTCCGCGCCGACGCCCACCAGAAGGGCATGAAAGACCACATTCAGGAAATGCAGAAACGCGGCTATGCCATCGAGATTGGCAATCTGGAAGAGCACCTGACGATGAACCGCTCCAAGTGGTCTGGCATTGCCAGCACCACTAACCGAAAGATGGGAGAGCTTTACTTCCAGTCTGTGCTCGCCGTGTATTTCTTCTGCCATCTGGATGGCGACAAAAAGGGCACTCGCTTCATCAAGTTCATGGAAGCGGTCTATGGCGACACCGAAGCCCTGCGCACCTTCTTCAAAGACCCCCGCGTCAAACATTTTCCAGATGGGCGCTTCAGCTACCCCACCGACTTCCCGCCCCCTGATATGAAGGCTGAAACCGCGCCATTCAAACACCTGGACCTGCTGCTCGACGGACGAAGTTATTCACAAATCGCGCAGGAGATGACCGAGGCCTACAAGAGCATCGGCGTCAAAATCTTCGTGAATTGAGCCGCTGAGCGGAAAATCGGTAAAACAGCCCCTTCTTGGGAGCTATTTCACGTCTTTTGCACCCCTGCGTTTGACGCACCGCATCGACTGTGCAAGATGCCGGGCTTTCCGGCCCCGCGATGCCGTAGCACTAGCCTGCCAGCCAGTGGTTCCTTCGCTCCGAAAGCGCCCAGATCATACGCTTTCTACCCCTCTCAACCTGCCGCACTCGTCGTCCGCACCCGGATTTCGTCATTTTTCCTCTCCCATGCCCAAAGATACAACCATCCATCGCATCCTCGTCATTGGTTCCGGCCCCATTGTCATCGGCCAGGGCTGTGAATTTGACTACTCCGGCGTCCAGGCCTGCAAGGCCCTGCGCGAAGAAGGATATGAAGTGGTGCTCATCAATTCGAACCCGGCCACGATCATGACCGATCCGGAGTTCGCCTTCCGCACTTACATCGAGCCCATTACGCCGGAGATGGTGGAGAAGATCATCATCAAGGAAAAGCCGGATGTGCTGCTGCCCACGCTGGGCGGCCAGACGGCGCTGAACTGCGCTATGTCCCTGCACCGTGCAGGCACGCTGGACAAGCTCGGCGTGCGCATGATCGGTGCAAAGCCGGACGCCATTGAAAAGGGCGAGGACCGCCTGCTGTTCAAAAACGCCATGCTCAAGATCGGGCTCGACCTGCCGCAGTCTGGTGTGGCGCACACGATTGAGGAAGCGCGCGTGATTGCCGAGCAGATCGGCACCATGCCGCTCATCATCCGCCCCGCCTACACCTTGGGCGGCACCGGCGGCGGCATCGCCTACAACAAGGAAGAATTTGAAAGCATCACGGCCGGCGGCCTGGATCTCTCGCCTGTGACGGAAGTGCTCATCGAGGAATCGCTCCTCGGCTGGAAAGAGTTCGAAATGGAGGTCATGCGCGACAAGGCGGACAACTGCGTGATCATCTGCTCCATCGAAAATTTCGACCCCATGGGCGTGCACACGGGTGACTCGATCACCGTGGCTCCGATCCAGACGCTCACGGATCGCGAGTATCAGATCATGCGTGACTTCTCCTTCGCCTGCATCCGCGAGATCGGCGTGGAGACGGGTGGGTCCAACATCCAGTTCGCCATTCATCCCGACACGGGCCGCATGATCGTCATTGAGATGAATCCGCGCGTGAGCCGCAGCTCCGCGCTCGCTTCCAAGGCCACGGGTTTCCCCATCGCGAAGATTGCCGCGAAGCTGGCTGTAGGATATACGTTGGATGAACTGAAGAACGACATCACCCGCGAGACGCCTGCCAGCTTTGAGCCGTCTATCGACTACGTGGTGACCAAGGTGCCGCGTTTCACCTTCGAGAAATTTCCAGGAGCCAATGAGACGCTGACCACGCAGATGAAGTCCGTGGGCGAGGCCATGGCCATCGGCCGCACGTTCAAGGAGAGCCTGCAGAAGGCGCTGCGCAGTCTGGAGATCAAACGCTTCGGCCTCATCGGCGATGGTGCTGACAAGGAAGTCGATGACGAGACACTGACCTCAAAGCTCACCGTGCCAAATGCCGAGCGCATCTTCTTCCTCGGCCAGGCTTTCGCCAAAGGCTGGAGTGTGGACCGCGTGTTTGAGCTGACAAAGATTGACCGGTGGTTCTTGAGGCAGCTTGAGCAGATTGTGCAGGAAGATCTGCTCATCCCGAGCCAGTCTGCTGAGGCATTGATCAACCAGATTCCTGAGGCTGAACGCACCGAAGAAAAGAAGGCCGAAGTTCTTGTTGCCGCTATGCGCAAATGGAAACGCATGGGCTTCTCCGACAAGCAGATCGCACATGCTTTTGGCACGACTGAGAAGGCCATCCGTGCTGGCCGCATCAAGTATGGTGTGATCCCCACCTACCGCCTCGTGGACACCTGCGCGGCGGAGTTTGAGGCCTACACGCCCTACTACTACAGCACCTACGGCATCGAGGACGAAGTGCGGGACAATGACCGCAAGAAAGTCATGATCCTGGGTGGCGGCCCGAACCGCATTGGGCAGGGCATTGAGTTCGACTACTGCTGTGTGCATGCGTCCTTCGCCCTGCGCGAGCTGGGCTATGAGACCATCATGGTGAACTCGAATCCCGAGACCGTCTCCACCGACTATGACACCAGCGACAAGCTCTACTTTGAGCCGCTTACACTCGAGGATGTGCTGAACATCTACGAGCGCGAAAACCGGCACGACCAGGTGCTGGGCGTCATCGTGCAGTTCGGCGGGCAGACTCCGCTGAACCTTGCCAAGGGCCTCGAAGAAAACGGTGTTCGCATCATCGGTACCTCGCCGAAGAACATCGAGCTCGCGGAAGACCGCAAGTTGTTCGCCAAGCTACTCGACGATCTTGGTTTGCTCCAGGCTCCCAGCGGCACCGCTACTTCGCTGGAGGAGGCGCTGGCCATCACCGCGACGATTGGCTACCCCAGCCTCGTGCGCCCCAGCTTCGTGCTTGGCGGTCGTGCCATGCAGATCGTTTATAGCGACGCTGAACTCACCCACTACATGAAGAACGCCGTGGAGGCCACGCCTGACCGCCCGGTGCTGGTGGACCGCTTCCTTGAAGACGCCACCGAGGTGGATGTCGATTGCATCAGCGATGGCGAAACGACCGTCATCGGCGCCATCATGGAGCACATTGAAGAGGCAGGCATTCACTCCGGCGACAGCGCCTGCGTCATCCCGCCCTTCAGCCTCAGCAAAGAGATGCAGGACCGCATTCGCGACGCTGCGAAGAAGCTGGCCAAAGCCCTTGGCGTGCGGGGCTTGATGAACATGCAGCTCGCTGTGAAGGGCGATGACTTGTATGTCATCGAAGTCAATCCACGTGCCTCACGCACCGCGCCTTTTGTCAGCAAGGCCATTGGGGTGCCGCTGCCAAAGCTCGCTGCCAAGATCATGGCGGGCATGACCTTGAAGGAACTGGGCTTCACCGAGGAAGTGATTCCGAAACATCACAGCGTCAAGGAAGCCGTTTTCCCCTTCAGCAAGTTCGCGGGCGTGGACATCATCCTCGGCCCGGAAATGAAGAGCACCGGCGAAGTCATGGGCATCGACTACGACCTCGGCATGGCCTTTGCCAAGAGCCAGATGGCCGCCGGCGGCACCCTGCCGACCAAGGGCAATGTCTTCATCAGCGTCAAGGAAACCGACCGCCCCAACGTCGTCCGCATCGCCAAAGGCTACGCCGACCTCGGCTTCACCCTTTATGCCACCAGCGGCACCGGCGGTGTCATCAAGGATGTCGGCATCGCCGTGAGCATCCTCCCCAAACTCGCCAGCGGCCAGCGCCCCAACGTCATCGACCTGATGAAGAACAAGGACATGGCCCTCGTCATCAACACCCCCAGCGGCAAAAATCCGCGTGAGGATGAGATCAAGATTCGCACCGCCTCGATGCAGAACCGCATTCCGATCATGACCACGCTGCGCGGTGCCGATGCCGCGCTGCGGGCGATCAAGTCACTGCAGGGGACCGAGGTGCAGGTTCGGGCGCTGCAGGAGTATCATTCGTGAACAACCACTTTCGCCATATGCCCTATTTATGTATTGTAAAACTTGCCTACCGAGAATAAAAAATTCAATTTAGCTTTATCATGAACCAAATCAGCAAGCATGAGACTGCACATTGCCAATGGACGTCATCGCATATGGAGGCATTCAATCGAGAGAATCACTCCTCTGAAAGAATAGATTTCTCAACTACGCTCACCGGTCTTCTAAATGGCCAAACCATCTTGGTCGAAGGAAGGGGCACAATTATCGAAAATGTGGGGTTAACCGTTGGTGACTACAATCTTATTAAAACTCCAGATGGCTTTCCCTCCGAACTTTTGTCAATAATGATGGTGACTGGCTATCCTAATGCGAGCCGCTCTATAGATCTTGCCCAAAACCCGTTCAAAGGGATCAGCTATAGCTATACTCGAAATATTAATTTTGAGGGCCAGCAAATGGTCCTAGAGGCAAAAGTAAGCCTATCGGAAAGGCGATTAGAGTCTGTTTTTCATATTAACGGTCAATTTGGTGCACCAATTGCCTTGGGCAAGGTCGATCCAATTCGCGAGACATGGGATCAAGTATCAGATGGCATTATTCAAGGTCAATTCGGCGCTTCTTGGTCGCTGCCAAACGGGGGGAGTGCTAAAGCTAGCACCAAGACACAATATCGCGTTGGAGTTGCGAATCCGCTTCCTTTTCGAGAGCAACGAGACATCCATCTGCTCACCGAAAACGAACCCATGAAATTTTCTCTTCGGCAAGAAGTCGATTTGATGGCTGTGCAACACGTGCCCCTCATCTAAAATATCCCTCATGAATGCCGCCGCTCATTCTGAATTAAATTTGGAAGAGCCGTCGATTTTGCGAGCTACCTGGGTCAAAGGAATTCCGACCTCTCACGATGAAATGTTATACATTGGTGATGTGCCATTGGTTCATCGGACTGAACAAGGAATTCAGGAGCAAATGGTCGAGCAGAGTGTTAGTGTGGGTGACCGAGTGCTGGAGATTGGTTATGGTTGGGGCTTTGCATCTTTGGCAATCGAACGAAAAAGCCCCGTTCTCCATACGATAATCGAGGCAAATAACGTTTTGGCACAGACTGCGCGCAATAAAATGCGAAACGCTCAAGTCATCTGCGGATTTTGGGAGGATGTTGTTGGATCGAAGCTTGATTTCTATGATTCTGTTATCTTTGATGCTTGTTCATCGTTGAGTTTCGAACAGGGTCTCGCCGTCGATTTGGCAATCAGACATTTAGTTCCAGCTTGGCACATTTTAATGCCAAGATTGAAATCGGGCACCAAGATTGGAGTGATAGTTCCAACGGGCAATTTGACCGAGGCAGAGATAGTCGCGCTGATGCCTTCGAAAGTAAAAACATTCAAACTGACCGACTCAATTAATTGTCCGCAGCCCACTGTGAATGGCTGGTTTTCAGATGGTTGCAAGCTTTTGACTTTAATTGCTCCATGAATCTACAATCAAAAGAGTTCTTTGTCCTTGCCCTACTAATCACATACGTCGCATATGTGGTCTTTAAGACTGCTCGCCATTCTTCGGACAGTGACCAGCTTGTTCCAAAGATTGGCACTTGGTGGGGTGTGTCTGCTGGACTGTTTACGCTCTTTGGCGGAGGTGAAATTGTTACCTTAAGCAGTCTTGGTTATTTGTATGGATGGGCTGCTGTCAGCCTTGTGGTGGGCTATTCGATTTCATTCGCCGTATTGGGTTTCATGGTCTCAAAGATCGATCCGTCAAGGCTAAGTGGCTTCGTCTCGCTACCAGACTTTATAGGTAGTAACTTCGGTAATATCTCCAAACATCTAACTTTCGTGGTTTCATTCGCTGCGTTCTTCGCTCTGCTTGTTCTCCAGTTTACGGTTGGCGGATCCCTGCTGAGTGAGTTCTCAGGGCTAAACTACAATCTTATCATTGCTGTGATCGGTGCAACCACTTGTTCTTATCTCTTATTTGGGAGATATCGAGCTGTGCAAATAACCGACCAAATCCAGGGAATCGCAATGTTGGCATTAGGCATTGCAATGTTAATTGCCTTAGAAATGGCAGATTCTCCATCAGGTGAAGTGACCAAGAGAGCAACCTCATCCATGCCTTCAGAAATGTTTATCAGTCTTGTGGTCACTGGGCTATTTGTCGCTGCATCGAGTGCAGATGTGTGGCAGAGATTATGCGCTGCAACGTCTCCGAAAAGCCAACGACTGGGGGGCGTGCTTGGGGGGCTTGGCCTCTTATTGCTAGGTATCGTGTTCACAGCCGCCGGTGTGATCGCAAGGAAACTACTTGGTGATTCCGCAGATCCAAACACTATTATTAACGCCTTGGTGAGCAGTTCTCTAGGGCCTATAGGGAGTTACATTGCTCTGGCGTTGGCGACGTGCGCCATCCTTGCAACTGCCGACACTGAGATTTTTCTTTTGGCCTCAATGAGTGCAAAAATTGTATGTTTCGATAACAAAGGTGACAGCAATGGACGATCACCGGGGCGTCTGCTCCCTTGGCTACTAATTGGTGTTTCCATTGCTGCATGTTGTATGGCAGTGTGGACGAGGGATGCTGCAAAGGTTTACACTTGGATTTTGATGCTAATCGTTGCACTTGCACCAGCAACTTTAGCAGCACTCTTTGGACAAAAGTCTCGATGGGGCTTGTTGATTATTGGGGTGCCTCTTACCGCGATTCTCATATTGGGGCCGTTGGGCTTCGTCACGTTGGAAACGATCTATTTGGTGCCCTCCGTGGCACTGCTTGTAACACTTCTACTTGGATGCCGCCATGCCGCAAAATAATGTTGTGGAGCCGCTATCTGCAATCCTCAAAGGTCATCTGGATGCTGCGTCATTAGGTTTGACTGAAAGCTGGTTTGCGACCGAAATCTTTCCTCTGTCCGACGAGAAGGTCTATTTGATTCGTCTTGCGCACTCTAATATTCCAGCCCCTGAGTCGGGCGAGGGGATCAATCTGTCTGAGGAGGAGATGACTATTCATGCTGAACAGCTTCTTGGCTGGCAGGTATGGCTGCGCGTAAAGAAAAGATACACCGCGAACAAAGGTTTTGACCATATTCGCAAGCTTCATGAGCCAGACCAAATTGCAATTAGTAGGCTGTCAGCTTACTTCAAGGAGCTGCCATCCATAAAAAAATGCAGATCAGCAGCGCAGAACTTGTTCAGCTTACCACTTAACATTTTTATTTTTTGCCTGATGCTTCATCCGTTCTTGCGACATGTAACGCCTTGGCCTGAGGTTTTATCAGCGAATGTTCCTGCAATCAAAGACATGGCATCGGAATCCTTATGCATACTCGTAGCTATCCTTCTCATTGTTCAAGTTTTGCGCGTTACATTTGGACTGAATTTTATGGACTTTGACAATACCTATTCACAAGCATTAGCGGGCAGCAAGAGGGGGCATTGGAAATCGGTGTTTGAAAGGTTTGGACGACTGGCGGCGCAAATTTTATTCTGTAAAAGTGGCGATCAGGTTTGGGATGGTTCAGCGGAGTTCATGTTGAGGTAAATTTTGCCGGTGCTCCACTCATCGCTTTGCTCGCAGAGCAGGGCGGAGACGAGGCGCAGGAGGGA
>CAINGK010000140.1 GCA_903848465.1 uncultured Verrucomicrobiota bacterium
ATGGCGGCGGCGGCGGCCAGCCTCTCGCGCTGGGCTTTGGATCCTCTGAGGAGGACGAGGAGGTGGAGGGGGAGGTAGCCACGCAGACACGCCGTGGCAGCGGCAGCGCACCTGCGAGCCGCGGCGCTGGCGTCTCGGGTGGCAGTGCCAAAAAGCCGAGGTTGGCGGATTTTTTTAAGATCTTCTGCGAGGTGAGTGGGAGAGCTGTGCCACGCAGCTCCCACTACTGCACTTACGGCTCCCTCGCGCAGATGGTGAAGAAAGACGATTGTGACGCCGCCTTGCTCAGCAGCTTCATGGACGCACACCCCAAATTGTGGGATTCACTCGCCAAGCAGCGCACTCAGGCGGTGCGTAGGAAAGGGGAGAGCTTTGCACCGCAACGTGAGTTGACTCGCGCGTGGCAGGCGCTGCTCTTCCACGACACGTCGGGAGGAGACTATGCATCATCGTGGGGTGCGGAGTCCGTGCTCAACCCGGCCCAGATGCTGTGCACTCTTCACGCGGCAGCCGGGGCTGACGGCACGCCTGGCAAGATGTGCGGCTCCATCTTTACGCTCACCAAGGGCAGCATCCACCGCGCCAAGCAGCACATGGAGTCGCACACCAAGAAGGGTCCTTACCAGGCCGACGCAAAGCGCGTGCTGGCGCGTCTGCTTCGTCTCCAAGATCAAGCGCTCCCCCTGGACGGCCCCTCCTCCGTGCCGCCCTGCCCGCCGGCGCAGCATGTGAGCGACATCACGGGGGCGCTGGGCAGCTACCCCACCTACGTCCCCTTCTCCCACGAGCTGACCGGCTATGGCACCCTTGTCACTGGTGCGGCTCACGTGCGGCCCTCGCGCCGTCCTGGTGAAACGCCAGCCACGGTGACGACCATGGTGGACGTTGCTAGCGCCCTTCGCAAGGTTGATACCGATTTCGCTTCGAAATTTGCCGCATTGGCGGGCATCAAGCCTTGGCCCCCACGCCCGAGCGCAGCTGCGCCCGCTGTACCGACAGAGGAAGCGCCGCAAGCTTCTGCTTAGCTGTGTAGGCTATGAAACACTCACGCGACCAGCCAGTGAGTCCCCGAGAGATGCCCACCGCCGCAGTAGACTTCGTGAACGCCTGGCGGTCCGGAAAGCTTGGGCCACACCATATGTTCTCCCAGCTCATGGCGGCGGGCAGCGCAGTGTTCTCCGGCGCCCAGCGCGCGAGTGCACCCGGCTTCTGGCAGCAGTATCCAGCTTTGCTGTACGTAGCAGCGGAGGCGCGCGTCGTCGGCCCTAGCTGCTACGAGATGCTGCGAGGCTACGGGTACGGAGGCGCGTGTTTATATCTCGCATCCTGAAAGGCATGGACGAGACGCTCGAGGTCCACGCTCTGGAGTTCCGAGAACCCACGACTGCGGACCGCCGGCGAAAGCTGCCTGCGGCCGCCACCATGCCACTGTCACGCGTGTACGAGCTGACCGAGGAGAAAAACGCTGCCCTCATTGCCGTTGCCGCGCATGCCCGAGCCAACATCGCTGCCCAGGCTGCCCAGGATGAGGCCGAGCGCGCCGCCGCTGCCGTCGATGATGAAGAGCAGTTTGATGCGGATGC
>CAINGK010000141.1 GCA_903848465.1 uncultured Verrucomicrobiota bacterium
TCCCTCCTGCGCCTCGTCTCCGCCCTGCTCTGCGAGCAAAGCGATGAGTGGAGCACCGGCAAAATTTACCTCAACATGAACTCCGCTGAACCATCCCAAACCTGATCGCCACTTTTACAGAATAAAATTTGCGCCGCCGTTCCTGGCCCGGGATGGCAGCAGCAAACCGTATTTTTTCACAGGTCGGCGCGTCATTTTTAACGGGATCAACTGCCTGGTGGGTATGGGCATTGACATTTCAGAGCGTAAAGCAGCGGAGCTGGCGCTGCAAAAGAGCGAGCAGCGTTATCGCAGCACGCTGGACAATATTTTGGAAGGCTGCCAGCTCCTCGACTTCGACTGGCGCTACCTCTATCTCAACGACGCGGCATCCATCCAGAACCGGCGGCCAAACGCAGACTTGCTGGGGCATCGCATGCAGGACGTGTGGCCGGGCATCGAGCAGTCCAGAGTGTTTGCCCTGATCCGGCGCTGCATGGAGGAGCGGCTTCCGTTTCATGAGGAAACAGAGTTCATTTTTCCCACTGGCCACCGGGGCTGGTTCGATGTGCGCGGCCAGCCGGTGCCAGAGGGCGTGTTTCTGCTTTCGATCGACATCACCGAACGCCACGAGGCCGAGATGGCGCTGCGTGAACTGAATGAGAGCCTCGAAGCCAAGGTGGCCACACGCACCACCGAACTGGAGGCCGCACGCGTGCATGCCGAGGCGGCGGACCGGCTCAAATCAGCCTTTCTCGCGACCATGTCGCATGAATTGCGCACGCCGCTGAATTCCATCATAGGTTTCACCGGCATTTTACTGCAAGGCCTGGCGGGGCCCCTGAATCCTGAACAAAACAAACAACTCGGCATGGTGCGCACCAGCGCACGCCACCTGCTGGAGCTGATCAACGACGTCCTCGATCTCTCCAAGATCGAAGCAGGCCAGCTCGAACTGCGCGCCACACCGTTTGACCTGAGGGCCTCCATCGAACGCGTCATAGCAACAGTGAAGCCGCAGACCGAGGCCAAGGGGCTCATGCTCACTACCGTCCTGCCCCCAGAGCTGGGCGCAATGTTGAGCGATCAGCGCCGCGTGGACCAGATACTCCTCAATCTCCTGAACAACGCCATCAAGTTCACCGATCAAGGTCAAGTAACACTCACCGCCGAGCCGGTGCAGGATTTCCACCCTGCACCGGGCATGCAGCCTCAGCCTGCCGTGCGGTTGTCGGTGACGGACACCGGCATCGGCATCAAGCCCGAGGATATCCACAAGTTGTTTCAGCCCTTCCGTCAGATCGACAGCGGCCCCACCCGCCAGCATGAGGGCACGGGCCTTGGGCTCGCGATCTGCCGCCGCCTCACCACACTGCTCGGCGGAGAAATATCTGCCGCGAGTGAATGGTCGAAAGGCAGCACCTTCACCGTCATCCTCCCGCTGCAAGCACCCGCCTGATCCATGAGCCGCACCATTCTGTTGATCGAAGACAACGAGCAGAACCGCTATCTGACCACGTTCCTGCTGGAACAGCACGGCCATCGAGTCGTGTCCGCTCCGGACGGCCTGCGCGGCATCGAACTCGCCCGCACCCTGGTGCCTCATCTCATCCTGCTCGACATCCAGTTGCCAACGATGGACGGTTACGCCGTCGCCCAGGCGTTGCGTGACATTCCAATCATCGCCGTCACCTCCTACGCCATGCCCGGGGACCGCGAGAAGGCGCTCGCCGCCGGGTGCAATGGTTACATTGAAAAACCGATCAATCCCGATACCTTCGCCGCGGAAATTGAACGCTTGATCCCGTCACAAACTCCACCTCCAGCATCCCCATGACTCGCGCTCTGATCGTCGATGATAAAGAGGAGAATCTCTACTATCTGGAAGCCTTGCTCACCGGACACGGCTGCAAGGTCACCACCGCACGCCACGGTGCCGAAGCCCTGGTAAAAGCGCGACAGACTCCGCCTGACGTCGTCATCTCAGACCTGCTCATGCCAGTGATGGACGGCTACACGCTGCTCCGCCACTGGAAGGCAGACGCGAAGCTCAAGCACATCCCTTTCATCGTTTACACGGCCACCTACACAGAGGCGGAGGACGAGCGGCTGGCGCTAAACCTGGGCGCGGACGCCTTCATCCTCAAGCCCGCCGAGCCGGAGGACTTCATTGCCCGCCTCAAAGAAGTGCAGACCCATCCCTCGGCTGCCCACCCGCCCGTGCCCCGCGCTCCCGTAGGTGATGAAAATGCCCTGCTCAAAGTTTACAGCGAGACACTCATCCGCAAACTCGAAGAAAAGACCCTGCAACTGGAGGAGGCCAACCGCGCCCTTCAGAAGGACATTTCCAACAGCAGGAAGATGGAGGCCGAGATACGCCATACGAGCAATCTCCTCCACGCCATGGCAGACGGCATCCCTGACGCGGTCTTCGTCAAAGACCTGCAGGGCCGCTATCTGCTTTTCAACCAAGGTGCATCCCAATTGGTCGGCCGGAAAGTCGAAGAAGTGCTAGGGCAGGACGACACGACGATTTTCAGCCCGGAAGACGCCCGTTCTGTGATGGAAAGCGACCGCGAAGTGATGACCTCCGGCCAGACCAAGATGGTGGAGGAGGTTCTCACCGCCGCCGGTGTGACACGCACCTATCTGGCATCCAAAGCCCCGTACCGCGACAGCCATGGGAACGTCATCGGCCTCATCGGCATCTCCCGTGACATCACAGAGCGCAAGCAGGCGGAGAATAAGATACACGAACAGGCCACCCTGCTGGACAAAGCGCAGGACGCCATCCTTGTTCGTGATCTGGAACATCGGGTTCTTTACTGGAACCGCAGCGCCGAAAGACTCTATGGCTGGACGGCACAAGAGGCGGTGGGACGTTCCATCAAAGAACTGCTCTACCAGGACCCGACCCCATTCCTGGCAGCTAGTAAAGAGACGTTGGAGAAAGGCGAGTGGGTCGGCGAGATTCAGCAGTTCAACAGGGATGGACAGACGCTCACCATCGAAGGCCGCTGGACTCTGGTACGCGATGACCAAGGTCGCCCCCACTGCATCCTCGCCATCAACACGGACATCACCGAGCGCAAAAAGCTGGAGCAGCAGTTCCTGCGCACTCAGCGCATGGAAAGCATCGGCACACTTGCCGGCGGCATTGCACATGATCTTAACAACGTGCTGGCACCCATCCTGATGTCCATTGAACTGCTGCGGCTCCAAGAAAAAAACGATCGCAGACTCGACATTCTCAAGACCATCGAAAACAGCGCGAAACGCGGGGCGGACATGGTCAAGCAGGTGCTTTCCTTCGCTCGTGGCTTCGAAGGCAGGCAGGTGGTGGTGCAGATCGGACACCTGCTGCGCGAAATCGAAAAAATAGCCAACGAGACCTTCCTCAAAAGCATCCGCGTCAGTTGTGACATTCCAAACGGCCTGTGGAACGTGGTCGGTGACCCTACACAGCTCCATCAGGTGCTGTTGAATCTCTGTGTCAATGCGCGTGATGCCATGCCGCAGCGGGGATGCCTTTCACTCTCCGCCAGGAACCTTCAGGTGGATGATCAATACGCGAGCATGAATCCTGAGGCAAAACCCGGCCCTCATGTGGTCATTGAAGTGGAGGACAATGGCAGCGGCATGCCGCCGGAGGTCATCGAACGCATCTTCGAACCGTTTTATACCACCAAAGAGCTTGGCAAAGGCACCGGGCTGGGACTTTCCACCACTCTGGCAATCATCAAGGGACATGGCGGTTTTATTCGCGTGCAAAGCGATCCAGGCATAGGCACCAAGTTCCGCGTCTTTCTGCCGGCCCAGACGGAGACAGGCCACAGCCCGGTCATGGCAGAACGCGAACTGCCACGTGGTAATGACGAACTGGTGCTCGTGATTGATGACGAGGCTTCAGTGCAGCAAATCACACGGCAAACGCTGGAGATTTTCGGCTACCGCGTCCTGATCGCTGCCGATGGTGCCGAGGCCGCAGGCATCTATGCCCAGCGGAAAAATGAAATCGACGTCGTGCTCACAGACATGATGATGCCAGTGATGGACGGCTCGGCCATCATCCAAGTGCTACTGCGCCTCAACCCTGAGGCGCGCATTATCGCCGCCAGCGGCGTCGGCACGGACGGCATGGTTTCAAAGGCCTTCAACGCAGGAGTCAAATTTTTCATCCCCAAGCCCTACACCGCCGAAACGCTGCTCAAAACACTGCGCCAGGCTTTGCACGACCCTGCTTGAGATCATCTGCGCCTATGCGGGTCCAGAATTCGCGGCCTCAAGCCACACCATCCCCCTGCCCCAGTCTCTGCAGCAGGCTGCTCAACTCCGGCCCAATGAGCCGCAGTTGCTCCCGGTGCAACGAAGACAGCTCTTCCAGCATGCCCTCTCCACGTGAGGTGAGACGAATGTTCACCTGACGCCGATCCTCCGCCGAGGCATCGCGTTCCACCAGGTTTTCCAGCACCAGACGGTCGATCAAACCGACAGCGCTGTGGTGTTTGATCTGAAGACGTTCCGCGAGTTCACCTACTGTGACGTGGTCGCGGCCAGGAAATCCCTTGATGGCCAGCAGCGCCTGATGCTGCTGCGGCGTAAGCCCTGCCGCGCCGGCGGCATCTTCGCTGAAGCGCAGAAACTTCCTCAATGCGAAGCGAAACGCCGCGAGGTTTTCATACTGCGGTTTGGAGATCGGTATGCGCCTGGACATGGTGGCATGTGTAGCATTTCCACCGCCGGGTTCGCCATCCTTGTTTGACATATATCGTATTACGATATTTAATTTCTGCATGCAAGCCCAACCAAGCCTGACAGCGGATGCTGTGTCCCCCTGTTCGGACACCCACGTCAGACTGGCAGATTTCACCACCTGCCCTCGCGTGCTTCTCATTACTGCAGCGGCCCTTTTTGTGGGTGCGGTCAGCACCCTCGCAGCCTATGCCCTTTCGTGGCTGATCGCCGTGATTACCAACCTGGCCTTCTACCAGCGTTGGTCTTCGCTGCCGACCACTCCGCAGGGCCACCATCTTGGCTGGTGGGTCATTGTTATCCCAGTCTTCGGCGCGTTGATCATCGGCCTGATGGCAAGGTTTGGTTCTGAAAAAATTCGCGGCCATGGCATCCCCGAAGCACTTGAGGCGATCTTGCTAGGGCAAAGCTGCATACATCTGAAAGTCGCTCTGCTGAAGCCGCTCTCCGCAGCAATCTCCATCGGAACGGGAGGCCCATTTGGAGCTGAGGGTCCCATCATCATGACCGGTGGGGCCTTGGGTTCATTGTTCGCGCAACGCTTTAATCTTAGCCCGGCGGAACGCAAAACACTGCTCGTTGCAGGCGCGGCAGCAGGCATGACGGCCATCTTCGCTGCACCAGTCGCTGCCGTGCTGCTGGCCGTGGAGTTGCTGCTCTTCGAATGGAAACCCCGCAGCTTCATACCCGTGGTGGCCGCAGTCAGCGTTGCCGCCGTGTTTCGCGTAGTTTTGCTGGGAAGCGGTCCGGTTTTTTCCATCCTCGCTCACGCCCCGGCATCGGGCATGGAGATGGCATGCGCCGCTCTGGTGGGTGTGCTAGTAGGCTTTGGTGCCGGTTTACTGACCCTGCTGGTGTATGGCTTCGAGGACCTGTTTCAAAAACTGCCTCTGCACTGGATGTGGTGGCCGGCCCTTGGCGCACTGGTGGTCGGCATCGGCGGGGTGTTTGAGCCCCGTGTCCTCGGCGTCGGCTATGAAGCGATACACACACTGCTTCGTGGCGAGATCGTGGGTGCCGCAGTGCTCGGCCTAGTGCTGGCAAAGGCGCTCGTATGGTCTGCGGCGCTTGGGTCAGGCACCTCCGGCGGTGTGCTGGCACCACTGCTGATGATAGGATGTTCACTCGGTGCCGCACTCGCTCCCTGGCTTCCCGTCGGCGATGCCAGCCTGTGGGCGCTGGTCGGAATGACGGCGATGATGAGCGGCTCCATGCGCTGTCCGTTCACCGCCACGATTTTTGCTGCTGAGTTAACCTCCGACTATCATCTCCTGCCTGCTCTGATGCTGGGTTCCGTAGCTTCTTTCGCTGTCAATGTGCTCCTGATGAAGCGCTCGATCCTCACCGAAAAACTGTCAAGACGTGGCCAGCACATCACTTATGAATACAGCATTGATCCGTTTGAATTCACCCGTGTACAAGATGTCATGGATCACGAAGCACCCACGATCCCGGCGCGTATGCCTCTGCGGAATTACGCGGAACACATCGCGTGTAGTGAGGATCCGCTGGCCAAACGGCAGGCCACGCTGCTGCTTGATGACCAAGGCAGGCTGACAGGCATCATCACCCGCGGCGACGTCATCCGTTCCCTGCGACAACCGGATGCTGACTGCCTGACAGTAGCAGACGCTGGCTCATGCAATCTCATCGTCACCTTTCCTGTAGAACCTCTGCACGCAGCCCTCACCAAGATGCTAAACCATGACATCGGCCGCCTTCCCGTAGTCGATCCTTTAGTCCCAACCCATGTGCTCGGCTATCTTGGCCGGGCCGCCATCCTCTCCGCCCGCCAGCGGCCTCACTTCGAGGAAACTGTCCGCCACAAGGGCTTAGACACAACCGCCCCCTTCCCACCATGCTGCTCATCATCAAAACACTGCTGATCAAGCTCCTCATCGCCGCCAGTGCCGGAGGCCTCATTTATGCCCTGAGCTGAGATGCCGCGCTTCCATTACTTTCATGATCCGCTGTTCGTGGCTGGTTGGCTGGCCTACGGCATCAACCGCTGCCTCATCAAGCCGCATGTGGCACCGGGGTTCATGATGTTTCACTTCAATGACCTGTGGCTGATCCCTTGCGCATTGCCACCCGTTCTGTGGCTGCATGCTCATCTGGGGCTACGTGCTCAAGATGCGCCACCGCAGCCGAGCGAGATTGCAGGACATCTCGTCTTCTGGTCGCTGCTGTTTGAATGGATCCTTCCCAAAGCCATGCACTCATCCGGTGATCCGGTCGATGTAGCCGCTTACGTCATTGGCGCGGTCATCGCAGGCCTATGGTGGCACCGGCAGCGCTGGTTCGCGGCTTGCAGCCGACAGCATTGAATTGAGCGGACAAAGCACACCGCAGAGCCTTACACTGCGGCCTTCGTTTCAGCTTCACTCGGCTTTCGCGTCATCACCGTCACCACCAAAATAAAGAAGCACATCACCACGGAAAACAGCGGGAACTGCAACGCCGCAGGCAGACTATAAACCAGCGCGAGAGCAGGAATCCACACCAGCCAGTTCGTGATCAGCACCGTGGGGCAGGTGCGCGTCCAAAATTCACGGTTCAAGGTCGGGCGCGTGCGTGCCCAAGAGCCGCCAAGATCCACCCAGCGCAGGGCGATGACGTAGGTGGGCACAAACCACAGCGGACTCATGATGAACTGGTCCACCAGCACCTTTTTCACCAGCGTGGTGGCGTCATGCGCATCTCCAAACAGCCAGGTCTGAAAGCGGTAGAACAGGTCGATCTCCATGCCGCGATACCCCCAGAACAGCATGAGCAGCAGCAGACGCTTCCCACCATCCGCCTGCGGCAGCGTGCCCATGAGGCGCTGAATGCCGGTGGGCATGATCGCTGCGGCAAACATGGTGGAGACGCAGGAAAAGGCGAAGGACCAGTGTGTCTTGAACGCGCCCAGCGACTCCCAAAAACCCGCCAGCGCCGGCACCTGGTAGTAGCTGACCACCAAGGCCACGGCGAACGCATTCAGCACCAGGCATGGCACACGGTTCTGCCGAAACACCCTCGCAATGGTGGCGAGGATGCTTGGAGGAGAAACGGGCGCGTCGGGCATGACCGGAGCGGAACACCGCCCGCTTATTTATCTTCGCCGAAGTACTTCTTCCGCAGGTCGTTGCCCACACCCTGCTCGGTCAGTTTCAGCAGTGCTTGGTTCAAATGCTCACGCAGTACACTGTCCTGCTGCAGGGCGAAGGAGTAATTCTGGCGCTCAAACACGGGGCCGACCATCTGCAGTTTTTCGTCATTCAGTTTGCCAGCTTCGTATTGCAGCACGGGTGCATCGTAAACGACGGCATCCACATCTTTAACCTTTAAGGCGGCCACGCATTCGGTGACGGTGGCATAGGGCACCACTTTGGCCCCCTTGGCGGTGAGCCAGGTTTCGGTGGTGCTGCCCTTCACGGTGGCCACTTTGCGGCCGGGCAGATCGCTTGGACCATTGATGTCGCCCTTGAGGGTGTTGACGGTCAGGGTGGTGGTGAAGGAAGCGGTGAGCAAGGAGACCAGCACGATGCTCAGCAGCATCCAAACGATAGCCACGATACGACCACCGACGCCAATGGGGCCTTTGTTATCAGCACCACCGACGAGCAGCGTGCTGATCGTCCACCAGAAGGACTCCAACATGCCCTTCTTGTAATCTTCCGGCCATTGGTCGCCGTTCAACGGATGCTCAAAGCGCCAGACCAGATGCGAAATGACGAACACCGTCACCATGAGCAGCAAAAAGGCACCGATAAGTTCGACGTTAAACAGATTTTTGACGAGCGAGAAGATGCTGTCAGCAAAGCTGCCGCTGCCGCCATTCACCAGCACCTGCAGGCCGGACTCATAGAAAGGCTGGGTGAAGTCGATGACCTCTTCGCGCTTGGCCGTGACGCTGATCGCACCCACGCCCACATCCGCCGTTTTATTCTTCAGCTCCTCGATGATCTCAGCCGCGCTGTTCACCACCTTGACCTCGTAGTCCAGCTTCGTCTCGCGTGCCAGTTGGTCCCACAACTCCGCTGCATAACCCACGCGACGTCCTTCTTTCTCGAACGAGAAGGGTTCAAGATTGCGGGTGACGACGCGGATTTTAGCCGCTGGGTTGGTAGCCGCTGGCGCGGCAGCCGGTGCCTGTGCAGCGGCCTGCGGGACAAAACTGATCAAAGAAACAGCGGAGAGAAGCAGGAGAAGTATTCGCATGAGAAGTGGCACCGATACTGCCGCGCCCCGCTTTCGAGTCAATGCAATCCCTCGACTTTGCCAGCTTGCCACGCCGCGCCGTCTGCCCATTCATGCGGCATGACCGCCGAGTTGTACCAGCAAATCACCGCCCACGGAGCCGCCGTGAATCTTTCGTCACACGCCAAGTTCCGGCTCACCGGAGCCGACCGCGTGCGCTACCTCAACGGCCAAGTCACCAATGACATGCGCCGCGTCAAACCTGATGAAACCCTCTACGCCTGTGTGACGGACGTGAAGGGCCGCATCGCCGCAGATGTCCGGGTGCATGCGCAGGATGAAGCCCTACTACTCGACGCCGAGCCCGCCCTACGCGAGCCTCTGGGCATGCGCCTGGAGCGCTACATCGTGGCCGATGACGTGGAACTGACCGATGTGACCGAGGACTGGCAGCTCTGGCATGTGTTTGGCGGCGAGATCACACCGGCCTCTCTGGAGCACGCTATCGAAGCACCAGCGCATCCCGTGCGTTCCCCACGCTATGGCGCAGCAGGCTTCGATCTCTGGCTGCCCGCATCTGCCAGCCCTCCCACCTTCCATCCCGACCGCCCCCAGCTCAGCGCCGCCGATCTCGAAACCTGGCGCATCCTGCAAAAAATCCCGCGCTGGCCGCACGAACTCAACGCCGAAACCTTCCCACCCGAAGCCGGTCTCGAAAGCCAGGCCATGGACTTCGCCAAAGGCTGCTACATCGGCCAGGAGGTGCTCTCCCGCATCAAAACCACCGGCAAAATGCCGCGCGAGATGATCGCCTTTGCATCCGCCACAGCGGTGAATACCGGCGACGAACTCTGGCATGAAAAGCTTGTCGGCAAAGTCACCAGCGTCACACAGCATCCAGTCACCGGCCTGACCAACGGCCTAGCGATGATCCGCCAGGGCACAGCACCGGAAGGCCTGCGCATCGGCAGCAGTGATGGACAGCAACTAAACCTGCGCTAATCCCGCTCACTTCACCGGCCTCAAGTCAAAGCACACGAGCTTGTCCTTCTGCCGCACGATCAGCCTGCCATTGGCGATAGCGGGGGAAGAGCAGCCCATGGCGTCTGTTTTGGCACGGCCAAGCTGTTCGTAGGCGGAGCTGGTCGCCTTCACCATCCGCACATGCGTGCCGTTGTTTTCATAGACGAGCAGCTTGCCGTCGGCGATCAGCGGGGAGGTGATGGTGCTATTGACCTCGTTCACCACCCACTTCTCCGCACCAGTCTCAAGATCGATGCACTGGTGCTTCTCGCCGCAGCAGAGATAGACGCTGCCTTCGTAAATGATCGGGCTGCCGGTGTAGCGGCGGGTCACCCAGAAATGGGACCACGCGGTTTTCGGCGTGCCATCCGCCTGCATTTTGTAGGCACGCAGTCCCACGCCTTCCGTGCCGCTGTAGAGCACCAGCCAGTCGCCGCTGGCCACCGGCGTGCTCTGGCTGCCACCTTCGGCTTTCCATTTCACGCTGCCCGTTTCGGGATCGAGGCCGTAGAGCGCATTGTTGCCATTGATGACGAGCACGGGCTTGCCACTGGTCGGTGCCCACCATGTGGGACTGGCGATCAATCCTTTCGCTTCCTTCTGCTCCCACAGCAGCTTGCCATCCGCTTTCGCAAAGGCGTAGCTCACACCGGCGGCCATGTACACGCGGTCTCCCATGATCAGCGGCGATGCCGCAGGCCCCTTCGCAGACAGCGGTGCCGACCAGGCGAGCTTGCCATCCGCCTCGTTCACGCAGAGCAGTTCCGAACTGCACGCGGCATAGACCTTGCCATCCACCACCGCACAGGTGCTGGAGGACTGGCGGCCGCTGGGCTTGCCAGGCTGCGCGTATTTCCAGACCTGCTTCCCCGTGGCGAGATCCAGGCAAAGGATCACATCCTGCGCGACCTTCACCGTATTCGGCACCAGGGCGATCATTTTCTCCTTCACATCCGGCGGGAATCCTTCATCATCGAGCCACTTGCTGAACACCGCCGCACTGGCAAACGGCTTGCCCTGGCGGCTGTTCATCTTGCCCAGCCACTCCAGCGCGATGGCACTTTTGCCAGCCTTGAACCGGCTGGCCACCCAGGAGCCGATGTTGATCTCCTCCTTCTCGTTCAGATTGTCCTTACGCCACTGCGTCACCCATTCATCGAACTTCGCGCCCCGCAGCGCAGGCAGATTCAGGCGGGTCTCCTCCAGCTTCTTCTCCAGCTCCGGCGAAGCGCCGCGATAGTTCAGCGTCTGCATCACCTCGGTGTCGATCTCGCGCGTTTCAGACGGCACGCGTTCATGCCACACCACGCTGATAAACACCCTTTCCCCGCTGACCACCGGGCTGCCGTGGCCACCATACTCATTGCTGGGGATGAACTCACTCTCCCAGACCTTTTTCAGTCCCTCCTTTGGAAAAGCATCCGCAATCGGACTCGTATCCTGCGAAACCCCATTGCGATCCGGGCCACGCCACTGATTCCAGTCACCAGCCCATGCGGTGGAGGTGAATAACCAGACGTTTACAGCGGCGATAGCGTATTTCATGCGCAGCGGTAAACGGCCTCATCAGGCAACTTTGTTCACCTTGTTGTGGCGAATGGTACGCGGCGCTTTTGGAGTGCGGCTGCGCAACCCTGCAAGGGTAAAGCTTGATCGAGTGTCAGGGTGGAAATGATGAAAGGTAATCACAGGCATCCCATAGCCTGAGGTGAATGCGGCACCGCGAGCCGCAGCGCCCGAGGAGCGCGGGCCTCCGAGCCCGCAGCGGGTCGCTTTCACTCAGCGGCCGATGTTTCACGCTCAAGGTCGCAAACACCCCGGGCTTTGGCGCAGAGCAAGCAAGGGTGGCGGGGACGCTGCGGGGCTTCACCTGTTTGCGGAACCGAGCTACGCGAGATAGACGACCTTAGAGCCTGTCCGGCAAATGTGGCAAGAGTTAGAAAATCTGTAAAGTGGGAGGATGGCACGCGACTATCCGACCGACCTGAGTGATGAAGAATGGGAACTGCTCAAAGCTGAACTGTGCGGTGAAGGCCAGCGACGAA
>CAINGK010000142.1 GCA_903848465.1 uncultured Verrucomicrobiota bacterium
AAATTTACCTCAACATGAACTCCGCTGAACCATCCCAAACCTGATCGCCACTTTTACAGAATAAAATTTGCGCCGCCGGCTCGCGGCAGGAAACCCAGTGCCCACGCGAGCGCGAAGTGTCTTGGAGTGCGGTGACAGAGATGCACGGCGCAAGCCTGCATCGGCGGCACCGCTTTCGTGGGGTGTGCCGCAGTGTCCGGCCACAGTACTTGATTCGGCCTGAGACAGCAGCAGCGCTTTCGCGTGGTGCAGAATGCTCTTCTTCTTTACGTCACCCTCGAGCCTGCGAAAGCGGCGTCGCGCCGAGGCTTGCCGCACGCATTGATTGATTCGCTGTGCTCACCCTTCGGGCAGCCTGCGGCTCTCTATTTGCCTGCGGCGGTCTTCGACCCGCTACGCTACGGTTCCAAGACGCTGTCGCGCTCGCGTGGGCGCTGGTGCTTCCTGTCGCGCGCTTTTCATACTTACTGCATGGTTACGCTAAGCCAGGCTCAGCGCCCCGCCTGCGCACAGCTCCTTCTTGCCGAAGGTCTGCAAGTCGTGACCCATCGCCTGGGCCACGGACATCCAGAGGCGGTTGTGCGCGACTTTGTCATACTTCAGGCTGCGGCCCATTTTGAAACCACAGCCGCCACCGATCATGATGTAGGGGATGTTGTCCAGCGTGTGGCTGTTGCCCTTGCCGAGTTCATTCGTCCAAACCAGCAGCGTGTTGTCCAGCATGCTGCCGCCACCCGTCGCTTCCGGGGTTTCGCTCAGGCGCTTGGCCAGGTAGGCAAACTCTCCAGCAAACCAGGTGTTAATTTTGAGCAGCTTGTCATAGCTGTCCTTCTTGTCGTCCGGATCATGTGAGAGGGAGTGGTGGCCTTCCTGGATGCCCAGCCAGCGCATCTGCGCCATGCCCACCGAGCGCATGTACTGCAGCGTGCCGACGCGCGCCATGTCATTGGCCAGGGAGTTCACCAGCAGGTCGATCTGAATACGGCTGATCTGCGGCGTGTTGTCGTTCACCAGTTCGATGCTCGGGTCCACCTGCGGCACGGGGTGCAGCAGCTTGCCCTGCTTGTCGGCATCGGCCAGATCCTGCTCCATGCTGCGCACCAGCGTCATGTGCTGGTCCAGCAGCGCCTTGTCGCGGGCGCTGAGCTTTGACGACACCTTTTTCAAATCCTCGCGCACATCATCCAAAATGCTGACGAGGCTGTCCTTGTCCTTCATGCGGCCATAGACCTTCTTGAGAATCTGGTGCGGATCATCAATCGGTGCCACGGGCTGGTTACCACCGGCATAACTCATGCGCGTCCACGGGTCCGCACGCTCCGGCACCGCCACGCCAAACTCCAGCGAGCCAAAGCGCGTCTTCGTTTCCTTCCGGCTTTGCAGGAAGTTCTTCAGCTCCTGGTCGATCGAGATGTTGCTGGCCCAGCCAGCCGGATTACCGCCGCCGCCCATGATGTTGCCCTTCAGCAGTTCATCGCAGGTCAGCAGGCAGCTCATGCCGCGCATGTGGCTGTCGCCATCGCCCCCCACTTTGTTGGCAATACCGTGCAAGATGAGCATCTGCTGCTTAAACGGCTCCAGCGGCTTGAGGATCGATTTGAAACTGAAATCCGCGCCCTCCTGATCCGGCCAAAACTCATTCGGCAGCGTCCCATTCGGCGAGAACATGATGATCAGCCGCTGCTTCCGCTGCGGGGCAGGGGCCCCCGTGAGGCTCGGCAGCCCGGCGAGGAATGGCAGGGCCCCGGCAGAGATGCCGAGGTCGCGCAGGAATTGGCGGCGGAAAATGTTCTTCATTGAATGAAATGCGGGGGGGGCAAAATGTCTCGCCAAAAGCTGACGACAACCATAATACACGTTTTGGCAGACGACTCTAGCACCCACCTACGTTCCACGGCCAATAAGTCAGCTTCGGAAGACGCCACCGGAGCGCGGACCTCCGAGTCCGCAGCGCTCCGCGAGCACCCACGGCTCCGCACTTCCCTTCAGCTCCACAGACGCAGCACATCGTCCTGCTTGCCAGCCCTAGAGTGACCAAGTGCATCCTCAGCGAGGGCGACCTGCTGCGGACTCGGAGGTCCGCGCGCCATGGGCGCTGGGTGCTAACGGAACTTCCCATCGCTCAACCCCGCTCCATCTCCGAGAACCGCGAACCACAACCTCAAGGCACTTCCTTGATCTGAATATGCCGGTACTCCATCACGCCACGGTCACCTTCCAGGCCGATGGGGCCGAACAGCGGCAGGGGCAGCGCGAGTTCGAGGTCTTCGCCATTGCAGGTGCAGTGGGCGAATCCGTTTGTCACTTCGACGATGATTTCGTTCCACTCCTGCGGCTTGTACTTCTTCAGTTCCTTGTAGGGACCGGCCACGAGGTAGTCACGGCACTGGAGCTGTGGCTTGCGGATGAAGATGCCGCTGTCGGCGTTCACGCTGGCGCGAAATTCCAGCTTCAAAGTGAAGTCCTTCGAAAACTCCGCCTGGGTGTAGATCTGCCCGGTGAGCTTGTCCATCTCCGTGGGGAAGGTCACGGCGATCACGCCATCCTTCACGATGTAGCGGCCCGCGTCGGCAGCCTCGGTCTTGCCATCGAGCTTCTCGGTGATGTTCCCCGGAGCCGGGTCCTTCTTCTCCGTCTTGGCGCGGAAGCACCAGCCGGTGAGATCCTTGCCATTGAAGAGCGAGGTGAAGCCCTTCTCCGGCTGCCAGTCTTCGGCATGCAGGGACGAAACGGCGAGAGCGAGGAGCAGGGCGATGGGTTTCATGATGTTTTAAAAGCAGTTCACGCAGGTTTTCTTCTGCCTCGCTGCAAAAAGCAAAACAAATATCACCCTGAGACGAAGAGATGAAAACTCTGGAGTAGGCGCAGTGCTTACCTAGACAACGACAGGCTACTTTGGAATGACAGTAAACCCCTCTTTGCTGTCCTTGATCAGCCAACCGGTGGCTTCGAGTTCTTTGCGCAAAATGTCGGCGGCGGCCCAGTCTTTCGCCTGCTTGGCATCCCAGCGCTGCTGCGCCTTGGCCTGAATCTCGGCGGGCACATCCACAGCGGCGTCATCGGCCACGGGTGGTAGCGTGAGGCCCAGGGCCTGGAGCATGAAGTGCAGACCGTTGCGCGCGGCGGTGGCCTCCTCGGCGGAGAGCGCGGCGGGCTTGAGCTTGTTCAGCACGCCAAAGATGGAGCCGATGGCACCAGGGACATTGAGGTCATTGAGCAGCGTGTCCCAGGCTTCCGCAAACGGACCCGGAGCGCGGGCCTCCGAGCCTGCAGCAGGTGAGCGAAGCGCTGCGTCACCGCCTGAGGTGGAAGCGGGGCTTGAGTTGCTTGCGGAGTGCTGCGGACTCGGAGGTCCGCGCTCCAGCAGCGCCTTGTCGGCCTTCGCGAGCTTTTGCAGTGCCTGCCGTGCGGAGTCCAGGCTGTGCATGGTGAAGTTCAGTGGCGCGCGGTAGTGGCCGGAGATCAGCACGTAGCGCACCTCCACGGCGCTGTAGCCGCGCTGGGCCAGGTCTGCCAGCGTGTAGAGATTGCCGATGCTCTTGCTCATCTTGCCGCCGTCCACCATGAGATGGGCCACGTGCATCCAGTGGTGGGCAAAGTGCCCGTGCGTGCTGCAGCAGCTCTGGGCGATCTCGTTTTCATGATGCGGGAAAATGAGGTCCACGCCGCCGCTGTGCAGGTCAAAATCCTCGCCGAGGTATTCGAGAATCATCGCGCTGCATTCCAGGTGCCAGCCGGGTCGGCCTTCGCCCCAGGGGCTGGGCCAGAAATTCTCGCCGTCCTCCGGCTTGCGCGCCTTCCACAGGGCGAAGTCGGTGAGGGAATCCTTCGTGTACTCATCGCTGTCCGTCGCGCTGGCAGCCTCGCTGGCACCCAGGCGCAACTCGCGGTCTTCCAGGTGGCTGAGCCTGCCGTAGTCTTTGAAGGACGAGACGCGGAAATACACGCTGCCATCCGCTGCCGCATACGCATGCCCACCCGCGATGAGCTTTTCAATCATCGCCACCTGCTGGGAGATGTGCGCCACCGCCGAAGGCTCGATGTGCGGCGGCAGCAGATTCAGCGCCGCGCAGTCCGCATGAAACTTCTGCGTCCAGCCCTGGGTGAAATCGAGCAGCGTCTGCCCCGCCTTCTGGGAGTCGCGGATCGTTTTGTCATCCACGTCCGTGATATTGCGGACGTGCAGTGTGGGGGTGCCCGAGGCCTCCACCACGCGGCGCATGACATCCTGCGCCACGAAGGTGCGGAAGTTGCCGATGTGCGCTGGTCCATAGACCGTGGGGCCGCAGCAGTAGAAACGCAGCGTCTTGCCGTTCAGCGGCGTGGTTTCGCGGTCAGTGCGGGTCAGGGTGTCGTGGAGCTTCAGGGCAGGCATGGGGGCGGGGAAAGTGAATGGTGAATGCGGATTGTCGAGCGCGGGAATGAGGGATGCTGGATGCTGGGCTCCGCCTTTGCACCCGTTGTTAGGCACCGCACCAGACCTAACTCGCGAAAGGCTTCCATCCAGCATCGAGCCGCTAGCATCCAGCATCCCCCACCGATGCCCCTTGACCCCGCCCCGCCATGGGTTACTCTCCCTTTCTCCAAAACGGGGGCGTACTGGTTTCGACGGGTAGCCTTAGTTCGGAGCTGCATGCCGAGGATGATTCGTTGGCCTCGTTAAACACCGGATCAAAAACACAAATGCAAACTCTAACGAGCTAGCACTCGCAGCTTAAGCCCTGCGACATCCTTCAGGCAATGTCTGGTAGCCTGAACGATGCCACTACCAGGCTGGTTTGTTGGCCGGGCGACCGGGTCACAAACGAGATCAAACAGGACGCTGGGTGAAGAGTAGGCTGTCTCAAGCCGCCTCCCACCGAGACCAAAGATGAGACTGAGCATGGAGACGCTACGGGCAACGACTATTCGGACAGGGGTTCAACTCCCCTCGCCTCCACTTCCTTGAGGTTCAAGGAAGTGCGCTGAATTCTTGAGCGTTATTACAACATGGATTACAACGGGTGCGTTTACGTTGCAGATCAAAAATAGTGTTCAACAATGTCACGAATGGGAAAATCCTAATTTGCCAACATGCAACATTCTGACGATCAGAAGTCCCCAGATTCTGCGAATGGCACTTTTAAGCGGCGTGCAAAGAGCCAACAACGCCCTCAGGTTGCCGGAACGGGTGCTAGGGTAGGGGGAAAGAAAAAGCGCGGTAAAGAGAAGTTGCTGCTATCGAAATCCCCCCTCCTGGTTCAAAAATTAGATGCTTTACGACAACTATTGCTGGTCCAGGGGCACTTGTGTGAACTGCCTGCTGGATTTGCCGACGAAAGCATGCCTGCTGGATTCTTCGACGTATTTCAACCAGAAATCCTGCCAAGAGATCCTGATGATTCCATTCAGTTCGCTCTGGCATACGTAATCCGAAAGTTTTCTTCCAGTAAAATCGACCAAATCGAACAGGCATACAACAAGGCAAGAATATCCGCTCTCCGCGTGCTCTTTGACTGTTCAGTAAAAGCCTATTTTGAAAAAAGCTGCCTAGAGAGCGACAGTTTGGAAACAGCATTCTTTCGCACTCAAGTATTACGTGATCCGCGAAACATTCCCGATAATCCATCTGTTGCAAACTATCTGGCCGATGAAATGCAAAGAGATAGAACACAATTCCTCAAATTACTGTCGAAGGATTGTTACAATGCAGACCGGAGGTGTCAACGTGTGCCCGTAGATGTATGCAGTTACATCTTAGCTCGCTATTGGACAGACAAACATTTTCCACTTTGGTTAATGAGGCGAGATGCAATGTTGAAAGTCTGTCAGGTGCTTGCACCGAACGAAACTTGGACTGCGGAGGCCTTGCAAGAGCGAATTAAGAAACACCAGCTTTGCAGCTATAGGCGTGCCCCAATTGCTGGGTTTCGGCCTGGGGGGGAAGAGCAGATAGCTGCTTTTGAGATTAAAAGCTCAATTTTCAAAAAATTAACTTTGAAAAAATTCGGTCACGATTTTTTACCTCAAAAAGCTGACAGCCACAAGAAAGAGACAGTAGCATTTGAAGATGCACCCATGGGGTATAAAAAGACATACGATCGAGCGCATGATTTACGGAGACAAGCTGATAAAATATTACGCGAAAATTCAGCGAGCGATTATCCGAAAATTGAGAGTGATTTGAACAAAGTTGGCGCACTCAACAGAGCTGCACGAGTCGTTGGGTCAGTAGCAAATCTATTAAAGTTCAAAGCGGGTTGGGTTGAGCCACATCTTTTTTCACGCTACAAAGCGATTGAAGCAATTAGTCGTTCCTCCAGATGATTAACCGGGCGGATGTTCACGATGGATGGTCACCCGCACTTGCGTGGCGTGGAGGTGCAGTAACCTGATGTGCGAATTTATGGAAGACCACGTGCCGTTCTCCAAGGCCGGAGCGAAGTTGCTCTTCGATGTCATCAGTTGTGGTATGAACGCACAAACATGATCATTACTTCTACTTTGGTAAGTTCTGAGGTTTGGCTGGCTTGCGTTGGTAAACGAGGTTAAATTGTGAACGGGATGGTTCTTGTGAGAGCATTGCGACAGACGCAGCGCGAAGACACAACAGCCTCTAAAATGAACCCGCGTCCGGATCTCTTTTTACCGTCGCACAGCGCTTTGCCACCCTTTGCACCAGTGCCACCTCACTCTTCCGCACTGCAACCCACAATGGTGCCGAGCACGCTTGTGTTTACCTTCACGGTCTGATTCAGGCCCGCCACCGTGCCAAAAAAATGGAACGCATGGAGGAAGCTGTTGAGGGTGCTGACTATGAAGGTTTGCAGCACTTCATGACCGACTCGCCATGGCAGGCAGGTCCGGTGATGGATCATGTCGCGCTGGATGTCTCCAGCCTGCTCGGAGGGCCGCAGTGTCTGGCCTATGTCGATGAGACTGGCATTTCAAAATAGGGCGACAAGTCCGTCGGGGTGGCCCGTCAATACAATGGCCGTCTTGGCAAGGTGGACAACTGCCAGGTCGCAGTGTTTGCCGCACTCGGAGCTGCGAAGCGTGTCGCCCTGGTGGGAGCCCGCCTGTATCTGCCGCAGCAGTGGTGTGAAGACCCGGCGCGCTGCAAGCAGGCGGGCATCCCCGGTGGAAGACCGTGTCTTCAAATCCAAGTCCACGCTGGCGCTGGAGCTCATCACCCATCTGCGCGGCATTGGCGTGCAGTTCGCGGCCACCGCGCTGGATGCCGGTTACGGCAAGGAGCCCGGACTGCTGCGAGCTTTGGATGATGCGGGCGAGGTGTTCGTCGTGGAAGTGCACAGCTCGCAGCGCATCTGGCGCGACGATCCCTGGCCTGCGGCACACCTGCCGGGCACGTCGCGCCGTGCCAGCGGCAAGCTGCATGCGGTAGGCACAGCGCTCAGCGTCCGTGACTGGGCTGAGACACAACCGCCCGCAGCCTGGCGCACCGTCGCCTTGCGCCAGGGCACCCAGGGGGAGCTGCGCGTGGAGTTCATCCACCAACGCGTGTATTTGTGTGACAGCACCGAGAGCGGCTCGAAGCTCTGGCATCTGAGGGCCCGGCGCACCCTCGAAGCCTAAGGGCATGCCGGGAAGACCTCCTGGACGCTGAGCAACGCGCCAGCAGACACTCAGCCCGCGCAGGTCGTGGCGATGGCCTGCGCGCGGTATTTCATTGAGCGCGGCTTCCAGGATGCCAAAACCTCGCTGGGCCTGGCCGACTATCAGACCCGCGGCTGGCTGGCGTGGCACCACACATGGCCCTGGTGATGGTGGCCATGCAGTTCCAGCTCCATGAACGCATGCTGCACGCGCAGGCCCATCGTTGCTGAGCACTGCGGACATCGTTGAGCTGCTGCGCCACCAGTTGCCCACAGCGGCGGTCACGCCAGAGAGAGCGTCATGGCGCAAATTCAGCACCGTCATCGAAAGCGACAAAACTCCATCGACTCCGCCTACCGCAATCAAAGACCTCCCGAAGGATTTTATGAAACTCCCGATAACTTACCAAAGTAGAATTACCACGAACCTGCCGTTTGAAAACTGGACAGAAGTACTTGGCAGCGAACGGCTCACGCAACGGGTACACATCCTGGAAACCAATGGTGAGAGTTACCGGCTCAAGGACGCCAAAGCACGACTCAAACGCAGGTGACAGTGATCAGGAGGGGGGGGCGGCGGTCGATCCTGCTCGTCGGCTTCCGCTCCGCTCCAGCCCCCTCTCAGGATCGAGGCAGGCACGAAGCTCATCACAGCCTTGACGAACACGCCCAACACCTGTTCAATCGCTCAGAGGTGACTCACTTTTGATCCGCGATCCGCTGCACTTTTGATCCGCGTTTTATACTTCTTTGAATCCACGGATGAGTTGTGGAAACATTCTGCATCCCAGACACCTCCTTTCTATGGTCGCAGAGCGGTTACTATTCCGTTCACATGGCTCTCCCACTAGGGGCGTGATAGCACTATAACATCGTCGACACGCGCTACGAACGGCGGCCTAAATTCTGCTCTATGAGCGGCTTTTAGTGAGTTATCGCAGGTCCACTTCTACAGCTTTACCATTCTCGAAACGAGCCTTGAACTTTGGCCATTCAGCCCAGCCGGTGACCGCATCTTTCTTCAATGCCTTCCCATGCGTACCTTCGATCTCCGCGATGGTCTTTCCCTCCAATGCCACCTGCGCACCTTTCAGCATGGCTTCCCTCTGCTGTTTCTCCGAAGGCCCAAAAAGCTTCTTCGCCAGATCTCGATAGGCTGACATATCGCCACCGCGTCCGATCCAATTGCCCAGCACCGAAAGAAGCGGCAGCTTCTCCTTCTCGCCCAGCGAATATTCATCCAGGCCGATGCGCACACGCACTTTCTCAGCAGCCACCCAGCGTAGCATCTGCTCCAAAGATAAATAGATCGGCTTGGCCTCAAACACTTTGCCACCTTCCAACACATCAGACTGAAGCTCCTGTTGCTCGAACTCCATCAGCTCATCATCCACCAGCACCTTTACCTCGTTCGATTTGAGCCACTGCCAGCCTTTATCCACACGCGTAAACAATACCAGGAACCTCGCCGGATTCACCGCCTTGTTCTTCCACGATGCAGTCACCACAATCTTGACTCCATCACCGAGCCAGTCTGGCTCGCCGCTGTATTTGATGCTCGTTCGCTGGTCGAAGTCATCAACCTTTTCCGTGATTACAGGCTGTGTCAGCGTCAGGAGATTATTTCTGTCGGCATCCGTGAAATCTGCAGCCACACACGCAGCAGACAGTAGGAAGCAAAGAAGAAATACTTTCATGCCCTCGACTTCAGCACAGCCGTCAATCGTCGTCAACTGTGGTTCCACCTAGGGTCGACACGTGTCGACCCCTTTAGAGCCTGTCCGGCAAAAAGCATGAGCTGCTATAAATGGGTGAGAGCCCTGAGGTTGAGATTGATCATGGCAAGATAGACCAAGGACTCGTGATGACGCGGGTTGCGTTCATGATCGCGGTTGAGCCTGCGGCATTTC
>CAINGK010000143.1 GCA_903848465.1 uncultured Verrucomicrobiota bacterium
GCGAATTTGATGACCGGGTGGCCCTCGTGAGCGCAGACTTGTGGAATCACCACCTAGCCACCCAAGCCTGCAACCCATCCTGAGCGCAGCGCCCCTGCCACTTTCTGCTCGCGCTCATCCAGTTTGTTATCCGAGAACAAGACTACGGTCATCAGCGCGCAGCCTTGCAGCGTCGCAATAAACCCACGCGCAAACCATTCGTCCTGCGGCGTATGAGTGAGCCCAACCTTTCGCGCATGAAATTCACGCTCCTCACCGCTTTGCTGGCGGGTTCTCTTTCGGCTGCTGATCTGACCTTGCTCGATGCGGGCAAGTCGGATTATCAAATTGTCGTTCCAGTGACGCTCGAAACTCCGGCGCTGGTGGAATGCATGGCGCAGACGGCACGACTGCTGCAGGTCGCGTTCAAGGCCAATGGCGCGGAGGTCGGTGTGGTGAATGAAACGGGGCGCGATAGCTCGAAGCCCGCGCTGCTGCTGGGGAACACACGCTTTGCGCAGGAGCAGGGCGTCGCCACATCGCAGCTACGCGATTGGAGCTACGTGCATCGAGTCATTGGCAAAGACGTCATCATCGCGGGCAATGACCAGGCATCCAAAACGCCGAGTGACAATGCGCGCCGTCCGAACTGGGATCGCGTGGGCACGGCCAAGGCGGCGGTGGATTTTGCGCGGCAATACCTGGGCGTGCGTTTCCTTTATCCTGACCTGCCCGGCTACACTGCGGTCAGCGGCGCGGCGAAGATTGATCTCATGAACTCGCCTGCCATCGAGTTTCTGCCGCTGAAGATCATCACGCTGCCGGAGGCACTGAACGTGACCAAGTCGCCGCTGCTTCGCGTGAACACTGCGCATCCTGCGGGCGCGTCGTTTTATGATCTCGCGCAGAATCGTTTTCCTCGTGTGGACGAGATGTTTGGCGGCCACACCTGGGAGCGTGCTGTGCCGGCGGAAAACTTCGAAAAGCACCCCGAGTACTTCGCGCTCATCAGCGGTTCGCGTTTGAAGCCGGTGGGCGGAGGGGCGCAGTACTGCCTGTCGAATCCCGAGCTGCAGGACCTTATCTATCGAGATCTTACGCAGTCGTTCGATAAAGGCTACGCAAGTGTGGATCTCGGCCAGCCGGACGGTTTCCGTGAATGCCAGTGCGCCAAGTGCGAGGCGCTCTACGGCACAGGCAAAGACTGGTCTGAGAAGATCTGGATCTTCAACCGCCACCTGGCCGAGCGCGTGGAGAAATCGCACCCCGGCAGGCAAATCACGATGATGAGCTACATCCTCACTGCCGCGCCGCCGAAGACCTTCACGAAGTTTCCTGCCAACACCTGCATCATGCTCACCGGCACCAATGAGGAAGACATCGCCCCGTGGCGTGGCATCGAGGTGCCACGCGGCTTCACCGGCTATGTTTATAATTGGTGCCCAAACCTTGGCACGCGCTACACGCCCATGCGCACCCCCGGCTACATCGAGCTGCAGGCGCAGCGCCTCGCAGAGAACCGCATCCAGTCGCTCTACCGTGACGGCCCGGGCCAGCTCTTCGGCCTTGAGGGGCCGGTGTATTATAGCATGGGCCGAATGTTTGACGATCCCGCCAACCTGCACGCCAGAGACCTCATCGTGGAGTACTGCGACGCCGCCTTTGTGAACAAGAGCATCGCCTTTTACATGCGTGCTTTTTATGAAGAGCTGTACAACGCCATCGCGCTGTACTCCGACCACATCGGCACCCGCAGCGACCTGTGGACATTCAAATCACTGCCCACGGATGCACGCGGGCGCAAGACGGTCGCCGATCCTTTTCAGCTCATCGCCTTCCTCTATCCGCCCAAGTTGCTCGCATCCTTGGAGGCCAGCCTCAGCCAGTCGGAGAAACTCGCCACCACGCCGAAGGTGAAGACCCGCCTCGCGCTGGTGCGTTGCGAGTTTGACTACTTGAAGCACTTCGCCCGCGTGGTGCATCTGCATCAGGCTTATCAAATGCTGCCCGATTCCGGTTCCATGAACCGCCTGCTCGATGCCATCGACGCACGGAACGCTTTCATCGAAACCCTTTACGCCAAGGGTCACCAAAAAGAATGGAACCATGTGCTCTTTCCTTTCCCCGGCCACAACGCCGCACATCTCCGCCTCGCCCATGACGGCTATCAAGAGCCCTATGCCAGCACCTGCTTCAACTGGGACACAAAGACGATGCGCAATGCACCGCCGCCCGGGCAGAAGAAGCTGAGTGTAGCCCGTACCGCCGCCAAGCTCACGCTCGACTCACCTGAATGGCAAAACGTCACTGCACACGAATTCACACTGCTGCCGCCGCTGCGCACACTGCCGCGCAAAACAACCATCCGCCTCCTTTACGACGACCAGGCGCTCCACATCCGCGCTGAGGCCGAGATCGGCGAAGACACGAAATTTGCCGCCTATAACCGCGACCGTGTGCTGACGAATCAGGAAGCCTTCGATGTGTATCTCGCGCCCCAGCCCGCGAAGCCGTTGTACTACCGCTTCACGCAGGGTGCGAATGAAGCCAGCAAGTACGATGCGCTCAACGGCCGCATCGCCGACGTCATGGACCCGCGCCACGGCAAAGACGATCCTACCTGGAACGGCGAATGGAGCAGCACCACTCGCGTGGATGCCACAGGCAAACGCTGGTGCGCGCACCTCGTCATTCCGTACAGCGTGGTCGGCGTCGAAGCTCCGGCCAAAGGCACCGCCTGGCGCGCCAACTTCGGCCGCAATCATGCGCTGCCTCGTGAGCAGATCGACCGTGCCATCTGGTCCTCATCCCTCAGCAGCATGAGCATGGATGACCCCGAAGTGATGGGAGTCATTGTCTTTGAGTAGTCCTCGGAGAATGAAGCCGCAATAACTCCACCCACCTTTCCCGCATGAAACCCACACTCGTCAGCTTCCTGCTCTTCAGCGCCGCCGCTTTCGCCGCTGACTCCCCCACGCCGCATGCCAAAGCGCCGCCAAAACCCGGCGGCATCGTCATGTTTGGCGACTCCACCACCGCGCCGCGCGGCAGCCTCAAAGTGTATGCCACGCGGGTGGAGACCGCGCTGCAAAGCATCGGCTCCTCACTCAGCGTCCACAATGCGGGCATCGGTGGCAACTCCACACGGGATGCGCTTAAGCGGCTGCAAAGCGACGTGCTGCAATACCAGCCGCGCCTTGTCGTGATGCAGTTCGGCATCAATGACTCCGCCGTGAATGTCTGGCAGAACCCGCCCGCCACCGCGCCCCGCGTGCCGCTGGCCGAATACCTCGCCAACTTGCGCCGCATGATCGCCGCTGCGCAAGAGGCGAAGGCCAAGGTCATCCTCATGACGACCAATCCGCTACGCTGGACGCCAAAGCTCAAAGAGCTGTATGGCAAACCGCCCTACAACCCCGCTGCCGAAGACGGCTTCGACTCTGCCACGCTCGCGGGGTACAATGAGGCGCTGCGCCAGCTCGCAGCGGAGCTGAAGGTGCCGCTGGTCGATGTCCGCGCGGCGTATCCCGAATTCGCCGCCAAGCACCAGACCACCATCGACGGGATGCTGCTGGACGGCATGCACCCGAATGATCTCGGCCAGCAGCTCGTCGCGGAGCTGCTGGTGCCTGCCATCCGTGATGCAGTGCGCTGAATTGAGCAGGCAGGTCTGCCTTGAATTCCCGCTTGATAATTAAACCTTATGGTTAACTAATTGTGCCACGACTGCCCTACAACGCCCATGACCATCACTGACAACGACACCCTCGAACTCACACGCCTGTTCAAAGCCCCACGTGAGCGCGTGTTTGCCGCCTTCACCACCGCCGAGTCCATGAACCAGTGGTTTGGCTGCGGCGGCAAGGTCACCACCTGCACCACGGACTTCCGCGTCGGCGGCAGCTATCGCCTCGAAACACATCAGCCGGAGAGCGGAGAGACTTTCTCTGTCACCGGCGTCTATCGTGAGATCGAGCCGCCGGCGAAGGTCGCCTTCACCTGGACGTATGAGGCCGATGAAGACTGGGCGGGCTGCGAATCCGTGGTAACCGTGGAGTTCATTGCCAGCGGTGATCAGACCGAGCTGCGCCTCACCCACACCGGTTTCCCTTCGGCCGAAAGCAGAGGCAATCACAGCCAGGGCTGGAACACCTGCATGGAGAAAATGGACGCCCTGCTCACGGGCCAGCCAGCGCCTGCGTGCTGAGCCTGGGCTTCGTTTCCACAACGACTGCGGAGAAGCGGGTCCGATGGGGGTCCGCTTCTCTTGCTTTCAGTGCGCCCGGCACAGAAGCTGCGCACCTTGGATTTGCGTTGCAGCGTGGTCGCGTTTAGCTCTGCCGCTCTCAATTCCCCTCAAAAATCATGTCCGCGAAGATCATCTATACCCTGACCGACGAAGCCCCCCTGCTGGCCACCTTTTCGTTCCTGCCCATCGTGCAGGCCTTCACGAAGCCGGCAGGCATCACGGTGGAAACGCGCGACATCTCCCTGGCAGGCCGCATCCTCGCCAACTTCCCCGATTTCCTGACGGACGCGCAGAAGCAGTCCGATGACCTCGCCTACCTCGGCAAGCTCTGCCTGGAGCCGACCACGAACATCATCAAGCTGCCGAACGTCTCCGCCTCCCAGCCACAGCTCAAGGCCGCCATCGCCGAGCTGCAGAGCAAAGGCTACGCGGTGCCGAGCCTCCCTGAGAATCCGCAGACCGACGCCGAGAAGGACATCAAGACCCGCTACGCCAAGGTCATGGGCAGCGCCGTGAACCCCGTGCTGCGCGAGGGCAACTCCGACCGCCGCGCGCCGAAGGCCGTCAAGGACTACGCCAGGGCCCACCCGCACTCGATGGGCAAGTGGAGCGCTGATTCCAAGACCAGCGTGGGCACCATGGGCAAAGATGACTTCTTCTCGAACGAGAAATCCGTCTGTGTGCCTGCCGCCACGGACGTTAAAATCGAGTTCATCGGCAAAGACGGCACCACCAAGGTGCTGAAGGACAAGACCCCGCTGAAGGCCGGCGAGATCCTCGACGCCACACTCATGAGCAAGAAGGCGCTCGTCGCTTTCATCGAAAGCCAGATCGTCAAAGCGAAGGCGGACGGCGTGCTCTTCTCCCTGCACATGAAGGCCACCATGATGAAGGTGAGCGATCCTATCATCTTCGGCCATGCAGTGCGCGTGTTCTTCAAGGACCTCCTCGCCAAGCACAGCGCTTCATTCGCTGAGATCGGCGTCGATTTGAACAACGGCTTTGGCGATCTCGTCGCGAAGCTTTCCAAACTGCCAGCGGATAAGAAGGCCGAGATCGAAGCCGACATCCAGGCCGCCTACGCCAATGGTCCTGCGCTGGCCATGGTGAACAGCGACAAAGGCATCACCAATCTCCATGTGCCGAGCGACGTCATTGTCGATGCCTCCATGCCTGCGATGATTCGCGGTGGTGGCAAGATGTGGAACGCCGCTGGCAAGGAGCAGGACACGCTGGCCGTCATTCCTGATAGCTGCTACGCCGGAGTTTACCAGGCCGTGATCGACTTCTGCAAAAAGAACGGCGCGCTTGATCCCAAGACCATGGGCAGCGTGCCAAACGTGGGCCTCATGGCCCAGGCCGCCGAAGAATACGGCAGCCACAACAAGACCTTTGAAGTGCCTGCCGACGGCACCGTGCGCGTGACCGACAGCGCAGGCACCGTGCTCCTTGAGCACAGCGTTGAAGCAGGCGACATCTGGCGCGCCTGCCAGACCAAGGATGCGCCGATCCAGGACTGGGTGAAGCTCGCCGTCAAACGCGCCCGCGCCTCCGGCGTGCCCGCCATCTTCTGGCTCGACAAGGCCCGCGCCCATGACGCGCAGATCATCGCCAAGGTGGAGAAGTACCTCAAAGATCACGACACCAGCGGCCTCGACATCCGAATCATGACGCCTGCCGACGCCTGTACCTTCTCGCTAGAGCGCATCGTCAAAGGTGAAGACACCATCTCCGTCACCGGCAACGTGCTACGCGACTACAACACCGACCTCTTCCCCATCCTCGAAGTCGGCACCAGCGCCAAGATGCTTTCCATCGTCCCGCTCATGAACGGCGGCGGCCTGTTTGAAACCGGCGCTGGCGGCTCCGCGCCGAAGCACGTGCAGCAGTTCCTCGAAGAAAACTACCTCCGCTGGGACAGCCTCGGCGAGTTCTTCGCGCTCGCCCCGAGCTTCGAGCACATCGCCGAAAACTTCAGCCTGCCCAAGGCCAAGGTGCTGGCAGACGCCCTCGACGCCGCCACCGGCAAGTTCCTGGAAAACGACCGCAGCCCCGGCCGCAAGCTGGGCACCATCGACAACCGCGGCAGCCACTTCTACCTCGCCCTCTACTGGGCCCAGGCCCTGGCCGCTCAGACCGCCGACGCCGAACTGCAGGCCCACTTCAAGCCCATCGCCGAAGAACTCACCGCTAACGAAGCCAAGATCGTCGCCGAACTCCTCGCCGTGCAGGGCCATCCTGTGGAAGTCGGTGGGTACTACAAGCCCGACCTCGCGAAGGCTGATGCGGCGCTGAGGCCGAGCGCGACGTTTAATGGGATTTTGGCGAAGGTGTGAGTAGCGCCGAATTAGAGTGATTTAATATGAGCAGGAAGGTCCTGCTCATACTGTTCGCCGTTAGCTTTACGCATAGCTTCGATCAAGCTGTCATCAGTGTCCATACTTGGATCGAATAGCAGCTTGGAACGTCCAATTCTGATTGGTGATTCCCATGGGCATTTACTGAGCATTGTCTCAATCGAATTAGCCTCTTGTGGAGGTAAAAGTGGTGAAATGATGATCTCTTGAATAAGAGCCTTCTAATCTAGGTTTTCGACAAGAACTCCTCCGCATTTTTCTGGGCATTCAGTAACTACTCTGAATTCGTGTTCATGCTCATATTCGACAGCTTTTGTGAGATGCGGTTTAAGGATCAGATCACGGTCTTTTCCTTGGGGGTGTAAAGTCTGTTCTGTAAAAGGCTTTAGCCTTGCAATGCACGCCCCATTGGGGGCTGCGGAGTGA
>CAINGK010000144.1 GCA_903848465.1 uncultured Verrucomicrobiota bacterium
GCTCGCCTCACTCCGCAGCCCCCAATGGGGCGTGCATTGCAAGGCTAAAGCCTTTTACAGAACAGACTTTACACCCCCTTCGTCATTCGGAATTCAACATTCGTCATTACCGCCGCAGTGCGGTGGTCAGCGGAGTCACAGGATCATTCACCCGCCGCCCCTGCACTTCATTCAAACGGCAAGACGGCAGATGCGGCAAAACGTGTTGGGCAAAGAGATCGCACTCTTCCAGATGCGGGTAGCCGCTGAGAATGAAGGCGCGCATGCCCAGGTCCATGTAGCGGTTCAGCTTGGCCAGCACCTGCTCAGGGGTGCCCACGATGGCGCTGGCGCAGCCACTGCGTGCCAGGCCGATGCCACTCCAAAGATGGGGTTCAATGTAGAGGTCCGCGCTCTGCGCACGGAGTTCATCCTGGCGCTTCACCCCGGCGCTCTGGCTGTCCTGAGAGCGGGCCTTGATCTCGGCTCCCTTTTCAGGCGTGAGCTTCGAGATCAGCCGATCCGTCGCAGCGCGGGCTTCCGCTTCGGTTTCACGCACGATGACATGCGCACGAAAGCCGAAGTCAATCGTGCGGCCATAGGCAGCCGCTTTGTCAGACATGACGCGCATCGTTTCGGCGATGCGGTCCTCCGTCTCCGGCCACATGAGGAAGACGTCGCAGTGCTTTGCGCACAAATCCTGCGCCGCTGGCGAGATGCCGCCAAAGTAGAGTAGGGGACCGCCGTTTTGCTGGTAGGGTTTGGCAGGCTCAGTGGTAGGCAGGCTGATGTGGTAAAAGTCGCCCTTCCATTCATACGGCCCGTCCGTGCGCCACAGCCCTTGCAAGATCTGGATGATCTCGCTCGCCCGCGCATACCGCACCTCGTTGCTCTCCTTGAGACCCGGCAGGTCGGAGGAGATGATGTTGATGCACAGCCGCCCTTTGGCGATGTGGTCCACGGTGGCGAGCGCCCGTGCCAGCATCGGCGCCAGACTTCGCCCATACGCAGTGCCACGAGCTGATTGATCTGCGTTGTCAGCGGTGCCATGGCGGCAGCAAAAGTCAGCGCGTCCTGTCCAGCGATCCAGCCGGAGGGTAGGAGAACATTTTGGTAGCCTAATGAATCGGCTTTTTTCACGATGTCACCGCAGTGTTCGAAATTGGAACGAATCGTTCCATCTGGAATCCCAAGGTATTCATAATCATCAGAACAAAGTGCCGAAAACCAGGCGACTTCACACTTGCGATCAAGGGTGCGAATGGGTAAATTCTCATGAGAAGATTTTTGAAGGTTGTGTATTGATCCTACTGGACAGAAAGAGATTTGAAGGTTGTGTATTGATCCTACTGGACAGAAAGAGATCAACAGGCTTTTTATTTGAATGCGAAAAAACCCCACTGTACAACGTGAATCACTCGGGGCTGCTGTGTTGCAGGTCCGCAGTGGCCGCGCCACCTCACGTACGACTTTGTCTAGGGCCCTGGGGATTTCACCTTCCACCACCGGGCTGTATGTTGATCATTTGATCGCCGCAAATTTTCTGAACGAATCGGGGTTGAATCAAGGCGCGATGGGCCGCCCCCGGCGTACTTTGACCACCCACCCAGAAGCGGGCTGGTTTGCTGGCGTGGAGTTCAATGCCCAGCGCATTCAGGCCGTGGGGGTGGATTTTTCCGGCAGACTGAAGACGACCGTGGAAGTGATCCTGCCATCCGAAGTGCTGGCAGGCCAGGTGATCAAGTCGATCCTCGCCTGCGTGGCCAGGCTGGCCGAAACGATGCAGGGCCCGCTGCTCTCCGTCGGTCTGGGGGTCCCTGGGTTGGTAGATGTCCAGGCCGGGGTGGGGTTGTACTTTGCCTTCATTCCAGATTGGCAGCAGGTGCCCTTGGTCGAGCTGCTCGGTTCCAAATTGAAAGTCCCGGTCATTTTACAGAACAATCTCCGCGCCATTGCGCTGGCCGAGCGCTGGTTTGGTCTTGGGCATGGTTTGAGCGTATATGTCATCCTCGGCCCGCGCAGCGGCTTTGGCATCGCCATGGTCCAGGAGGGAAGGGTGATCGAAGGCGCGCAGCATGCCGCTGGCGAGGTCGGGCGCTGGCCGTGGCCCTTGTCTGAAGGGGTTGGGAATAGCCATACACTGCATCATGCGCTGAGTGCACCCGCGACATGGCGGCGGTTGGCGGGAGTGGATGGGCAGGCAAAGCTACCTGAAGATCTGCGCGCAGGCCTTGCAGCTCTGGCTGACGCGGCAGGCCCCGAATGGGACGCTGTGTGCGCCGACTACGCTCGCGTGATCGGCATGCTTCATCTGGTCCTGAATACCGGTGTCTTCATCCTGCACGGCCCCCTGACAATGCTCGGCGAGCGCTTCTGCCATTCGATCACCGAGTCCGCACTCACACAGATGCCCTCGCTCCGTGACACCGGCTTGAAAGTAGTGCCTTCGACATTGGGTGACAACGCCGGAGCACTCGGCGCGGCGAGTCTCGCCATGGAAGCCTGGTTGCCAGGTTGATCTGAAAAACTGGCATGGATGGCCTACGGAGCCGTACGAAGCGAGGCAGACGAACGCAGTGAGCCCGCAGGGAAGCGCAGCGCATCAACACACGGAATACTCGGAAAGGAGCATTCCACGTCGGTCACTCAAAAGGTGAAGCAAAGGTCATCTGCTTGGTTCTGATTTTCCGTTTGTTCCGAGTGTTCCGTAGGCCGCTATTTCCGGTTCTTGGTTGATCTGCTCAGCAGCGGGCACAAAAAAACCGGGTGGCAGGAATGACTCCCGCACACCCGGTGGGTGGAGTGCTTGGCAGAATTACTTCGCCAGGGTTTCCTTGGCAGCCTTCCAGCCGGAGATGCCAGCGGAGAGGTGCTTCACGTTCGTGTAGCCCAGTTGGCTGGCGGCGTTGGCGGCGGCCTTGTAGGCGCTGCACTGTGGGCCACCGCAATAGGCGACGACGAGCGCACCTTTGTCAGCAGGCAAGACGCTGGCGAGTTTGTCACCCTGGGTCGCGAAGTCGATGGCGGTTGGCACATGGCCAGCCTGGTAGGAGGCGGCACCGTTCACGTCGATGACGGTGACCTTCTTGTCAGCGATGGCCTGCTTGAGGTCGGCGATGCTGATGTCCGGGAATTCGGCGGCGAAACCGGCGGTGGCGACGAGAGCGAAGACGAGTGCGATGAGTTTCTTCATGATTGGATTTGGATGGTTTGAGTTAGGAGGTGCGCGTTGGGCTGTGCGCAGCAGCGGCCCCGTCTGCCGGGGCAAAGGGTCAGTGGCTGGAATGGAATGGCGGAGATCCGTGGGGCGTCATGGCAGGCTGATACATGGAACGTTCCTAGATACGGCTCATTTAGCCAAAAGATGCAAAACTTCTTACAGCGCGGGAATGAACAGGCGCGCAAAGCCATTGCGCAGGCGCTGAAATACCGGCGCGGCCTCCAGCATTTCGCGGGTGATTTCACGGCTGTTTTTCATCTTGGCGTCCATCTCCGCCGCGAGCCGCTGGCAGAGTTCAGCGTCGTGGCAGGCCAGGTTAAATTCAAAGTTCAGGCGCAGGCTGCGCGGGTCCCAGTTGGTGGAGCCGAGGAAGGACCACTTCCCGTCGATGAGAAAAATCTTGGAATGATCAAACGGCGGGGCCGATTCAAAGATGCGGCAGCCCACCGCCAGCAGTTCGGGGTACAAGGTCTGCGCGGCCCATCCCACAAACGGGATATTGTTCTCCGCCGGGGTGAGGATGGTCACCTTCACGCCGCGCACGGCACACAGCCGCAGCGCCGCGATGAGCACGCCATTGGGCAGGAAGTAAGGGGTGATGATCTTCACCTCCTCGCGCGCGGCATTGAGCGCGGCAAAAAACGCCGCTGGCATGACCTCCATGTCCTCGTCAGGACCATCCACGATGCCGATGGCGCTCGTGGTGCCAGTCGCGGCCAGTTCAGGGAACCACAGCGGCCCCTCCAGCGTCTCTTGGGTGCAAAAGGCCCAGTCTTCCGCAAACACCCGCTGGATTTGCGCCACACACGGCCCCGTGACTTCAAAGTGCAAGTCATGCACCGGATGCGCCGGCGCGCGCGCGACCATGTTTCCTTCGCGGATGTTCATCCCCCCCGTGAAAGCGCGCTGCCCATCCACCACCAAAATCTTGCGGTGATTGCGCAGGTTCATCGTGATCAGGCGCAGAACCATGTGGCTGGGCATGAAGCGCCGCGCCGTCACTCCCGCTCGTTCCAGCGCCCCGACCACCGGCGGCCAGGCGTAGCGCGTGCCCGCGTCATCCACCATCACCCGTACCTGCACGCCACGCTTCACCGCATTGGCGAGTTCAGTCACAAACTCCGCGCCGATCCCCGTGGCCTCAAAGATGTAGCTCGCTAGCGTCACGCTCTGCTGCGCACCACGGATCGCCTCCAGCATGCGCGGCATCGCCTCGTCACCATTGTGCAGGATTTCCAGGTGATTTCCCACCGTGAGGCTGAAGCGTGAGATGCGGTCCAGGGTGTGCGCGAGCTGCTGGTGCTCCTGCATGGTGCAACTGTCCGTGGCCGAGACCGGCAGCGGCTGTTCCGGCACCGGATCATGCCACGGTTCATGAATGCCGCTGCGGTAGCGCCGACCACTGCGGCGCAGAATATTGATGCCCAGCAGGAGGTAAAGCATCGGGCTGATGAGTGGCTCCAACACGATCATCGTCATCCAAAACGCCGCCGAGCGGTAGTCCCGGTGCCGCAGCAGCAGATGGACCACCGCTAAAATCGACCCCGCGATGGAGACGAGTGCCAGCGTGTCAGTCCAAAAGGTGTGTAAAAACCAACTCATGCTCCCAGCATGCGCCCATCAGGCCACAGTGCCAACTTTCAAAACTTCATATCCAATCAATCCAGGGCAGCCAAAAGCGGCTCTCCCTCTCCCCGCCCCTGAGCAGCGATGAGACTTGCCTGTTTTTCTTCGGGGAATCGTAGCGCAGCGAAGATAGACTGCCGCAGGCAGCCCGCAGGGCGAACGCAGTAAGTCAAAGGGTTGGGGTGAGGGGACAGCATGCACCCTGCGCCAATATGGGATGACCCCTCACCCAGCCTTTGACTTCGTCTATCTCCGCTGCGCTACGGCTCCCCAAAGGGCGTCATGGACTTTGCCATTTCCTCGATGGGGAAAGGGGGGCGCTTTGTGGCCGCGCGCTGTGGTGAACCTGGAAGACTACCAAGTCATTTTCACTCCCGCGCATCTTCCAAAGCCCTCCTCCTCAAAATGAAAGTTCGTAATGCGCGCAAATAGAACTGCGCACCATTCGCCTCACGCATTCTCAAACTTCCGCCAATACAGCAGCGCGATGGGGACCATGCTGAGGCATTCCTGACCGGCCTTGGCGACCCCCTCCATATCGCGCGTGCTCCAGGCACCCAGGATAAACGAAATGCCGATCAAGACGGCGGAGCCAAAGGTGAACACCGCCCGTGGCGCGATGGTCAGGTGAACGGGGCGCGTTTCCTCACCCAGCAGATCAATGAACCGTGCAGCGCAAACGACGAGGACGATGATCGAGAGCCAGCCGTGGTCATCCAGTTTGTCAGGTGAGAGGTAGTCGTACCCACCGTGAGCGGCGACTGCCAGCAGGAAGGTGAGGATGAATTCATCCGCCCGCGCAAAACGCGTCAGCAGCATGCGGTAGAGGCTGTGCGCGCAGATGCCGGTCAGGGAAATGTGCAGGAAGTTGGCGGAGAGAAAGCGTGTCCAGGCCACGCTGCCACCGAAGTCCTGGTAGTAGCCAATGTTTTCCTCCAGTGAAAAGCCCAGTCCGACAAAAGCACCCGTGAGCAGCGCCAGCCCCGGCGTGCGCCGCCACAGCAACCACGGCAGGAACAACGCAAACAGCAGCAGCTTGCAGCCTTCCTCACGCAGCCCCACTCCCACCACGTAGTAGATCAAATCGTGCGGGAAGGGGGCATCAGGAGTCATGCCCTGCACAAACTCCTGATAGGCCAGGATGGTGAGCGTCGGCCACACACTGGCCACTCCGGCCGTGAGTGCGGCGATGGGGCGCGCCCAGCGCCAGCGCTCATGGTCGCTGTGCTGAACTAGGATGAAATACCACAGCGCGGCCGCAAAGAAAGCGAGTGCCAGCATGCCATACGGGATTTCATTGAGGCGGTGGCGGAAAAGCCCGCGCCACTGCATCCAGACATCCCCCAGCAGCGAGCCTGCATGGTGCTGCAGCAAGGGGGGGCAATGCTCGATCCACCCAGGCTGCGCAGCCATGGCGCGCAGGAGATTGAGATCGCGCTGCATCACCGCTAGGTGCAGTGCTTCTTCGCGGGAGGTGGTGGCATCCGCAAAGTGCAGGCCTTCGGTGTAAAACGCCTCCATGGCCGCTGGAATATTGTGACGGCGCTTTTGCACACTGCCGAGCAACTCTGCGGCGAGCATTTCGGGCGGCATGGCACGGGCTTTTTGCTCCAACTGCGCTAGCGCCGCAGAGTCTCCTGCCAGCGTCGCCGCCAAATACCCCTGGAACAAACCCGCCGGGGCGTCTGTGGTGGCATGCTGCTGGATCAGCGCCGCCACCTCATAGCCCCCCAGTTTCCCCGTCTGGATGAACCCCTGAAACGCAGCTTCTTCGTCCTCCTTCATCAGCGCAGGGAGTTGCGCCAGGAGCATCCGCAGCCAGATCACAAACTGGCGCGGTTGCGGACTCGTTTCATACCGCAACTGATGAAACACCTCATGCAACCGGCTCAGCGCAGGGGACACCATAGACCCTGCCGGGGGCTCATGCCGTGTGGCACTGCCGATCACGATCACGCAGGCGATAATCATCCCGATGGCGATGATGCTGGCAGCCGTGCGCAGCAGGAATCGACGGTTGCGCGTCAGATGGTGGGTGCGCGCACGCCAGCCGTGAAACATTGAACGCTCCTCGTTCATGCAGCAATCATGGATCCACCTTCTTCCACCAGTCAGGGGATTGTTCCCAGGGGGCCGGTGTTTCCGGCTCCTCGGCTGAGGCCGAAGTGCGGGCCTCACCAGCATGCTCTTCATCTTCGAGTTCCATCAGCAGTTGGATGTGCGGTTCCGGCCTCGTCGTCCGCCGCCAGATGAGCCAGGCCCACATGGCAAAGGCCCCCAGCAGAAACAGCAGCGTGCCCAGCGTGAAGATCACGAACCAGTCGGAAGCTTCCACCCACTCACGCGGCACCTTGGCCGTACCACCTTCGGGCCGGGGGAGGAAGGCGAGGAGCGCTTGCATGGCAGTGGGCTGCTTTAGAAATCGGTAAAGACCAGTCGCATCGGGATCATCTTGGAGAACTGGAAACCGTGCTGCTGAAAGAAGGACTGCGATTCCGCGCTGATGCGGTCCGTCAGCAGAGTGATTCGGCGGAAGCGTTTCTCCCGTGCGAATTCGATGGCGTGTTTGAGCAAGCGTCCGCCATAGCCCTGGCGGCGGTGCTGCGGATGCACAATCACGTCCTCCATGATGAGCACCAGTCCACCCTCCGCCGTACTGATCGTGAACAGCAGATTGATCATGCCAATGACCTTGTGCTCAGTGCGCAGCACGAAAATGCGGCCACGGTTGGGCTGCTCAAGGATGAGACGCAGGCCATGTTCTTGTTTGGAGCGGTCCGGTTTAAAATCTTCCTCTTCACTGAACAACGCCATCAACAGCTCCACCAACTGGGGGAGGTCTTCGATGGTTGCCGGTTCGATATGCGGTTCAATGTCAGTAGCGGGCATGGCTGACAGAATAACGGGCTCGTGGATAAAGGCAATGCGTTCAATGAACCGGCTTCGGCAAGTTGGGTGCAGTATGACACTAATTTCATCCGCCTGCTCCCTGGTCTCACGCCGAGCGCATTCTGCCTCGCATCGCCCAGGGCTGGTAGGGACGCGCTGTGCGCGTCCCTAGATTCCTTCGTCCCTGCGCGCACTGCTGATTCAACGCTCCCCCCCTTTCCATCCGCTCCGCCTCCGATTCGTACGAAACGACCGTGCATCATCCATCTGCAAAAGCAGCCCCTCGGAAAAATGAAAGTGGGAGGACTTTTGAAGTTTTTTGATGCGCGGCAGATGACAATCAACCAGCCAGGAGTCCTGGCGCTCGCGGCTACAGATGAGGCTCACGCTTTCACCTTCGTCTCAGTAAGCCCGGAGGGCTGGCATAACCGTAGCCGTGGGTGAAACCCACGGAAGCGCGTGTCCCATACCAGTCGAATGCAGATGAACCGCGCAGCGGTGACACATCTCGCTGCGCTCCGCAGGCCGCATCGCCCAGGGCTGGTAGGGATGCGCTGTGCGCGTCCCTAGAATCCTTCCTCGCAGCACGCACTGCTGACTCAACGCTCCCCCCCTTTCCATCCGCTCCGCCTCCGATTCGTGCGATACGACCGTGCTTCACCCATCAACAAAAGCAGCTCCTCCCCAAATGAAAGTTTGTGATGCGCGGCAGTATAACACCCGCCCCCTTGGCCACTAGACTAGCGCTTTTGCATCGCCTCCCGCAGGCTCTCCCAGGCCCGCCGGAAATCCTGCTTCATCATGTACAAAGTGGCGATTTCCTGGCGGACGAATGTCGGCGCGCTGGGGAAGGCTGCCACTTTTTCCAAAGTCCGCAGGGCACCATCCAGATCACCGTGGGTCTTCTGCGCCTGAAACAAATCGATGCCGCATCTGGCATCCGTCGGATTGTAGAGCAGGGCACGCTCCAAAGCAGGGATATCCGTGCTGGTTCCTGGTGAGGTGCGAACCATTGAGGGCAGGTAGGGCAGGGCCGTCAGGCACGCCCGCTGGAAGTCAGAGTTGCGCGCATAGTGCTCCGCGAGAATGCGCCAGCCATCTTCCCGCCACTTGTTGCGGTTGGTTTCCAGTGTCGCCACCAGGGCTGCTTGATTACCAAGCTGGTACCACATCGTGAAGAGTTTCTCCCGTTGCGCGGACTCCAAACCTTTGAGATCGGGTTGTTGATCCAGCAAACTACGCAGGCAGCGCTCGAATTCGTCCCTGTTTTGCACGGTCCCCAGAAATTCGAATTTAAACTCCGTCGTCGTAGCCAGCGTCCACAGCGCCTCGCGCAGTTCGGGGTGCTGGATGGAATAAAACAGCATCATCTGGTAGTAATGATAGTCTCCAAAGTCACCCGGATCAGGCTCTGGGTAGCGGCGCAGGAATTCGCGCCAGGCAATGACTGCAAACTGGGGCTCAAAGTCGAGCCAGACCACCCCTTCGGAGAAACACAGCATGGCGTAAGTCGGATCAAGCGCACGCGAACGGGAGAAATCCAGCAGCGCATCCTCCCTGGGTTGGCCAAGACGCAGGCGCAAACACGCCCGCTCATAGTAGTAGCGGAAGTCCATCGGTGCCATTTCAATGGCCTGGTTCATGAGCGGCAGCGCACCTGCTGGGGAACCCGAGTTGGCCAGTTTCACCGCACGGTTGCGCAAGACTTCTGCGGCGCTGCTGCCAGGCAGAACCGGATGTCCCAGTGCGATGGCCGTCCATGCAACACCCAGTGCCAGCAGCGCGACTCCACCCAGACGGAAGGCAATGCTTTGCCGCAGGTCGGCTGCGTTTGGCAGTCGCCGTGGCCGAATCGCAATGCCTGCCAACAGTGCCATGAGGATCGCATAACCCAGGCCATGATTCGGCACATCCACGAGGCCATGAATGGCTCCGAGACTGAAGACGATGGCGGCACTGTTGCGCAGTCGTCTGTCCTGCATGCCGGATTTGTGCTTTTTCTTCTTACCAAACCAGGGGCCAGTGGACAAAAAGATCCACAGCAGCAGCAGCAGCGCCGGCAGCAGCGTCAAAAGCCCCCCCTCAGACAGTAGCCAGAGCAGATCACTTTCAGGATGCGCGAAACGGCGGATATGCTCAGGCAAGTCTGAGAAATGGGGAAAAATGGCCTCAAAATTCCCCAGTCCAATGCCGGTCCAGGGAGAATCCACGCTCATCTTCAGGCAATCAATGAACAGGGAACTGCGGCCATTATCTGTCGCAAATTCGGCAATGCCAGCCTCTGAAAATCGCTTGGAGACATTCCCTCCAGACATCACCAGCAACGTGGCGATGATGAAGACCAACGATGCTGAGACGGCCAGTTTTTGAAAGAAGCCACGCCGCATGGCAATGGTGCCAAACCAAGCGGTCATGCCAAGAAACAGCAGGACCAGTCCGGCGCGCGAGCTGTTCATGAAAATGCAGATGATAGGCGGGAGGAACCCCAGCAGAGACGACAACCATAACCGCGATTTGCGCCGGTGTGCATCATGGCCAGTCGCAGCACAAAGCACGCAGGTCATCGCCGCAATGCTGCCAACGTGGTTGCGATTGGCAAAGGGGCCGAAGTTACTGCCCGACTCTTGCAGATCACGCGGCCACCAGGGAATGGTAATCCACTTGGCTCCCTCCAGGATCGAGAGCAGGCACAGCAAAACGCCGCCAAAGGCGAGCGTCTGGATCATGGACCGGCGCTGGAGGTCGGAAAAGCCACGGCTCAGGCACCACCCCAGCCAAATGCAGCACGTCGCAAAAAAGAGCCATGCCTCTGAAGTGACGGCGGCCTGGGGTGTCAAGGTGGTGGAAAGGCGGACGCCCCAGTCCTGCACCAGCGCAGCCTGCCATGCCGCAGGCTGTGAGAGCCAACTGGCAGGTAGAAATGACAGCAGTGGCGCGAGCATGGCCCCCAGTAGGCCAAATAAAGCGGTCGTCGGCAGTTTGCGCTTGGGTGCAAAGCAGATCAGCAGCAATGCCAGCGGAATAGTGATAAGCCCTTTGGACCAGGTTTCGCGCCCCGCCCCAAACAGGCAGGCCAAAATGGGCAGCGCGGCAAACACATAGCCTTTCCACGCCGGGCCAGCCACTTCGTAGCTGCGCTCCTGCCTGCTACTTCTTTCTTCTTCGGCATCCTCTTCCTCTGCATTGTCCAGTTGCGGGCGCGGTTCCTCGTCGTCCGTTTCTTCTCCGGCTAGCAAGGGCAGCTTTTTCACTGCCTCTTCAAACTGATCGGTGTCGTCTTTCATACCGTAATTGAGGGCGGAACTAGGGGGGCGGTTTGGCGGTCTGGGATTCCTGTACTGGATGGCAGTTCCCGCCATTTCTCCAGACAGCGTTCGAGTACAGGCACCAGCACATCAAGCCGGAGATGCCATTCTCTGCGATCCGTGGCATCCTTGGGACGGTGGATGGTGAAATTTCTACCCCCGCCTAAAGTGAGGACTTCAGCCTCGCTGCCGGTCCGCGCGTGCAGGCTCAACCCCATGCGCTCCAGTCCATGCTGAAGCAAGGTGGCAAAACTTTGCAAATCCGTGCAGCGCTCCACCTCAAAATCCAGCACGCGACCATAGGCCCGGAAGAATTCCCGCTGCCTACGCCGCTCCATCGCTTCGTTAATCTGGGCGCGGAAATTGGACCAGCTTCGGATGTATCCCAGATAACGGGCCGTGCCCAGTGCCAGCAAAAACAGCAACGCTCCCACGATTGGCAGCGCGTATCCCTTGGTCATCAGAATACTCACCCCCACCAGACTCAGTGCCAGGCAGACGGCATACATGGCCGCCAGTGCGCCCCCCTTGCTGTAGCCCAGCAGAATCAGCCGATGATGGATGTGTTCCGCATCCGCATTGAAGATGGACACCCCCCGGATGGCTCTGCGGATGATGGCAAACAAAGTGTCCAAAATCGGCACCCCCAGCGCAATGATGATGACCAGCAGCGCCCCAATGACTGAACCTTTGTTGGAAGTGAACAGTGAGACTGAAGCAATGAAAAATCCGATCAGATAAGCTCCGCCGTCGCCCAAGAAAATTTTGGCAGGAGGCAGATTGAAGATCAGGAATCCCGCCAGTGCGCCCGCCATTGCCAGCGACACCACCAAGACATCGGGCTGGTTGCTGTAGTACCCCAGGAACGCCAGCGTCAGGCATAAAAACAGGCCGAAACCACCCGCCAGCCCGTCCATCCCATCAATCAGATTGACGATATTCGGAATGCTCACCAGCCACAGCAGCGTCAGCGGCAGACTCCACCATCCCAGCACCAGCGCACCTTCCCCGAACGGGTTGCTCAGGATGTCGATCGAAACCCCCATGGCATACAAGATCAACGCCGTGCCGATCTGGCCCACCAGCTTTACCCTGGCACCCAAGGGTTTGAGATCATCCACAAACCCCACGCTGAAGATCAACGCATTGCACACCGCCACCGGCAGCCACCGCGTCCAGCCAAGTCCGCCAATGTAGCCAGCCACCAGTGACGCCAAGCCTACGGCCAGGAATATCGGCGCACCCCCGAGTCGTGAAATCGCCTTCTCATGCAGCTTGCGCCGGGTGTCCGGCTTATCCAGCCCGAAGCTGCCCTCGCGGCTCAAAATCCACCACGTTCCCAGCGCTGCTACCAGCAGCGCTCCACCGAAATAACAGGCCATTTCCAGCCAGGAGACATACCTCGGGGACCATGGGCCCATGACGATGTATTGGCTGGGAGGTTCTAACATGGTTGAGGAGTGATTCTGTTGGGTTGGCAGGCCAGCATAAGCGTAGCCCTACCAAGGATCAAGAATTCAGCGCGGAAGAAGTCTTTTGTTGCATCTTCCTGGAACGCTTGTTGAAATTTTGCCGCGCACCCCGCACCATCGCTCAATGCTCAATGACACCATCGCCGCTATTTCCACCGCCTTGGGAGAGGCTGCGATCAGCGTAGTGCGCATCTCCGGCCCGCAGGCCTTGGCCATTGCCGCGCAGGTCCTCAAGCTGCCCGTGCAGGTCACCCCCCGGCAGGCCTACCTAGTTCCTGCAGTCGATACCGACGGTGGCGCGCTCGATCACGGACTCCTGCTCTATTTCAAAGGCCCCGCGAGCTACACCGGAGAGGACATCGTCGAATTTCACGGCCACGGCGGTGTGCTCGTCACTCAGCGCGTCCTCGAGCGTTGGCTGGCCTGCGGCGCACGTGCCGCGCATCCGGGGGAGTTCACCCAGCGGGCCTTCCTCAATGGCAAAATGGATCTCACGCAGGCCGAAGCCGTGATGGATTTGATCCACGCGCAAAGCACCCTCGCCCTCCGTGCCGCCAATGAGCAGCTCAGCGGTGGCATCGGCCGTGCAGCTACGGCCATGCAGCAGGAAATCATCCCCGTGCTCGCCCACATCGAGGCCTGCATTGATTTCCCCGATGAGGACATCTCGCCTGAAACCGGGGCCGATCTACTGCGCCGCATCGATGCTGTCCTAGTACAGGCCACTCAGCTCATAGCCACTTCCGAACAAGGCCGCATCCTGCGCCATGGTGCCCGCACCGTCATCTCCGGTGCCCCCAACGTGGGTAAAAGCAGCCTGCTCAATGTCCTGCTCGGTTTTGAGCGCGCCATCGTCAGCCCCACCGCAGGCACCACCCGCGACACCATCGAAGAAATCATCCAAGTCCATGGCATCCCGCTGCGTCTGGTCGATACCGCCGGTCTGCGCGAGGCCGGCGATGACATCGAACGCGTCGGCATTCAGCGCACGGAGCGCGAACTGGAGCGCGCCGATCTCGTCATCGAAGTCGTGGATGGCAGCACTGCCCCCGGTGCTGCGCGCCTGTCGCTCCCGCCGGATCTCGCACGCCGCCGCATTCTCATTCTCAACAAAAGCGATCTCGGCATTCACCCTGCCTGGACCGCTGCACCAGGTGCCATCCCGCTTTCCTGTGTCACAGCGGAAGGCATCGAAGCCCTGCGCGATGCCATTCGCGCGGTCATCGCCACCGCTGGCCCCCTCGCGGTGGATCATCCCATCGCCATCAATGCCCGGCACCAGGCCGCCTTTGAGCGCTGCGCTGCGTGCCTGCTTGCCGCCAAGTCGGCCCTCGAACGCAATGAAGCCCCCGAATTCATCGCCCTCGAAATCCGCGACGCCCTCCACGCCCTCGGCGATGTCATCGGCCAGGTCGATGTCGAGCGCATTCTCGACGTCATCTTTTCCACCTTCTGCATAGGAAAGTGATTCTCGTTCCGTTTTCCACCTCTTGCATAGGAAAGCGATTCTCGTTCCGTTTCCCCATTCTGCCGTTTGATCTTTGAACCAACCCTGACCCGTTTGCCCTCTCCAGCCATGAACCGCCGCCATTTCTTCGCCTCCGCGCTTGCCGCCACCGCCGCCTCACGCCTCAGCGCCCAGTCCATCGACAAAGCCGCCGCAGATCCGGCCTACGTCATCAAAAACCATGGCATCAAACACAGCGTCATGGGCTGGTGCTTCAACCCCATGGACACCTTGGTGCTGGCCAAGCACGCCAAAGACATCGGCATCGTCGGCATTGAAGGCATCGACCGCAAATACTACACCGACGTCAAAGCGCTCGGCCTCGACATCTCGCTCGCTGCCGGCCACGGTTTCACCAACGGCCCCTGCAATCCCAAATTCCGCGATGAAGTCATCACCAAGCTCAACGAAGCGATTGACGTTGCGGCCGCTGTCGGCTGCAAAAAAGTCATCACCTTCACCGGCATGAAGTTTGACGGCATGGACCGCGAGAAAGCCATCAAAGACTGCCTCGACACCTGGAAAGTCGTCCTCCCGCATGCCGAAAAGCAGGGCATCACCCTCGTGCTGGAGCACCTGAACTCACGCGACAGCACCCACCCAATGAAAGGCCACCCCGGCTACTTCGGCGATGACGTGGACTTCTGCGTCGATCTCGTCAAGCAGATCGGCAGCCCCAACTTCAAGCTGCTCTTCGACATCTATCATGTCAGCATCATGAACGGCGACATCATCCGCCGCCTGCGCATTCACAAAGAATACGTCGGCCACATCCACACCGCCGGCAATCCCGGTCGCTGCGAGCTCGACGAGCACCAGGAGATCAACTACCCCGCCGTCATGCAAGCCCTCCTCGAAATCGGCTACCACGACTTCGCCGCCCACGAATTCATCCCCACCTGGAGCGACCCCATCCTCGCCCTCCGCCACGCCGCAATGGTGTGTGACGTCTAATTCAAACTGACTACTGGCGGTACAAAGCTCGGGAATACACCCGCCTCCACAAAATAATGCCAGTCATTTAGTTGTTGCGCGCGCGAGCTTCCCCTCCACTCTCCGTCCCATGAAACCTGCCCAATCCCCTGATCCCCAGGCGCTCCCGCTCGAAGAACAGCTTGTCGGCGTGAATGCGAAAACGGGGCTCTATCCTGGCGCGCGTTCGTGGTCCGGTGGGCGGCATCGCATTCTTGGCAAAGGACCACTGGAGTCCTACTGCTACCACGTCATGTCGCGCACCTGCGGGGGCGAGGTGTTCTTCGACGACGTGGAGAAAGAGGCTCTGCGGCGCGTCATCTGGCGCATGGCGGAGTTCTCGGGCATCAAAGTCGTGACCTACTGCCTGATGAGCAATCACTTCCATCTGCTCGCTGAAGTGCCGCATCGGCAGACGTGGCTGCAACGCTTCGAAGGGCCGGATGGCGAAGCGAAGTTGCTGGAACACCTGAGCATCCTCTACAGTCGCGCCTACGTGGGGCTTCTGCGCGATGAACTGGCCGACTTTCGCGCACGCAATATGGCCGTTCTGGCCGAGCAGCGACTGGACGCAATCAAGAAACGCTTCTGCGACCTTTCGCTCTTCGTCAAAGAAGTGAAAGAACGCTTCAGCCGCTGGTTCAACAAACGACGCGGTCGCCGCGGCACACTGTGGATGGATCGCTTCAAAAGCGTACTGGTCGAAGGCAAGGGCGAACCGCTGCGCACGATGGCAGCCTACATCGACCTCAACCCCGTGCGCGCTGGGCTGGTCAAAGACCCCAAGGACTACCGCTGGTGCGGCTACGCTGAGGCGCTAGGAGGTAGCCGCCGTGCGCAGCGAGGCTTGTGCAAAGCGCAGGGCAAACCCGTGGACGGCTGGAAGAGCGCAGACGCCGCAGCGGCGTATCGCTGCCTGCTGCATGCCGAGGGCCGCGAGGTGAAAGACGCGCAGAATGAGAAGGTGGTATCTCGTGGTGTGACCACTGAATCAGCCCGCGCGGTGCTCGCAGAGAAAGGCAAGCTCAGCCCGGCCGAGCTAGTACGGCTGCGCGTGCGCTACTTCACCGATGGCGTAGTGCTCGGCAGCAAAGCATTTGTGGAAGGCATCTTCGAGACACAGCGGGATGATTTTAGCCCGAAGCGCAAGCAAGGAGCCAGGCGCATGACGGAATCAGAGGCCCCCTTTTACACGTTGCGCCATCTGCGCCTCCGTCCGCTGGAATGAATCAGTCGAATGGGAAAAGCAATCCTCAAACACGCCACTGCGGTTACCGCAGTGAAGCGGGCCTTAGAGCCTGTCCGGCAAATGTGGCAAGAGTTAGAAAATCTGTAAAGTGGGAGGATGGCACGCGACTATCCGACCGACCTGAGTGATGAAGAATGGGAACTGCTCAAAGCTGAACTGTGCGGTGAAGGCCAGCGACGAA
>CAINGK010000145.1 GCA_903848465.1 uncultured Verrucomicrobiota bacterium
AAAATGACGATTCCAAGCCTCCTGGAACATCTTTGGATGTGGTTGAACGTGTTCTTACTTTCGTTCTTACTTTTCCAACTCCACTTCATAAACCATTGATTTTCAATGTGGAGGCGAGGGCGGGAATTGAACCCGCGCATACCGGTTTTGCAGACCAGTGCATTACCACTTTGCTACCTCGCCATGCTCGAAAGCGGCGGGAGGGTAGTGGGTGGAGGCGAGTTGTCAAGGTGAAGGGCGAAGGGGGTCGTGGGGAGTTTGCGGTGGTTGGCGATTGTTTGCTGTGGTTTGCAGTTGTTACCAGAGGGCGGCGAACGCCGCTGATTTGGGAAACCATCGCAAACAACAGCCAACTATGGCAAACGATCGCCAACGGTTTGGCCTCCGCTGGCCCGCGCACGGATCTCTCCCACGGCCCATTGGGCGTGCTCGGCGATCAGCGCATTCTCATCCTGGGCCGCCGCCTCTAGCGCGGGGAGGTCGGCGGGGGTGCCGGTGTTGCCGAGGGCGACGCAGACGTTGCGGAGGAAGGCGGGGCGTTTGATGCGCTTGATGGGGGATTTGGCGAAGAGGGCGCGGAAGGTGTCGTCGGTGAGTGAGAGGAAGTCGCGGAGGGTGTGCTGGAATAGGGTGGCGCGGGCCTGGAAGGTAGCCTCATGGGAGGCCTGGGCGTGGCGGTTCCAGGGGCAGGCGTCGAGGCAGGAATCGCAGCCGTAGATGCGGTCGCCGATGGCGTGGCGGAATTCGAGGGGGATGGGGCCTTTGCTTTCGATGGTGAGGTAGGAGATGCAGCGGCGGGCGTCCATGCGACGCGGGGCGGTGATGGCCTGGGTGGGGCAGGCGGTGATGCAGCGGGTGCATTTGCCGCAGTGATCGGTGGCGGGGGCGTCGGGGGGGAGTTCGAGGGTGGTGAGGATGTCGGCGAGGAAGAACCAGGTGCCGAGGTGGCGGTGGATCTGCATGGTGCTCTTGCCGCCCCAGCCGAGGCCGGATTCGCTGGCGAAGTCGCGCTCGAGGACGGGGCCGGTGTCCACGTAGGGGCGCTGGGTGCCGCCGTGGGCGGTGAGGAAGTCGGCGAGGGTGCGGAGCTTGGACTCGATGAGGTCGTGGTAGTCGTTGTTCCAGGCGTAGCGGGCGACTCGATACTGAGTTTGCGGTTGTTTGCGGTTGTTGGCGGTTGTTTGCAGTGGTTGGCCGGAGGGAGCCGGAGGGGGAGGCGAAGTTGGCGGTTGTTGACCGTGGTTGACGGTGGTTGACGGTGGTTGTTGATCAGAAGAGGGGGAGACAATCAGATGGGGAGATGGGGAGAGGTCGGAGGGGGGCGGAGGGGGAGTTGGCGGTGGTTGGCCGGAGTTTGCCGGAGTTGACGATGGTTGACGGTTGTTGACGGTTGTTGACGGTTGTTTTTCGGAGGGAGTGGGGTGAGCGGGAGCGCTGGGCGAGGGGGTGGCGCTGGGGGACAGGCTGGCAGCCTGTGTCACGTTCTGAGGCTGGGCGGTGGGGTAGGGGGTGCCGCCTTGGTAGTAGTTCATCGCTAAGACGATGACGGATTTGGCGCCGGGGAGGACGAGGGTGGGGTCGGTGCGGCGTTCGGGATTGCGGGCGAGCCAGGCCATGTCGCCGTGTTTGCCTTCGGCGATCCACTGCTCAAAGAGGGCGCGATGCGCGGCGGGCTGCGCGGGGGCGATGCGGCAGTCATCGAAGCCGAGGGAACGGGCTTGGGCGATGAGGGCGGATTTGAGGGCGGAGGGGCTCAAGGGGAAGTTTGCGGTGGTTGGCGATGGTTTGCAGTTGTTTGCAGTTGTTTGCAGTTGTTGGGGAGAGGCTGGGGTGACGCGGGGGGGGTGAGTCGTGGCGGGGGCGAGGAGAGGACTGAAAACTGAGCCGAACGGAGTGAGACAGACGACTAGAAGGAGCCCGAAGGGTGAGCGCAGCGAGTCAAAACTGAAAATTTTAAATTGGCCGGAGGTGGCGGGGGGGGTGGGCTTTGGGTCTGGTGAAGCGCTGGATAGGGCCGATGGGACGAAAGGGACGATACGTCGATTCTATGGCAACGTGGGCACACTGGCTACTGGTTCACGGCTTACGGGCACTGCGCTTCCGGCTCTTCTGGAAACAACTGCAAACCATCGCAAACAACCGCCAACTACTGCAAACTTCCCCTTCCCCCTCACCTCGGCGTGAGCACGCGGATTTGCTCATCCAGCACGCTGAAGGAGTCGGCGAGTTGGCGGAGGCGCTCGACTTGGGTGGCTTGCTCGCGCTCGGTGTGGGCGGCGTTGGCTTGGGCGGGGTTGAGGGTGTCGAGGAAGCGGGTGAAGCTGTGGGTGACGTCTTCGGTGACTTGCTTGTGGAGCATCTCGCGGAGCGTGGCGGAGGAGTCTTCCAGCTTGTCGAGGATGGCGTTGCGGGCACTGCTGAGGCGCACCTGGGTGAGGAGGTACACGACGGCCATGAGCAGTAGCCCGGCTCCGAGGGCGATGAGGGCGCTGACGGAGCCATCGAACCAGGCGCAGAGGCCGGTGGCGATGACGACGGGGAGGATGAGGCGCGGCAGCCAGCGGGCGGTGACGCGGGAGCTTTCGAGTCCGGGCTCGATGTCTTCATCGAGCTTGAGGCCGATGACGAAGCGGCGCAGGGAGGAGTCCACATGGGTGCCGAAGCGGCGGCGCAGCTCGCTCTCTTCTTCGCCGTAGTCGTGGGCGGGCATGGTGGCGTCCAGCGGGAAGAGGATGCCGCGCCCCTGCGCGTAGAGGAAACGCTCGAACTGATGCACGTCCTCTTCGAGCACGAGGCTCACCTGGCGCCAGCGGTCGCCGGTGCGGTGCTGGAGCTCCTGAAACAGGCGGTGGTCGAGGCTTTGTGGTCGGGCACCGTTTTCGGCCTCCTCTTCCTGGGCGGCTTTGCGCTGGAAGGCCTTGCGAGTGGTGAGGGCGTCGCTGGCGAGTCCGGCCACGCGCATGACGGACTCGTGGTAGTCGCGCTCGGTGGCATCCAGCGCGGGGAGGATTTTCTTGAGCGTGCGGTCCACCTGGAGCTCGCGCTCGGTCTGGAGTTCCTGGAGGACGCCGGTCTTGCGCTTGGCCTGGTGCATGCCGAGGACGAAGCGCTCGCGCATGGAGTCGAGAATCTGCCGCGCCAGGCGCATGGTGCTGGCGAGCTTGTTGAGCCGGGCGGTATTGTGCCGGACGATGGAGGAGATGTGTGCCTCCAGCGCATGAAAGCCACTGTCCTGCAGCAGGCGCTCGCGCTCGATACCGGCATTGCGGGCGAGGAAGGCTTTTTTGGCGGAGACGGCAAAGAGTGGGAAGTCGCGGCCAAAGCGCTGGCGCGTGAGCTGGCCCATGTAGTCGGTGATGACTTGGATTTCTTCCGGGCTGCGGAGATCGCTCTGCTGCAGCACAAAGACCACATGGCGCATCCATTCGCGGTGTACCTTTTCCAGAAACTGCCAGGCGGAGGCGCCCCAGGGATTCATGGCGGAGAAGACGAAGATGACGAGATCTGCGATGGGCACGAAACGCTCGGTGATCATCTGGTGCTCGTTTTCCACGGAGTTGGTGCCGGGGGTATCGACGATGTGGAAATCGCGCAAGAAATCGACGGGGGCGTACACTTCATCCAGCGTAGGCGTTATGGGGACCACGCTGTGCTCATCGCCATGGCGGAAGAAGAGGATCTTGCCGGTGGTGGGTACGACGCCGGTGCTGGAGAAATCCTGACCGAAGAGCGCATTGAGGAAGGTGGATTTGCCCACGTTGACCTCGCCGACGACGACGAAGACAAAGGGCTCCTTGAGGCTGGCGATGAGATTGTCCAGGATCGTGGCGGAATCCGCATCGCCACCGGTCTCGCGCAGCGCTGCGGCGAGAGCCAGCAGGTCCGTGCCGATGCGTGAACGCAGTTCGAAATAGTCGTCGCCAATCATGAGGGGGGTGGCGCAAGGTGTCGCGTGCTATCCGCACCGCAACCTTGCTTCGGATGGAGAGTGAAGTTTCATGGGGGCGAGTTGGCGGGAGGCTCCCGAATAACTTCCACTGGAATTCGGCAGTGGTACCTTTCGGAACAGACGGATTTGCACCGCTGAGATTTGGAGAACGCAGAGATTAGAAGATTTGTCTCTGCGGTTGCACCCGAGTTTAAGGCGCAACGTGCGTGGTTGAATTTTCGATGTTCTCTGATTCCCCTTTTCAGTTTCTCCGCCGGGGATTAAAGAGCAGGTCTTGACCGCCCTGCCCCCAGCCAGCGAACTCACCCCTGCCAGGCACACGCCGTGGTGGCTGTGGCCGCATGTGCTGAGCCTGGAGGCACCCGTGGTGGCGGTGCTGTGGCAGGCGACGCTGGCGCACACGCATGGCATCCGCCTCACGCCGCTGCTGGGCCTGGGCCTCGGGCTGGCCTGCTGGGTGATCTATCTGCTGGACCGCACGCTGGACACGTTTGGCGTCCAAAGCGCTGCCGAGCTGGATGTGCGGCATGTGTTTTACCACCGCCACCGCCGTGTGCTGCTGCTGGGGGTGCTGCCGCCGGCGCTGCTGCTGCTGGCGTGGCTGGCGCTGTTTGTCATTCCCGAAGGCGTGCTGTGGCAGACGGCAGGCCTGGCACTGCTGGTGGCGCTGTATCTCGCCTCGTGGTCGGCGCAGGGCAGTCCTTTTTCGCGCGATGTGTTCGTCTCCTGCGCGGGTCTGGGCGGCATCATGCTCATCTCGCACATGCCACTGAGCAGCGGGTCCCGGTTTGCCCTTAGCCTGCTGGTGCTGGGGGTGATGGTGCTGTCTGTGCTGCGGCAACTGGACATCCGCATGGGGCAGTGGCTGCCCAAGGAAATGACCGCCGCGCTGCTGTTTGCCATGGGCTGCACCACGAGCACACGCTTTCTCGCCATGCCGGAGACGATTGCGGAGCCGGTGCTGGAGTGCGTGCTGCTGGCGCTGCTGTTTGCCTGCAATCTGCACGGCATCTCGTGCCGCGAGGCCGGGCTGCAAAACGACCGCAAGCACCCGCAGTTGGTGCTGGGAACGCTGCTCTTTACCCTGGCCCTGCTGGTGTCCATCGGGCAGGGAGAACTGGAGCACTCACTGCTCGGCCCCGCCCACGCGGCCCTGGGCGCGGTGCTGCTGCACTCGCTGGTGCATGGCATGCGGCGGCGGCTTTCCGTGGATGCGTACCGTGTGCTGGCGGACCTCGCGCTCATTTTGCCGCTGCCGCTGGCGTGGCTGTGATGTTGCGCAAAATCTGCCGCTACACACGTTTGAAGCTGTCATGAAACGACTTTTTCCACTGCTGCTCCTCAGCCTGCTTTCCCACGCCACCGCGCAGGAGGCGAAGCCCACACCTAACGCGCTGTTTCAGCAGGGAGTGGATCTCTTCTTTGACGCGAAGCCGAAGGAATCCGTGGCCGCGTTTGACCAGCTCATTGCCCTGGTGCCCGACTCCAAGCCGCAGCTCTGGCAGCGCGGGCTTTCGCTCTACTATGCGGGGGATTACAAAGGTGGGCGTGAGCAGTTTGAAGTACACCAGACCGTGAATGGCAACGACGTGGAAAATGCCGCGTGGCATTTCCTCTGCATCGCCAAAGGGGAGGGCGTGGAGGCAGCGCGCAAGGTCTTCATCCCCATCGAAGGCGACAGCCGCATCCCGATGAAGCAGGTGCATGAACTCTTCGCCGGCAAGGGTAGCGAGGAGGCCGTGCTCAAAGCCGCCGAGGAGGGCGATGGTGAACGCCTGCGTAATCACCGCTGCTACGCGCATCTGTATCTAGGGCTGTACTTTGAAGCTACGGGAGATGACGTGAAAGCGAAGGCCCACATGCTCAAGGCGGCGAAGGATTACTCCATGGACCACTACATGGGGCGCGTGGCGCAGGTGCATGTGAAGATAAGAGGGTGGGAGTGAGGGGGGGATAAAACCCTCTAAATCTCTGGGTGTTTAGGCGCTCCTGTGCCTCGTTTGCGCATCATTGTGCCGGTCTTGGCAGAATGGGCTGCGGGCGTAACATGGCCGCATCTCGCATGGTAGATTCACGTGTTAACTCACTGAATTCGCACCATGAAAATGCATCGTCTCTGCTCTGGCAATCACAGCAACCTCTTCACCACCACGCAGGGTCGGCGTGACTTTTTGCAGGTGGGGGCCATGGCGGGCTTGGGGCTGACGCTGCCTCATTTGCTCAAGTTGCAGGCGGCGGATCTGGCGATGCCTGCGGTGGAGAGCTACAAGCCCATCGCCACCTCGATCATCCACATCTACCTGCCTGGTGGCATGGCGCAGCATGAGTCCTGGGATCCGAAGCCGTTTGCCTCGCCGGATTATCGCGGGCCATTCAGCCCGGTGAAAGGTGTGACGGGTGAATTCGTGGGCGGGCAGTTTGTGAACATCGCCAAGATCCTCGACAAGATCACGCTGATCCGTTCCGTGACGCATGGCGAGGCGGCGCATGAGCGTGGCACGCACAACATGTTCACCGGCTACCGCCCCAGCCCGGCCATTAAGTTTCCCAGCTTCGGCTCCATCATTTCGCATGAACAAGGGCCACGCAATAATCTGCCGCCTTACGTGGCCGTGCCCAGCGTGATCGCCCCCGATCAGGGCAGCGGCTACATGAGCAGCGCCTACGGCCCCTTTGCGCTGGGCAGCGATCCTGCGGACAAAGGCTTCACGGTGCGCGATCTCGCCGCGCCAAAGGACATCGACCCCAAGCGCTTCGACCGCCGGCGCAATCTGCTCTCCGCCGTGGATGAGCACTTCCGCACCACGGAAAAATCGGACGGCCTCAGCGCGATGGACAATTTTTATCAGGCCGCGTACAAGCTCATCAGCTCTGACAAAGCCCGCGAAGCTTTCAATCTCAACGCCGAACCCGACAAGCTGCGCGATGAGTACGGCCGCAACGCCGCCGGTCAGCGCTTCCTGCTTTCGCGCCGTCTCGTGGAGGCTGGCGTGCGCATGGTGTCTGTGAACTACGGCGGCTGGGACCACCACTCCAACATCAAGGGGGCCTTTGAAAGCCAGGCCCCGCAGTTTGATGTCGCCTTCGCGCGTCTGATCAAAGACCTCGATGAACGCGGCATGCTGGACACCACGCTGGTGCTCGTCAGTTCCGAATTCGGTCGCACGCCGCGCATCAACAGCACCAACGGTCGCGACCACTATCCACGCGTCTTCTCCGTGGCGATGGCCGGTGGCGGCATGAAGAAAGGTTTTGTCTATGGCAAGTCCGACGCCCTCGGTGGCGAGCCGGATGAAAACCCCGTGGGTCCTGAAGATCTCGCCCGCACGATGTACCGCCTGCTTGGCATCAACGCCAGCAAGCGCATTGTCGTTGAAAACGTGCGTCCGGTGGACATCGTCAATGGTGGCCGATTGATCAATGAAGTGATCGCGTAGAGCAGAGGGTTTCTTCGCCTTGAGCCACGATGAAGTGACCCGCATGCGGGTCACAAACTCATGCCTCACAGACTGAACCCATTCTTCGCAAACATCGCCCGCACCTCTTCCTCCAACTGAACCAACGTGCGGTCGTTGAGGAGGATGTTCAGGTGCTTGGCGCAGACGGCGTCGGGGTCGGTGTTGTCGGGGGGCTCGGGTTCTTTGGGTGGATCGGGCGGTGGTGAGGGTGGGGTGAGCTCTTTTGGATAGGAGAAGCGACCACCGCCGAGGTCTTTAACTCCGGGCTGCTGCATGAATTCCTTCATGGCTTTGCGATAGGCGTCATAGGCGGGGCGCAGCTTTTTGAGGCCCTCGTTGTACACTTTCACCTGCTCCCAGAAGGCTGGCCATTTTTTCTTCTCCTCATGCAGCGCGTCGAAGTACCGCATGAGATGTTTGCCGCCATTTTCATGCACAAAGAAATAGGCGAGGATGTGGGCGGAGCGGTAGCGATTGGCGAGGTCGTTCATGGAGGGCGGCTGGTTGCCCATAGGTGCGCGCGGATTCCCTTGATCGGACAGCTTGAAGCTCGTGATCTCATTGCGCGTGGAGATGTCCGTGGTGTAGCCCCAGAGCTCTTTCACGCCAATCCAGCCGCCTGGAGAGCGCATGGCGCGCATGAGGCCACGATTGCGTGAGCCGGACTGCTTTGCGGCAAAGGCCACGCCGTCTCCGCCCACGGAGAACACACCGCCTTTGTAGGCTAGGTTGGAGGTGTACTCCGCTAGGCCTTCGATCAACCACACCGGCATGTAGGGCAGGTACTCGTGCATCATCTGGTGCGTGATCTCGTGCGTGATGGTGTCGTTGTTGATCTCCCCTTTGCGGTAGTACGCGCCGTTGGCACCCACGGTGTTGGAGATGCCGAGCTCCTCAAAAGGCATGCGAAAGACCTTGTCATTCCGCACATACACGCCGCCCGACCACGGCGGGGCACCACTGGCAAGGTACTGATCGCGCGTGGCAAAGAGTTCCGCCTGGAATTTCTGCCGCCCCTCTTCGGGCTTGGGTATGATGCCCCAGGGCATCATGCGCACCAGCTCATAGGTGCTCTCAAAGGCGCGGCACACATCCTTCATCAGGATGGCCCCCAGCTTCGCGCTGGTCTTGAACTGGAAGTGCCCGGACTCGTAAATGCACTCCCCCGGCACCTCCTTCACCACCTTGATGTTCATGTAGAGCATCGGCTCTTTCACCTCTGTGGGCATGCGGCGTTTGTCCCATGGGATGCGCGCCGCATCCGCAGGAGCCGCGCTACTAGTCACCGCTTTGGTGGCATTCTGCCGCACCCAGGTTTGATCCTCTGTCGAGAGACTGGCCAGCGGTACTGTGGCGTTCTGCCCGCCTGGCATGAGCAGCGTGACGTTCCCGTCCTTGAGGCCGCCAAACTCGGCCTGCACCTGTTTTCCCTGCGCATTGGTCCACGGGCGTGGTTCACCCAGCGCATGGGAACCAGCCAGTAGGCTCAGCAGAGCCAGGATGAACGGGCGCGGGAACATGAGGTCAGACCATGCCGGATGAAGCCCGCCGCTGACAAGAGCAAAAATGCGGAATCCGCAATCCTCCGCTTTCCACCGCTCCAAAAGTGCGCATTCTCAAGCGGCTCGGATTTGAACCTACATGGAAGCAGTCAATATTCAGTTTGCCCCCGCGACCGGCACCGAGGAAGAGTGGAACGAGGCGTATGCGCGCCTCGCCGACTACTTTCGTTCCTACCAACTCCACAACCGCATCCGCCGTACGCAGTTGATTCTCGAAACCCTGCGCAACGCGGCCAAAGCCCATGCGAAGGACCCCGCCCGCACCCCCACGGCGCATTCGATCGAGCAGGCGCGACTGATGCTGCGTGAGTGGCTCGGCTCCATCTACAGCGATCTCAATCTCAACGAAGCGCAGCTTGAAGCCACCGGGCGTCTGGGCTTTCACCTCGCTGGCGGTCCCTCGCGCTGGCCGCAGTTTTTCCTGGATGAGCAGAACATGCCGGAAGACATGGCCGAGGCCATGCGCTCCGCCATCCGCACCTCCGGCCCCGGCATGCAGGTGAGCAAGATGACGCCGCGCGACATCGATCTCGGCATGTTCACCGACGTGGCGGACGACACCTTTGACCGCCTTGGCCGTCATCCCATCCTGCGTTACTCCGTGCTCGTCGCCATCATCGGCAGCGTGCTGGGTTACCTTTACTCCCTCTTCGGATGAGCGCACCCATGGGCAGCCAGACCGCGAACATCGCGATGACCGCCGGGATGCCACCCAAGCACGTCTCCCGCACGCGCCGCGCCACGTTCTTCTCGCTTGTCGGCCTGGGCACCATCGTCGGTGCCTGGCTCTCCTACATTTTCCTCTCGGAAAACGGCATGCGTATTTCCGAGTGGGCGCTGCTACTGGTCTTCATTCCGCTGTACTACCAGCTCAATGTCGGCTTCTGGACCGCGCTCTTCGGCGTCTGGCTGATGAACCGCCCCAAGCCAGACTCACTCAGTCTCTGGCTCTCGCTCAACGCGGATGATTACGAGCAGCCCATCACCGCGAGCACCGCCATCATCATGCCGGTGTTTAACGAGGATGTGACGCGCGTGTATGAAGGCCTGCGCTCCATCTACCTCTCGCTCGAAGCCACCGGGCAGGCGGCCAACTTCGACTTTTTCATCTTAAGCGATTCCGACAAAGCTAGCCAGTGGATCGAGGAAGAGACCGCGTGGCTGGAGCTCTGCCGCCAGCTCAAGGCCTTTGGCCGCATTTTCTACCGCCGCCGCCGCAAGCAGATCAACCGCAAGAGCGGCAACGTCAGCGACTTCTGCCGCCGCTGGGGCAAGCGCTACCGCTACATGGTGGTGCTGGATGCGGACAGCCTCATGTCCGGCGCGCTGCTCACCAGCCTGGTGCGCATCATGGAGAAAAATCCTGGCATCGGCATCGTGCAGACCTTCCCCAAACAGATCGCCGCCGACACGCTGCTCGGGCGCGTGATGCAGTTTGCCCAGGCGCTCTACGGCCCGCCCTTCATGGCCGGACTGGACTACTGGCAGTGCGGCGAAGCCAACTTCTGGGGTCACAACGCCATCCTGCGCCTCGCGCCGTTCATCGAGCACTGCGCGCTGCCGCCGCTGCCTGCCAATGCACCCTTCGGCGGGCACATCCTGAGCCACGACTTCGTGGAGGCCGCACTCATGCGCAAAGCCGGCTACGCCGTGCGGCTGCTGCCCACCACGCGTGGTAGCTATGAGGAAGGCCCACCCACACTGGTGGACATGCTCAAGCGTGACCGCCGTTGGTGCCAGGGCAACATGCAGCACCTCTGGCTGCTGTTTGCCAAAGGCTGGCACCCGATGAGCCGCATCAATTTCCTGCACGGCATCCTCAGCTATGTCAGTTCCCTGCTGTGGTTCTTCTTCCTGGTACTGGCCACCCTGCTGGCTGCCACACCGACGCCGCACGTGCAGCCGCAGGCCATCCTGGCTGAGCACATCCTTTTGGCCGTCACCGCCATGCTCATCTTCCTGCCCAAGACGGTCATCCTGCTGGATGAAGTCATCACGGGCCGCATGTTTAAGCCGCTGCGGCTGCGGCTACTCACATTTATCAGCAGCCTGCTCGACACCGTGGTCTTCACGCTCATGGCGCCGGTGCTCATGATCTTCCATTCACGCTTCGTGGTTTACACCATCGTCGGCAAGAGCGTGAGCTGGGTCACCCAGCGCCGCAAAATCGACGGTGGCATCAACTGGAGCGAGATCCTCTTCACCTTCCTCAGCGTCACGCTGCTGGGCGTTGCCTGGGGCGTGATCGGCTGGTTTGTCTCGAAGGCCTTCCTCATCTGGATCAGCCCCATTCTGTTCTCCCTGGTCGTTTCCATTCTCGTCGCGGCCATGGTTTCCAGCGGGCGCAGCGGGCGGCGGCTGGGCCTGTTTCTCACCCCGGAGGAGCATGAGCCGCCGACGGTGCTGAAGAACATGCAGCAGAATCTGGAGGAGATCAAAGACCGCATCCAGCTCCCACCCGAACTGGAGCGCCACTACGGCCTCATGCAGGTCTGTCTTGACCCCTACGTCAACGGCCTCCACGTCAGCCTGCTGCGCCGCCGCCGCACCATCGAAGTGTCACACGCCTATCTCAACGAAATCAGCCATCGGCTGATCACCCTGGGGCCGCAGACCCTCAACGCGCAGGAGTTGAAAGCGCTGATGCACGACACCGACACCGTCACCAATCTGCACTACCGCATCTGGAGCGCCGCCGACCACGAACTCGCACCCTTCTGGGCCACGGCCATCCGCCAGTACAACCTTGCCTCCACCAGCCCCTTTGCCCACACCCTGGCCAAGCAGGAAGTGGAGTGATCTCAGTTGGCCTGGCTTCCGTGGCGCGCATGACGCTTGCGCATCCGCGCTTCTCCTCCATGATCGGCAGGCATGGCTCCCGATATTCTCGACAGCATCCGCCGCACCATCCGTGACGTGCCTGATTTCCCCAAACCCGGCATTCTCTTCAAAGACATCACTCCGGTGCTGGCCAACCCGACCCTGCTGTCGCAGACGATCGATGGCATGATCGAAGCCACGGGCATCACTCAAGTGGACAAAGTCGTCGGCATTGACGCCCGTGGGTTCATCTTTGGTGCGCTGATCGCTGAACGTCTCGGCGCGGGGTTCATCCCGGTGCGCAAGAAGGGCAAACTGCCCTGGCAGACGCGGGGCATCGATTACGCGCTGGAATACGGCACCAACTCGGTCGAGATGCACCTGGATGCCATCGCTCCAGGTGAAACGGTGCTACTGGCGGACGATCTACTGGCCACAGGTGGCACGGCGGCAGCGGCGCTGCACCTCATTGAGCAAGCGGGCGGCAAGGTGCTCGGCAGCACTTTTTTCATTGAACTGGCCTTCCTCGGCGGGCGTCAATTCGTGAGTGATTCCGGTCCGGTTCATTCACTGATCACTTACTGACCCCTGTTGCGATGACCGAACGCGAGTACTTGCGGCACCTGAATAAGAGCGCGCAAAAATTCTTCCCCTCCGAGGACAAGCTGCCACGTGGACGCACGGAAACGCTGCGCCAGGCGAAGCGCTTCCTCAAGATCAAGGAGCAGCGCATCAAGCAGCGGCACCGCTCCGGCAGCTTCAGCGGTGCGGAAATCTGCCGCATGCGCTCGGACATGATCGACTTCCTCGTGCGTCTGCTCTGGGAGGAAAGCGTGGCGGCCCTCGCACCCGAGGCCCGGGCCAAGCTCAATATCAGTGTGATCGCCCATGGCGGCTACGGGCGGCGGGTGATGAGTCCTGGCAGCGATGTGGACCTGACCTTCATGTTTCCTGGCAACAGCAACAAGGTGTCTAGCGAAGTCGTGCAGCTCATTCGCGACTACCTGCTCTACTTCTACGATCTGAAGTTCAAGGTCGGCCATGGTTCGCGCTGCGTGGGCGAGTGCATCAAGCTGGCGAATGAAAACATGGAGACCAAGACCGCGCTGATGGAGGCGCGCTTCGTCACCGGCCAGAAGGCTGCCTTTGAGGAGTTCCGCTCCCGCTTTGACAAGGAGTGCCTGGACGGGCAGGAGCCGGACTTCCTGAAGCTGCGGCAGATCGATCTGAACACCCGCCACTCCAAATACGAGAACACCCCCTTCGTGCAGGAGCCGCATGTGAAAAACGGCTGCGGCGGCCTGCGCGACTACCAGAACCTGATCTGGATGACGTATGCGCGGCACCGCACTCTGAATCCCAAGGATCTGGTCGCTCTCGGCCTGATCTCCAAGGCGGGCTGGAAGGAGGTATCGCAGGGGTATGACTTCATCCTGCGGGTGCGCAACGAAATGCACTACACAGAAAAGCGCGCCGAAGACCTCTTAACTTTGCGCCTGCAGGGGCCGGTGGCCACCAATCTCGGTTACCGCCACAAGCGCATCCTGCGCCGTATTGAGGCGCTGATGCACGAATACTACACGGCCACGCGTGATATTTTACAGCGCAGCAACGAGGTGATGGACCGCTTTCACCTCCAGGCGCTGGAGACCCGGACGCAGAACAAGCTCATGGGCTTCATCGCGCGGCGGAAAGCTGAGAAGGACCAGGAAAGTTTCGACGGCTTCCACCGCAAGCATGAGCGCGTCTATGCGGAAAGTCCGACGATCTTCAAGGACGACCCGGAGCGTCTCATGCGCCTCTTCCTGCACACGCAGAAGCGCCACCTGCGCCTCAGCCCCGACCTCTTCCAACTCATCCAGGACAGTTTCCGCCTGGTGGACACGGGCTTCCGTTACAGCAAGGCCAATCGCGAGACCTTTGAGACGATTCTCTCTAGCAAAGGGGATGCAGCGCGCACGCTGCGGCAGATGCACCGCGTCGGCTTCCTCGGCCGCTATATGCCTGAATTCGGAGCGCTGACCAACTTGGTGCAGCATGAATTCTTCCATCTTTACACGGCGGACGAGCACACGCTGCGCACCATCGACAAACTCGATGAATTGAGCGATCCCACCCTGCGCGGCGTGGACCTGTTTCAGCACCTGTTTCATGATTTGCAGCAGCCCTATGTGCTGTACCTCGCCCTGCTGCTGCATGACGCGGGCCGTGCCGCGAATAAGAAGACGCACAGCGATGAAAGCACCACCCTGGCCGCGGCCGTGTCTCGCCGCCTGCAAGTCAAAGGCGAACGCCGCCGACTTCTGCTCTTCTTGGTCGATAACCATTTGCTGATGTACCGCACCGCCACGACGAAGAGTCTGGATGATCCGCAAGTCATCGAGGAATTCGTCAGCATTGTGCGCACGAAGGAGAATCTCGACACGCTGCTGCTCATGACCTATGCGGACTCCAAGGGCACCAGCGACAAAAGCTGGTCGGGTTACAAGGAGGCATCGATCCGTCAGCTCTACCACAGCACGCTGCGTTTCATGAACGCGCCGGCGGATTTCATGCGCAATGTGCAGGTGCCGCTGGAAGATCTGAAAAAGGAGGTGACTCGCCGCCTCGGTGCCGGATTCGAAGCGGAGGTGGATGCGCACTTCCGCCACATGCCGCCCTCCTACTTCAATTTCCGCGAGGCCGAACTCATCGCCACGCATCTGCGCCAATTCCGGCTCTTCTTTGAGCAGCTCATCCGTGAAGAAGCGGCGGCCGGACTGCTGCCGGTCATGGTCTGGGAGGATCACGTGGACCAGGGCTACAGCGAACTCACCGTCGTTTGCTGGGACCGCCATCTGCTCCTCGCCCGCATCTCTGGTGCCCTCGCGGCGGAGAGCATCAACATTCTCAGCGCCGACCTCTACCAGCGCGCCGATCATCTCGTGCTGGACACCTTCCGCGTCTGCAACACGAACTTCGCCGCCGTCACCACCAAGAGCGCGCGCAATCGTATCGAGGAATCCGTGCGCAAGGCCTTCAGCGGGCAGGCGTTCGATTTCGGTGAGGCGATCATCCAGAAGCTCGGCAAGTCCATCACCATGCTCGATGAGATCGGCGCGGAAATCCCGCAGCGCATCTACGTGAACAACAACCTCTCGCCGGATCAGACCGTGCTGGAGCTTCAGCTCGTGGACCGCCTCGGGCTGCTCTACGACATCTTCATGGCCATTGGCCGCCTCGGCCACAACGTCACCCACGCCCGCATCAGCACGGAAAAGGGCGTCGCCATCGACGCCATCTACGTGCAGGACGAGCACAGCCAGAAACTCACCGACCGCGCCCAACTCGACGCCTTGGCCGATGCCGTGACCGCCGCCGCCCACCTGCGCCTGCGCTCCGCGAAGGAGTGATGCGGCTATTACTTCAACTTGATCATCATGCCGTGTCCATTCAGGTTATGGATCACTAGGCAATCTTTTCTTCCCCGGTTTTCTTCAACCAACTGGGTGATGCCTCTCGTCCTGGGATAACCAAAATCGTTGAACACCACAATACCGCCAGGGCTAAGTCTATCCCAAACCCAGGTCAGGACTTCCTTGCCTGACTGGTAAGTATCCACGTCAATGTGGCACAACCGGAATTTATTTTCCTGAACTTGGTGTCCGGTTTCATCCGGGAAAATGCCTTTGAGGATCACTACATTATTCAACTGAAAGGTTTGAGTCAGCAGATTCGTCACAAAATTTAACGACGTGTCTTTATGTTCCCCGCCTTTGTAAAAGTTATCCGCACCAGATGCCTTAACGACTCCCTCAAAGGTATCGCAGCAGATAAACTTCGCAGGAGAGTTGTTCTGTTTCAGTTTGGTCGCCATGATGGCACTGGTGGCTCCTTTGAACACGCCCACCTCGATCACATCTCCCGGTGTTTTCTCCGTTTCATCAACCAGTTTCCAAAGCTCCCAGCACTGGTAGAGGTTCACCAAGGAAATACCCCTGACTCGGTCAAAGGTGTTTAAAAAAGCCTCATCTTTAAGCCAGGGGGCATACGTGGCGAATGGGATTGAAATTTGATAACCGGCCTTCAAAGCCAATGAGATCTTGAACGATACAAAATTGAAAAGGCGTATCAGAGATAATATAAAATAACGTGCCATATAATTGGTTTATTTGCGTGACCCTACTTGAAAATTAAGGCGCTTCGCTAGATTGGGTGGGTAAACGCTGAAGGGATTTTGATGTTGAGGTCTCCAGCCATCCAATAGCAGATAGCTTTGAGGTTATTGAAGTTGCGGAAGCCACGGGCACGGCGGCGGGCGGTTTGGATGATGCTG
>CAINGK010000146.1 GCA_903848465.1 uncultured Verrucomicrobiota bacterium
CACCGCGCACCGCGCACCGCGCACCGCGCACCGCGCACCGCGCACCGCGCACCGCGCACCGCGCACCGCGCACCGCGCACCGCGCACCGCGCACCGCGCCGAACAACTAAATGCCAGGCATTTAGTTGTTGCGCCCGCGAAATTCCCCTCCACTCTCCGCCTCCATGAAACCCGCTCAATCCCCTGATCCCCAGGCGCTCCCGCTCGAAGAACAGCTCGTCGGCGTGAATGCGAAAACCGGGCTCTATCCAGGCGCGCGATCCTGGTCCGGTGGGCGGCATCGCATTCTTGGCAAAGGACCACTGGAGTCCTACTGCTACCACGTCATGTCACGCACCTGCGGCGGAGAGGTGTTCTTCGATGACGTGGAAAAGGAGGCGCTGCGGCGCGTGATCTGGCGCATGGCGGAGTTCTCGGGCATCAAGGTGCTGACCTACTGCCTCATGAGCAATCATTTCCACCTACTCGCCGAGGTGCCGCACCGGCAGACCTGGCTACAGCGTTTCGATGGCCCTCAAGGAGAAGCGAAACTGCTGGAGCATCTGAGCCTTCTCTACAGTCGCGCCTACGTGGGCCTACTTCGCGATGAACTGGCCGATCTGCGCGCACGCGGCATGGCCGTGCTGGCAGAGGATAGACTGGCCGCGCTCAAGAAACGCTTCTGCGATCTCTCGCTCTTCGTCAAAGAGGTCAAAGAACGTTTCAGCCGCTGGTTCAACAAACGCCGCGGCCGCCGTGGCACGCTGTGGATGGATCGCTTCAAGAGCGTGCTGGTCGAAGGCAAAGGTGAACCACTACGCACAATGGCCGCCTACATCGATCTCAACCCCGTGCGCGCAGGCTTGGTCAAAGATCCGAAGGATTACCGCTGGTGTGGTTATGCGGACGCCCTGGGCGGCAGCCGCCGAGCGCAGCGCGGCTTGTGTAAAGCACTCGGCAAACCCGTGGACGGTTGGAAGACCACAGATGCCGCAGCGGCGTATCGCTGCCTGCTGCACGCCGAGGGCCGCGAGGTGAAAGACGCACAGAATGAGAATGTGGTATCTCATGGTGTGACCACTGAGTCTGCCCGCGCCGTTCTCGCAGAGAAAGGCAAGCTCAGCCCAGCCGAGCTGGTACGGCTGCGCGTGCGCTACTTCACCGACGGCGTCGTGCTGGGCAGCAAAGCCTTTGTGGAAGGCATCTTCGAGGCACAGCGGGAGCAGTTTGGACCCAAGCGGAAAGATGGAGCTAGGCGTATGACGGAATCAGACGCGCCCTTTTACACGCTACGTCGTCTGCGGCTGAGACCACTCGATTGAAGCAATCCCAAAGGCATGTCATTCATGCCTAGCGTTCCCCCCCCTCAGGCATCAAATGTCGGCTCAATCCCGCGTTCGATGAACTCGAAGAGCAGCCCCATTAAATAGCCAGTGTCTGAGGTCTCCTCGGATTCATAGATGTCTCGCTGGCTGGGCTTCACATGCCGCGTGGCTACGTAGCTGAGCAGCTTCTTGCGATACCGATCATCCATCTGCGCGTGCTCCGGCGGAAACTTCTTGTCCCCCCAGCCCATTTTTTCCAGCCTGCGGAAGTCGTTTCGCAGCTCTTCGTCAGACACCTCCATCTTGGGGAATTTGCAATGAACGGAGTGAACACACCACCCTCCAGACTCCCCCTGGCTCCTGCCGATCACCACATCCATCAGGCTCAGGCTGAGCGTGATGAGGCCCTTGTCTCCGACAATGACTCTATAGCCTGACATTGGATTAAAAGGAATAACCGAAGTCAGTTCAACGGCGTAGTCCTGGGTGGTGATGAAAAGACTCATCAAAGGATGAGCACTGAATGAGTTTTTCCCCTTCCCGGACTCCTGCACATGGCTGCCCTCCATTCCATTCAAAGCGCCTTGGGGCTCGGTGATCGCGACAAAGGGTGCGGATGAAGGCGTATTACCCACGAAGGTAGTGACCTCCTGATTGGCTCGGTCAGACCAGCGCCGTTCCTCCACCTTGCGAATGCACGCACGGGCAAATTTTGGATAACGCGAGGCGCTGCTGTAGGCGTCGGACTTGCCGCCACTGCCATTTCGGCAGGCCGTCACTAGAAACAGGCCGATGACCGCGAGCAGCATGGGCTTTGATTTGTTCAACACGGAAACCATGTGCCCCAGCCTATAAAACGGAAGATCCGAAATGCCCAGAACAATCATGGCTCTAATACCTGGCATCTTTTTTCTTTTTTTTGAGCCCTGAAAGGGCGGCATAAAGTAGCCCAGGGCAAGCGAGCCTCAGCGAGCGCCGCCCTGGGTTTCCGGGGACGCGACCGGGAAGCAAACCCAGCGCACGCGTGACACACCCAGCCCACCAGCAGCGTCTGCATGGTACTCCGCCGCGCACCAGTGGCTCTCAATCCATCACCAGCCTTCGAAATACACGACGAATGCGCTTAATTAAGTGCCATTCATGCCTGGCATCTTTTTTTTCCAATGTTGATTCGAGGCCTGATCCCCATCCGGCACATCCTATGGGATGCCTGTGTCCTGAACTCTGATTTTTGAAATCTTTCTCCCCTCAATTTTTCTACCTTCATTTCAGGGGTTGCTGAGCGAAAGCATTCTTCGAGATCCCACATTCAACCGATGCCAGCAGGTATAAAATACGAGGCATTTTGCACACCACGGCAGGAACAAAACAGATGCAGGCAGCGGCGCGCGTGGCATGTGTCCTAGTCTCGTAGCTTCCTACCCTCTACCACCTGTTCTGAAGTGTGCGACCAAACAACCTAGTCCCTCGCTATGAATCCGAAGACGCTGTATTCCCTGGTTTTCTGGGGCCTGATTTTCCAGATGTTTGCGTGGCCCATGGGTGGAGTGGACGTGGTGCCTGCGCTGGGGTACTTGATGATCGCCCGTGCTGCGTGGTTGCTGGGGAATTACTCGAAGCCGTTTCGCCTCGTAGCAGTGGCTGCGGCACTTCTCACGGTGCTCACGCTTCCCACACCTTACCTACCAGAGAATGTGTCTGAGGTGGCTGCATTGGTCGCGAAATGTGTGCTGGGCTGGACGTTGCTTTCGTGTGTGGCCCGGGATTGTCAGGCTCATGGTCAGATTGACCTGGCTGCGGGCGCAAGATTCCGGCGGGTCCTTTATGTGGCCATCATGGGTGGTGTTCCCCTAGCGATGATGTTTCTTCCCGTGGAGCGTGTGAACTCACCGGTGTTGTTGATGACGCCCTTTGTCGCGCTGGTGGTGGCTTATGTGGTGCTCGTCTGGACAGTGCAGAGTGCGAAGATCCGCCTGTTTCCATGAAGCCCTTGTGAAAGTGCGCTTACCGCAGCTTACGCGCGCCAGAGGTGTTGCAGATCTGGTGGGTTCAAGCCATTGGAAATCAAAGAGATGAATGGGGATGCTTTAAAAAATGCCTGGCATTTAATCATAGAGCTTCGAACCACGGAGCACACGGATTTTCACGGATGACTGAGCCTGAGTTCCATCTCTTGATCCGTGCTGGTCGTGAAATCCGTGGTCCAAGTCCGGAGCTTCGAACCACGGATCACACGGATTTTCACGGATGACTGAGCCAGAGTTCCATGTCTTGATCCGTGCTGGTCGTGAAATCCGTGGTCCAAGTCCGGAGCTTCGAACCACGGAGCACACGGATTTTCACGGATGACTGAGCCAGAGTTCCATGTCTTGATCCGTGCTGGTCGTGAAATCCGTGGTCCAAGTCCGGAACTTCGAACCACGGGAATCAGCCACAGGCTCGCAGCCAGTCGCAGTAGAGTTCAAGCTAAAAAGCCCCCCTCCTCCCCTCACATCTCCAAGAAATTCTTCAGCAGCTTCTTCCCCTCCTGCGTCAGGATCGACTCAGGATGAAACTGCACGCCGTGGATCGGGAGTTCCTTGTGGCGCAGGCCCATGATCTCCGACTCATCATCGCTCGCTGTCGCCGTGATCGCCAGGCAGTCGGGCAGGGTATCCCGCTTCACCAGCAGCGAATGGTAGCGCGTGGCCACAAACGGCTGCGGCAGGTCTTTGAAGACCGATTCCCCCGCATGCTGGATCAGCGAAGTCTTGCCGTGCATGAGCCGACCCGCGCGCACCACATCGCCCCCAAACACATGCCCAATCGCCTGATGCCCCAGGCACACGCCCAGCAGCGGCGTGGACTTCCCAAAGCGCTCGATCACCGCGCAGCTAATGCCCGCTTCCTTCGGCGTACACGGTCCCGGCGAGATGCAAATGTGGTCCGGCTTGAGCTTTCCGATCTCATCCAGCGTCACCTGGTCATTGCGGCGTATTTCCATCACCGCTCCCATCTCGCCAAAATACTGCACGAGGTTGTAGGTGAAGGAGTCGTAGTTGTCGATAATGAGTAGCATGGGGGAATAGTCAGGCTGTCAGTGGCGGGCGGTGTCAGTTTCGTCCTCGTCCTCCTACTCGTCCTCGATCCTAGGGCTTCGAAGACAGTGGGCGTGGTCGGTGAACGATGATTGATGCGCTGTTGTCGGGCGGCAGGTGAGTTCTATTTGATGACACTAATAGGAGGGAACTCTGAGAAGCCTTTATTAGTGTCAGATTAGTGAGGATTAGTGAGGATTAGTGGTTAAAAAATCTAGTTTGTTCACAGTACGGCAGGGCAGGGGGGCGACATCAGCACCTCAAAACCCACTCTGCTGCAAAATACTATCCAGCTCCGCCTGAAACGCCGGAATATCCGCCGCTGGCGGCTGGTATCCTGGTGCCGGACCCCGCATGCCAAAGCGGCCCTGCTGATCCATGAACCACTGCACCGTCACGTCATCGCTGAAGGTCACCCGGCCGCTGATGATCGCGCCCGCAGGCGGCACCTCATCCACCGAGATCTTCAGCGCACCGCCCCTCGTCCCATCCGGAGCCAGCGCCTCATCCGCCACGGCCTCTGCACCATCCGCAGCGGGGGCCACCGGCTCAGGGGCAGGCTTCTCCACCTCACGCGGCTTGTCCTGAAGTTTGACCCCCAGCTCCATGATCAGCAGGCGCGTCTCCATGTACGTCAGCGTCGTGTCGCACTCGCTGCGCAGGCGGTCCTGGATCTGATTAAGGTTCGCGCCTTCAGCGGCCCATTGTTCGACGAGTTGACGCTGTTGCGGGGTAAGATTGGCCATGAGGTTGGGGAAAAAAACGTAGCAGGGTAGGGGGGTAAACGGCTTCAGCCGTTCATCTTATCGGTCACGATGTGGGCCAGCGCGGCGGCCTTCGCATGCAGCGTCTTGACCTCCTCCAGCGTCAGCGCCTTGCCTTCCGGCACATCCACCAGCGGCAGCATGCCCTCCAGGCCTTTGCGCAGCTCCACCAGCGCCGGATTTTTCATGATGCTCGGGTGCAGGCTGTCCAGGCTCATCATGTAATACTCCGCGATGTCACGGCGCGTGAGCTGCCGCGTCATCTCCTCCGCGTAATTGTCGCTGATGCTCTTCGTCGCGATCTCCAGCGCCCGCAGCCAGCCGCCCAGGCTGATCAGGTGCGCGATGTCCACATCCCGCAGTTGCACCATCTCCGCCTCCACATCCGCCTGCGTCTTCGCCAGCTCCACGCGCAGGTCCTGCCAGTTGCCCTTCAGGCTGTACTCAAACAGGCTGCCCGTGTGCTTGTTCATGCGATTGCCCGCGCCCAGCGCCTTACCGTACTTGATCATCGCCCGGCCCACCGCCTCCATCTCCTCCACCCGCTCGCATTGCACAATCAGGAAGCCATCCGCGATCAGCGTGCCCAGGCCCATCGCCACGATCACGCGATCCGCCGGCGTCTTATCCGTAAACGGCCGCTTCAGCTCATCAAAGCGCAGCTTGCCCACATTGTTCAGCATGTCGAACAGCTTGCGGATCGACGGCGTCGTGAACGGATTCACCCCATACTCCTCCCGCACATGCTCATCCCCCACCACATCCTCCGGCACAGGGTTCTGCTGCGGCGTCCGCACCGGAGCCGGAGCATCCTGAGCGCTGAGCACGACTGTGCCTGCGGCACCCAGCAGGGGCAGCAGCAAGCGGACAAGGAAACGGCGTTTCATGGACACCGACGATACGGAGTCCCCCCAGGATTTCCAGCACGAGTCTGGAAAACTCTTGCCCCACCCCTTTCGCCCTCCTACCCCCCAGCGCGGTGTGGTCCGCACCGTTTAAGTACGATGGGCACTCCTGCCCGTCGATCAGCGCGCCCTTTCCTCCCCAGCCCTCAAGCACCACACCCCTCTGTCGGAAACCGCGACCCCTGCCCACAAATCAACCGCCCACCCAGCGCGGCGTGGTCCGCACTCTCCGAGTGCGGTTCGGCTAAAGTCTTAGAGCCTGTCCGGCAAATGTGGCAAGAGTTAGAAAATCTGTAAAGTGGGAGGATGGCACGCGACTATCCGACCGACCTGAGTGATGAAGAATGGGAACTGCTCAAAGCTGAACTGTGCGGTGAAGGCCAGCGACGAA
>CAINGK010000147.1 GCA_903848465.1 uncultured Verrucomicrobiota bacterium
ACCACGCAAAATGCGGAGCAAAGCCCTTGCGAAGCATCCCCAGATAAACGACCCATCACCACTCCCAGCCGTGAACATCATAGCTTAACTTCCCGCAATCCTGGCCGAAGAACGGGGTCCACCTCAGTTGTCTCACTTCTGGACCTAAGTTCATAACGGTTTTCATGACAACACCTCGCTGCGTAAAGTGCGCAGCGGGGTATTTAAGTCATTGTCGTTTTTTAATGAATGCGGAACCGGGATCAGGGTGCAAAAAATTGACGAGATCTGCTTTTGTGTGCAATTGGGCCAGAGTAAAGCTCTGAAGCTCTCACTACCAGCGCTTCCAGATTGTCGGCTGCGGATCATTACAGGCCTTGTCGACGCTGTTGACAGAGAAAAGCAACCCTGCACCTGCTTCTCATTGAACGCCCGAGCACCTTGCCCGCTACGAAGCCGTTAGGATGCCACTCTTTGGCCCGTGCGGCCATCCATTCCGAACCCCGGACTCCGCTCTGCCCCCACCCTTCGCATTTGACTTCCGGGCCAGCGCGCCAACAATCGCGGTCCCATGCCCAAAGCCAACCTTTCCAAAGACGAAGTCAAAGCCATGCTCCTGCTCGCTTGCGAGCGCATCATCGCTGCCGAGCCGATGCTGTCCCAGGCAGATCGTGATCTGGGGGACGGTGACCATGGCATGGGGATGGAGCGCGGGATGCGTGCGGCCACGGAAAAGCTCAACGCCGGGGAGGTGGAGAGCATCGAGAAAGCATTCTCCACCGTGGGTATGGCGATGATGAGCAGCATGGGCGGCGCGAGCGGCGCGATCTTTGGCACCTTCTTCCGCAATGGCGGCAAGGCGCTCAATGGCAAGGAAACCTTCGATGCTGCCGGTCTGGCCACTTTCCTGCAAGCCGGTATGGATGGGGTGAAGCAGCGCGGGGGTGCCGCCATTGGCGACAAGACCTGCGTGGATGCCATGGAACCTGCGGCCACGAAGGCCGCTGAAGTGGCAGCTCAAGCGCTGCCCGAAGCCATCACCGCGGTGGCCGCTGCCGCTGAGGCGGGCAAGGAAGCCAGCAAAGCGATGGTGGCGAAGTTTGGCCGGGCCAAGACCCTGGGAGAGGGCTGCATTGGCTTCCCCGATGCCGGGGCCTGCTCCGTGGTGGTGATCATCGACGCCTTCCGCGATTACATCGTGGGTTGATTTGAGGAGTGATGACTGCCTACGGAAGACACGGAACAAACGGAAAGTCAGACCAAGCCGCAAGCCGGTTGGCACAACTTTTGAGGGAGTGGCTCGGCGAGTCCTGTACTGTGTATTCCGTAGGCCATTCCCTTTTTAGATTAACTCACCTTGGCCGGATCACCGGCTGCTGCCAGTCTGTCCAGAAGGCTTCGGTTTGCAGCCGATGGGGGAGGATTTCGATGACCATAGGCATGGGCAGCAGGTCGGCGAGATCGTTCGCATCATTGGTGTGGAGGTACTCCATGCCCCAGAGTTCGGCCCAGGGTTCAAAGCTCAAGGCGTGACGGTTTTCGATGACGTTGCGTGCGGCGTCGGGCAGGGCGCGCAGGCTGGCCACGCGGGAGAAGATTTTGCCGCCGCCGTTGTTGATGACGACGATGCGCAGGCGCGGGTGCTCCATCTGCGCGATGACCCACGGCGCGGCGAGATCATACAGCGTGCTGAGGTCCCCGACGATGAGCCAGCATTCGCCGGCATGCACGGCGCTGACGCCGAGAAAGGTCGAGATGAGGCCGTCGATGCCGTTGGCGCCGCGATTGGCAAAAACCTCCACGCCGGGCTTGGTCGCGTGGAGCGTGAGATTGAATTCACGGATCGGCAGGCTGTTGCCGAGAAACACGCGTGAACCAGCGGGAATGGCGTCGGCGATTTTGCGAATCCAGGCTGGCTCGGACTCGGGGAATTTGTCCAGCTCCGGCTCAAAGCGCAGGATGCCGCAGGGGGGATCGACACGGGCAAACTGGGTGCTGCGGATGTTTTCCCAGGGCAGGGTTTCCACATTCTCCGTACGTGCGAGTCCGCTGAAGCCGGTGCGGGTGATGTTGGTGACTTTGACTTTGGGCAGCGCCTCCAGATCCCGCCACCAGCGCCAGGACGGCACGGCACCGATGCGCAGGACGTGGGCTGGGCGTGCGGACTGCAAAGCGCGTTCGCCGCCGGGAATTAGCAGAGACTGCAACGCGGGGAAGCCGTGCAGATTGGCGGTGGCTTCGGCGATGATGGGCGCACCGAGCCGGGCTAGCAAGACGGCTGCCTCTGTGGCGTCTTTGGGGTGCATGCCCGCTGCGAGGACGAGATCACATTCCAGCGAGCTGATGTGGCCTTCCTCAGACGGCGCGGGCGGCGGAGCGGCGGCAAAATCCACGCCGGGCACGTTCGTTTCCAGCGGTTCATCCAGGCAGACGTTGAGGTGCATGGGCCCGTCGGAGCAGTGGCCTTCGTGGGATTCATCGGTGGCATCCCAGTCGCCGACGATGGTTGCATAAACGCCAAACAGGCCGGCTTGCTCGATGGCCTGCGGAGCGCCGCTGCCACGGTAGCTTTTCGGGCGGTCTGCGGTGACCAAGATGAGCGGCAGATTTTGGTAATGGGCCTCAATGGTGGCGGGCAGCAGCTCTGCCGCCGCCGTGCCGGAAGTCGTCACCACCGCCACGGGCTGGCGGTCGGCCATGATGCGGCCCAGCGCAAAGAAGGCCGCGCTGCGTTCTTCAAAGAAGTTCCACACCTTGATGCCGCTGCTGGCGAGCAGCGCGGAGACCAGCGGTGCATTGCGCGCACCGGCGGCGACACACACCTCCCGCACTCCGAGGTAAGCGAGCGTGTGCAGGGTTTGCTGAATGAGCTGAGCCTGGGTCATGATTGGAGAGCCAGCAGGCGCAGCACGGCCTCGCGCTTGAGGCGCAGCTCGCGCCATTCGTGATCAAAGGCGCTGCCACCGACGATGCCACAGCCGGAGGGCAGGCTGATCTGGTCCCCCTTCCAGCAGATGCCGCGAATGGCTACGACGATGTGCGTCGTGCCATCGGCTTCGGCAAAGCCAAACGGTGCGCCGAAAAAGCCCGGCACCTGCAATTGCTGCCGATATTCGCGCAGTTTCTCCAGGCCTTCGGCATCGCGCGGCAGGCAGCCGACGGCTGGCGTGGGGTGCAGCAGCGGCACAAGTTGCGCGGGATCAGCGGCAGCGTGGAGTTGCACGTTCACCTTGGACTGGAAATGCACCAGGCCGGAGGTCTGGCACAGGGTGCGTGCCTCGCGGGAAACGACGCCGAGAGCCTGCAACTGCTGCGTGAGATAACGCACCACGATTTCATGCTCCTCGATCTCTTTCACATCGGTCAAAAACGCGTCCTGATTGCCGGGCTTGGCGGTGCCAGCCAGGGCCATGGTTTCCAGGTGCTGTCCCTGTACTTTGAAGAGCAGCTCAGGGGTGGCTCCGAGGAAGCCGCCACCGTCTTGGACGTGGGCATACCCCCACATGTTGGCAGGAGCGTGCATGATGGCGTCGAGCAGCCGCCGGGGGTCGCCAGCGATCAAGGTGCCGGATTCGGTGAGCACGGGCACCATTTTTTCCAGGCGCTTGGACAGGACCTCGCGGCGGATGCGGCGGAAGGCCATCTTGAACCACTCCGTGGCGGGCTTGGCCCATTGAATCTGAGGTTTCTGCGCGCCATTGAGGTGGATCGTCTCCGCGAGCTTGGCGGCGGTGATTTCATGCAGCCGCGCGGGGACTTTCCAGGGCATGGGGTCCTGCAGGTCGAAGTCGTTGATGTAGAAGGCTCCTCCCGCAGCCGGCGCGGTGGCCAGCGCGGTGAAGGGGCCTTCTCCCAGCCATGCCCGCCCATCGGGCAGCCTGAACAATGCGAATTCCATCATGCGATATTCCATGCATAGTGAAACGCACCGCGCAGCGTGCAAGATGGGAAAGTGCTACATGTGAACATCCTTTGCGCTGCGCCAGTCGAATCCTTTACAGAATGAATGCCGCTGACGAATTTCTCAAGGTAGCAGCCGACTACCAGCTCGGCGCGCTTGATACGGAGTCGCAACATCCGTTTACCACCTCGCTGTCCCAGATGGCGTGTACGGATGTGGGGGAGGCGGTCAAGCTCATGCATCAGGTGGACATCCACGCCTTGCGGCAGTTTGCGGCCAAATCCGCTCCGCTGGCAGATCTCGCCCGCGCCATCGCCGCTACGCTGGCTGGCGGGCACCGGGTGTTTCTGTGCGGCTGCGGCGCGACTGGGCGGCTGTCGCTGAGCATCGAGGTATTCTGCCGCATGGGGGTGCTGCCGGTGGCTGACCCCGAGCGCGTCGTCGCCTTCATGGCCGGTGGTGATCTGGCGCTGATCAAGGCGATTGAGACCTTTGAGGACCATCCCGAATACGGGGCGCGGCAGCTCGAAGAGCTGGGATTTGGCGCAGGCGATCTGCTCATCGCCACCACGGAAGGTGGCGAGACGCCGTTCGTCATCGGCGCGGCAGAACGCGCGGCGGAGCTGTCCGCCAACCATCCGTGGTTCCTCTACTGCAATCCAGACGAGCAATTGGTCAAAGTAGCGGCGCGTTCCAAGCGGGTGATCGAAAATCCGGCGATTCACAAACTGAACCTCGCCGTGGGTGCGATGGCGGTCTCCGGCAGCACGCGGCTGCAAGCCAGCACCGTGCTGATGGCGGCCATTGGCTTTGCGTTTCTGCATCAGCATGACCCCGAAAAAGCGCCTGGGGAGGTGCTGCAACTGCTGCGGCATGTCGCACACTGCGACGGGCAGTTCATGGTGCCGTTCATCGAGCATGAGGCAGCGGCGTATGAGCGTGGGGCGTATGTGCTGTATTCGAGCGCACGGTTTGGCATCACCGTAGTGACGGACACGACGGAGCGCGCACCGACCTTCAGCCTCGCGCCGTTTGAAAAGCAGGATGATCCCGCCGCACCGGCCTCGTGGTGTCATTTCCTCATGCCGGAACAACCGGGCGCGCATGCGGCCTGGCAGGCGCTGATGCACCGTGAGCCGCGTACGCTGGAATGGCCGGATGTGCGCCACGTCGCTGGTGCCGAAGTGCTGGCCTCCTATGATTTCTCCGCGCAGCTCACGGCACGCCGCCGCATGCGCACGCATGAGGCCGAGCATCTGCAGTTTCACATCGACGGTGGGGCAGGGGAGATGGAGTGGGAGTTCGATGGCCTGAAACAGCGGATCGATCTGACCGGCATCCATGAATTTCATGCGCACCTGCTGCTCAAGATGCTGATCAACATTCATTCCATCCTCGTCATGGGCCGTCTAGGCCGCTACCTGGACAACCTCATGACCTTCGTGAAGCCCAGCAACAACAAGCTCATCGACCGCGCGGTGCGCTACGTACGCCTGCTGGCCCAGCGCCGCACCGGCAAACTGCCTGGGTATGAAAAAGTGACGCGCCTGCTGTTTGAAGAGCGCGACAAGCTGCAGCCGGGAGAGCCGATTGTGCTGAAGACGCTGGCGGCTTTGGGGGTGGTGGTGTAGTTGTTGAGCGTTGTAATGAAGCTACGCAAACTGCTCCATAAATCCATGAACGCTCCGCAGAATGTGCGGTTTGCCGATCTTTGCACACTTGCGACTGCCTTTGGCTATCATCTGGACCGCGTAAGCGGCAGTCATCATATTTTTGTGAATCCCAAAAGCACGCGACCGCTCAACATGCAAAACGCGTCTGGCAAGGCCAAACCGTATCAGGTGAAGCAGTTCTTGCGCGACATTGAGGAGTTTAAGCTTAGCATGATCGAGTGATGAAAGCTGACTACCACATCAATCTCTTTTTCAGCGCAGAGGACGGCGGCTACATTGCTGATGTGCCTGATTTAAAATCGTGTGCTGCTTTTGGAGCCACGCCTGAGGCGGCGCTTAAAGAAGTGCTCATGGCAAAGACGGCTTGGCTCGCTGCGGCCAAGAAGCACAAGAAGCCGGTGCCAAAGCCGCGTTACCGTCCGGCGATTTATGCGCTGGGGACTTGATGAAACATCCACGCCAGCGGCAGCGTAAGCTCGCTTGATGATTTCTCAGCACGACAGCCAGCTCCGTGACACCACGCGCCGTCATTTCTTCAGCCAGTGCGGCATGGGGATTGGCTCGGTGGCGCTGGCATCGCTGATGGCTGAACGTGGACTGCATGCGGCGAGTGCGGCTGCCGCAGCGGGGCCGGGCGTGATGAAAAAGGCGGACGTCACACCGCGTGCGAAGAATGTGATTTATCTGTTCATGGCTGGCGGGCCGTCGCAGTTGGAGCTGTTTGATTACAAGCCGAAGCTGGTCGAGTTGAACGGGCAGCCGATTCCGCAGAGCTACATCGAGGGCAAGCGCTTTGCCTTCATGGGCACCAGCAACGGCTTCAAGCTGCTGGGCACACGGCGCGAGTTTCAGCAGCGCGGCCAGAGCGGTGCATGGGTGAGCGACATGCTGCCCTACATGCAGGGCGTCGTGGACGACATCAGCGTCGTCACCACCTGCAAGACGGAGCTGTTCAACCACGCTCCGGCGAAGCTCTTCATGAACACCGGCAGCGGCCAGTTTGGGCGGCCCTCGATGGGTTCCTGGGTGACCTACGGCATTGGCAGTGAATCGAGCGATCTGCCGGGCTTCGTCGTGCTGCAGAGCGGTCCGCGCGGTCCGCGTGGCGGCTCCGTGCTGTGGGGCAGCGGCTTTCTGCCGACGACCTACCAGGGCGTGCCGCTGCGTGGTTCGGGGGAGCCGATTTTGAATCTCTCGACCCCGGCGGAATACAGCGCGGCCAGCCAGCGGCGGGTCATCGACACCGCGCGTGAGCTGAACCTGTCGCGCCTCGTTGAAACCGGAGACGATGAAATCCAAACGCGCATCAACGCTTACGAGATGGCCTGGCGCATGCAGAGCAGCGCGCCGGAACTCATCGACCTGCGGGGTGAATCGAAGGCCACGCTGGACCTTTACGGCGTCGATCCCGCGCAGCCCTCCTTTGCGCGCAACTGCCTGCTGGCACGGCGTCTCGTGGAGCGCGGCACCCGCTTTGTGCAGCTCTACCACACGAGCTGGGACAACCACGGCGGGAAAGGTGAGACGCTGGAGGATGATTTCCCCAAGGTGGTCAAAGATGTTGATCAAGCCTGCGCGGCCTTGATTCGCGATCTGAAATCACGCGGCCTGCTCGAAGAGACCCTGGTGATCTGGGGCGGCGAGTTTGGCCGCACACCCATGGGAGAGAACCGTGACAAGACGGGGCGCAATCATCACATCGACGCCTTCACCATGTGGTTTGCCGGTGGCGGCGTGAAGGCCGGGCAGACGCTCGGTAAGACCGACGAACTCGGCTTCGGCGTGGCCGAAGATCCCGCGCATGTGCATGATCTGCACGCCACGATTTTACATCTGCTCGGACTGGAGCACGAGAAGCTGACCTTCAAGTTTCAGGGGCGTGATTTCCGGCTGACGGATGTGCATGGGAAGGTGCTGCACAAGCTGCTGGCATAGGAGGGGGATCATCTTGATCCCCGGTTTGGAGGCGGTGGATGAACGCGGGGCGTTGAGGGATCAAGATGATCCCTCTCCTGCCTACTCCACCAGATAGAGAATACGGCCGCAGGCTTCGCACTGGGTGAGGCCCACGGATTGCTTCAGCGACTGGATGACGCCCACGACGACCTTCATGTGGCAGCCGCCGCACATGGCGTTTTCCATGGGCACGATGGCGGCATCGCCTTTCTTGATGAAGATGCGGTTGTAGAGATCCAGGGCATCGGGATCGATAGGCGCGGCGAGTGTGGTGCGTTCGGCGTTGAGGTCATCGAGACGCTTTTTGACGCCGACTCCGCGTTCATCGAGGGCTTTAAGTTCCTCGTTCACGCGGGTTTGCGTGCCTGCCAGTTTGGCCTGCGCTTCCTTCAGCTTCGCCTTGGCGGCTTCGAGCGCTTCCATCTGCTCCAGTTCACCGTCTTCCAGCTTGGTCACGTCGGCCTGGTAGCGCTTAACTTCATGGCCGAGGGCGGCGAATTCGTCGTTTTTGCGCGTTTCGAACTGCTGATCCTGCAGGCGCTTGATGGAGGTCTGACGCGTCTGGACATCGAGCTGGATGTTTTGGATCTTCACCTCGACTTCCTTCATCGCCAGATTAGCGGCCTCCACGGCGGCTTGGTCTCCCGCGAGCTGCATTTTGGCCCGGGTTTGCATGGTGGGGATGTCCTTGAGGTCTTTCTGCAGCGCACGAATGCGCTGGTCACGTTCCTGAAGCTGAATGAGTTTCGTGATGTCTTGAAGCATGTACCTGGATGTAAGCCGATGCAGAGAAAAAGCACAAGCTCTCTGTTGTTGGGATCACGCCCTGGTCAATTCTCCGAACTGCTTGACCTGATCGCCACCCGACGAAAAGGTACACGCTCCTCACTCACCACCCCATTCCCTCGTGAAACCCACTCTCCTCATCCTCGCTGCCGGCATGGGCAGCCGTTACGGCGGCCTCAAACAACTCGACGCGATGGGTCCTGCGGGTGAGGTGGTGCTCGATTACTCCGTCTTCGATGCGATCCGCGCTGGCTTCGGCAAGGTCGTGTTCGTCATCCGGCGTGACTTTGAGGAGCTGTTTCGCACGCAGATTGGCTCCAAATATGCAGGCCGCATCGCCGTGGACTACGCCTTTCAGGACCTTCACGATCTCCCCGTCGGATTCACCGTGCCGGAAGGCCGCACCAAGCCCTGGGGCACCGCCCATGCGCTGCTCGCTGCGGAGAGCGTCGTGCATGAGCCCTTCCTCATGATCAATGCCGACGACTTCTACGGCCAGGATGCCTTCCAAAAGATCGCGGTGGATCTCACGCAACCACGTCTGCAGGACGGCAAGAGCCACTACTCGATGGTGGGCTTCCATTTGAAAAATACCCTCTCCGATCACGGCAGTGTCTCCCGTGGCGTCTGTACCTGCAATGCCAGCGGCATGCTGAGCACGGTGCTCGAAATGACCAAGATCTTCAAATGCGACACCGGCGCGGAAAACCGCGAGGTGGAAGGTGCTTACGTGCCGCTGACCGGAAATGAAGTAGTGTCGATGAACTTCTTCGGCTTCACCCCGGACATCTTCGCGCACCTGCGCACCGCCTTCGCCGCCTTTCTCACAGAGCGCGGCACGGAGCTTAAATCCGAGTGCTACGTTCCCGCCCAAGTGGATGCCCTCATTGCGGCTGGCAAAGCCGACGTACGCGTCCTCGAAACCACCGGCAAATGGTTTGGCGTCACCTATCCCGAAGACAAAGCGGAAGTGGTGGCAAGCATTCGCGCGCTGGTGGATGCGGGAGAGTACCCGCAGTCGCTGTGGGGCTAAAGCTCTCAACTACATTGGCAGCAACCGCTCCACGCTACGCATCGTCGCGCCTTCGTGAATCGTTAGCGCAGCATGTCCAGCCTGGGCCATGCGGGCGGCTTTGGCCTGATCCTGTAAGAGAGTGCGGCAGGCGAATTCGAGTGCGCTGAAATCGGCGACCTGCTGCGCGCCTTCATGCTTCAGCAGCAGATCCACCAGCGGCGTGAAGTTTTCCATGTGCGGGCCAAAGAGCACGGGCTTCTGAGCCAGCGCCGCTTCGGCGGGATTTTGGCCGCCTGTGGCGAGAAAGCTTTTCCCAACCACCACGAGCGTGGCGAGATGCTGCCAGGCCGCGAGTTCGCCCGTGGTGTCGATCAGGAAGACGGGCGCACTGGCATCGACGCGTGTGCTAGGCACACTGCGCAGGGCAGGGGAGATGCCGATGCTCTGCAGCGCGGCGCAGATCTCAGTACGGCGCTCGACATGGCGTGGCACAATGAGCAACGCGAGATTGCTCACCTGTTCCCTCAGACGCAGGAAGACGCGTGCGAGCTCAATTTCCTCGCCTGCATGCGTGCTGGCCGCGAGCAGCGTGGGCTGTGAGTCGGCAATGCCGGTCAGCTTTAGCACCGTGCGCAGTTCGTCGATCTTCACTTCGGGCACGATCCCACCTTCAGGATCGTATTTGATGCTGCCCGTGAGGTGGATGCGCTCGGCCTCGACGCCGAAGCCTTGCCAGCGCGCGACATCGTCGGACTCCTGCACGAGAACTTGCTTGAGCATGCGAAAGATCGGTCCGATGAACCATCTGAACTTGCGGTAGCGGCGCTCACTGCGCGGGGAGAGCCGTGCATTGACCAGTGAAATGGGAATGCCCAGACGGGAAGCGGCAGCGGTCAGGTTGGGCCACACTTCGGCTTCGACGAGCACCAATTGCGTGGGCTGAATGCGCTCCAGCATGAGGCGACCCACACCGGGCAGATCAATGGGGCTGTAGATGGCTACCACGCGGCCTCCCTGCTGCGCCGCCAACTCTGCCGCGAGCGCGTGGCCGGTGGGGGTGGTGGTGCTGAGCACGATGCCGAGATCGGCATGCGTTTTGAGCAGGCGAGCGATGAGCTTTTTCGCTACGCCCACTTCACCCACGCTCACGGCATGCACCCAGAAGCGTTCGCGCTGCGGCAGGGCATTGATGGCGGTCTGTGTCTCGCCTGAGAAAACGCCGATGCGCTGGGCGAGATCGCGCCAGCGACCATTGCGGCGGCGCATCTTGATGAAGGCACCGGGCAGCATCACGACGAGCCCGAGGGGCAGCGCCAGATTGTAGAGAGTGAGGCTAAGCGCTTTCGATGCCATGCGGAAGTTTGCGCAGCCAGACGATGCGGGTGGAGCCGTAATTGCGGTCGGTCAGCACCTCCCAGCCGGGCCAGCTTTTGGTTTCGCGGTTGAAGTGATGACTTTCGAGAATGAGGTGGCTCTCTGCGTGCAGCAGCTTCGGCAGCGCTTCTTCCGCAAGCAGTTTGGCAACGAAATCCGTGTCCGCATCGCAGTGCGTGTACGGCGGGTCGGCAAAGATGAGATCAAACTGCTTGCCGTCTTTTTCCAGCAGCGGCAGCATTTTAAACACATCGCTGTGGCGCACCGTGGTGCCTGTGAGGCGGGTCTTCGCGATGTTGCGCCGAATGACCTCGCACGCGCCCTTGTTTTCATCCACAAACACCGCTGAAGCAGCGCCCCGGCTCAGGCATTCCAGGCCGATGGCCCCCGTTCCAGCAAACAGATCCAGCACATGCGCCCCTGGCACGAGCTCCCCGAGCATCGAGAACACAGCCTGCCGCACCCGATCCTGCGTGGGTCGGGTGACGGTTTTAGGGACTTCAAGAGCAAGCCCCCCTGCGGAGCCGGAAATGATGCGCACCCGTTTCCTTTAGCGGTGGGACGTGGGGATGCAAGAGGGGCTTCCAATGGCCTTCGTGCGATTTGACCCGGCTGCCGAACTGTTTATCCTCCCCGCATGATTCCGATGGGAGACATCCAGCGCTACTGCGACGGCATAGCCGCAGCATTTAAGCCGCAGCGTATCATCCTCTTTGGATCCTATGCCTATGGCCAGCCGACTGAGGAATCCGATGTGGATGTGATGGTGGTGATGCCCAAGCAGCGCTACCGGCGCGACCTCGACATCCGCGTGCGCCGCAAGGTGCATGCGGGCTTTCCGGTCGATGTGCTGGTAGAGCCGGATGATAAGCTGGCACGGCGCATTGCCGACCGGGAGAGTTTCATTTTGGACGTCACTCAACGAGGCAAGATCATGTATGAAGGCGGCCACGCATGAATGGGTCAAGAAGGCCGAGTCGGATTATCAACTGGCCGTCTCACTGATGCGTCGGCGCAAACCTCCTGTGCGAGATCAGGCCTGTTTCCTCTTCCAGCAGGCATCTGAAAAGTACCTCAAAGCCAGGCTGGAAGAAGCGGGTGTGAATGTTCCCAAGACGCATGATTTGGAGATGTTGATCCAATTGCTGAATCCCATCGAACCGCTGTGGACATCTCTTTCTTCCGCTGCGCAGCAGCTCACGCGTTATGCCGTGAGGTTTCGTTATCCGGGCTACGAAGCGACGGCCCAGGAAATGAAAACAGCCCAGAAGGATGCCAAAGCAATTCGGCAGGAAGTGCGGCTGGCACTGGGATTGTAGTGAACACTTGTGGGTTGTGACATGCAGCATGGTGCTAATACATCCTTGTGAGCAATTTGGCGACCCAAGCCATGGCATCTGAACCGTGGATGGCATATCCCAACGCTAAGATTGGAAGTGCCAGAAAATAACCGAGTGATCTGAATATCGCTGGCAGGTGTGGTACCAGCGTTTCGATGTAGCGCCTGTGTTGCTCAGGTGTCCAATGGCGATGTTTCGTTTTCATCGCTGGTCAACTATACACGGCGACACCTAGAACAAGTGTTACTTTGATATAATTTTAAAGTTCACTTCCCATTCCGAAACACATACAGCACCCCATCATCCGCACCAAAGATCACGTAATCTCCTGCGATGGCACCTGACGTCTTCACCGGCGCACCAATCTCGTTGTGCCACACCTCTTTGCCCGTCTTAAGATCGAGCGCGTAGATATACCCATCGTCGCAGCCAAAGATGGCCACTTTCCCAGCGCAAATGACAGCACTGCTGTCGATGCGATCACGCGCACGGAATTCCCACAACTGCGCGCCGGTGACGCGGTCGATGGCATGGAAGCGCTTGTCTCTGCCGCCGACATAGACGCCCTTTTCCCAGATGGCGGGGGCGGCGTAGTACTCGAAGTCGCGCTCGCCGTACTCCCAGACCTTCGTACCGTCGGCGATGCGATAGGCCCCCACGCGGTTGCCGTAATGGCTGACGTAGATGACGCCGTCGGCGATGGCGACGTTGTTGCCGATGTAGGCCCCGACTTCGATCTGCCGCTCTTCCTTGCCGGTCTTCACATCATGCACGTGCAGCACGCTGTCGCAGCCGCCGAAGACGACCTTGCCGTCGCCCACGGCGGAGCCGCCGTTGATGTAGTAGCCGGTTTCAGCGGCCCACTCCTTCACGCCCGTCTTGGCGTCGAGGCAGTAGATGGAATAGTCGTAGCTGCCGATGATGATTTTCTGCGCCTTGGTTTCAGGATTCGTCCAGACATTAGCGGCGGCGTGGATCTCTGCCTGCGTTTCAAATTTCCACACTTCTTTGCCGGTGTCGGCGTTCCAGGCATAGACAAAGCCATCCTGGCAGCCAACAACGACGGCCTCGCCTGCAAAAGCAGCGGCCCCGTCAAAAGCTCCTTTGGCCTCGGTCTTCCAGAGTTCCTTGCCGGTGGCGAGGTCAAGGCAGAAGAATTTGCCGTCCTTGCTTCCCAGATAGACCTTTCCACCACGTACGACGGCACTGGAGACCAGCATCTCGGCTTGGCCCTTGGGCTTGTCCATCAACTTGAACTGCCACGCGAGTTCCAGCGGGAACTTCAATTCCACCTGGGATGTTCCCGTCATGGCCGCGTTTCCGCGTGAGTCCGGCCAGTCCGCAGTTTGAGCAGGCAGAAGGGTTGGAAGGAGGAGGGAGAGGAAAAGCGTGGCGCGCATGAGTTTGGACTGTGAAACTGCCATGTTGTGCGCTTTGTTGCAAACAAGCCGATGTCTGATCACGATCTCCAACAGCCGCCGCCCATTCCGCCCGACCTGCGGTGTGAGTACGAGGAGCGTCCATTCCAGAACTGCACGCGCTGCGGCGAGTCCCTGCCAGACTTCCCCGGCGGCTTTCAAATCTCCAAGGCCTACAAGCGCGGTGAATGCGTGATGGAGTACGCGCTGTGTGACCACTGCCGCTCGCAGATGATGGAGGAGTTTTCTCAGGAATCGAAAAAGCGTCTGGCGCAGTTTCAGGACGAGCAGGTCACACTGGAGCGCGGTCTGGCATCATGTGCCGTGTGCAATGCACGGCGCGATGCACCTGGCATGGATGATTTTGTCATCACCGGTGTGTGCGAGGGGCTCTCCCTGCTGCACAGCGTGATGATCTGCGGCAAGTGCGGCGATACCGTGCAGGGATTCATCTCGCAAAAGACGCGCGATACGTGGCGACGTTTTGTCGATGATAATTTCCCCGGCCCCCCACCCATGGATTCTCTGCCAGAGCCGGTGGAGGAAATACGGACGCCGTTGCCAGTGATGTCGAAGATGTGAATTAGTAGTGCGGGCAATCCTGCCGCGAAGGGCGTGCTCGAAACTCGCCGGATTGCCTGTGATGCTTACGGAATCGCGCACATGCGCCCAGTTTTACGAACCTTGATCAATGTCCGCAGTTCGCACCTTCGGGATCGGTGTCTTCGACTTTGGCGGCGGCTTTGAGCTCTTCGAGGAAGGCGTTGAATTTTTTGTCGCGATACTCTTCGAGGAAACGGTTTTTTACGTCGTCCTGCACTTCAGCGAACGGACGTGCCACGGCGGGGCGGCGGCCGGTGACGGTGCAGACGTGAAAGCCGAGCTGGGTAGTGAAGACGGGGCTGATCTCGCCTTCGCCCATGGAGAAGGCGATGGTTTCAAACTCCTCCATGAACTCGCCGCGCTTGAACCAGCCGAGATCAATCTGCTGCTGCTCACCGGAGCGGTGCTCTTCCGCGAGTTTGGCGAAGTCAGCGCCAGCAAGGAGCTGAGAGCGCACATCGCGCATGCTTTGGTAAGTTTCCTGGCGGCTGGTGGCTCCCTGGAGGCTTTTGGTGATGTGGGAGGCCTGGATTTCCTCGTCAGTCAGGTAGTGCTTGAGATTGGCCTCGTAGCAGGCTTTCAGCTCGGCCTCGGTCGGCTCCGGTTCGGGCGCGTAGATTTCCTGCAGCGTTTTGTCCAGCCGCACTCCGCCAGCGACGTTGTCACGGACGAGCGCCTCGTCTTTCACGGGCAGGCCGAGGTTCATGTAGAACTGCGTTTCCCCGCCAGCTTCGTCGATGAGCTTGGTCAGACGGGCGGAGATGTCGGCCTCAGCGACTTCGGGGTGACGGCGGCGGCTTTCTTGCCCAAGGAGTGCGCGGGAGATGAGGTTGTCTTTGGCCATGCCGCGAAATTCGGGATCACGCTCGCAGCAGGACACCTGGAGGGTGCGTTCGAAGTGACTTTTGATGTGGCGGAATTCCGCCTCGATGATTTCGTCGTCGATCTGTTCGCCGTTAATGATAAGAGCCATAGTGGGTGATGAACATGGAGCGCGACGCGGTGGGCGCAAGGTTTGACAATAAACGCCGGGTGGCCTAGAGGAACCCCGCCACCGCTGTTTGCCCGGCATGAAAGCTGCGAACAAGGCTGGTCCTATTCCAAGATGAAGAGATTGATCCAGTTTTTGATGACAGGCGTGGCCGCAACCACGCTGGCGAGTTGTGACACCCTGAGCACGGCGCGTGCCGTCCCAGTAGCGCCGAATTCGCAATACATGTATGCCCAGGGCGACAGTGTGCAGATCATGCCAGTGATGCTGCCGGAGCGGCCCATGCTGGTGGCGACTTCTGGTCCTGCGATCCGTGCCGCCTCCTACCTGCTGCTGGATGCGCGTACCGGGCAGCACCTAGCTGGGCGCAATTTTGAAACCGCGCGCGGCGTGGCCAGCACCCAGAAGCTGGTGACGGCCCTGGTGGTACTGGATGCGGGAAATCTCGACAAAATGGTCCGCGTGCAGGCTTCCGATATAGCCGTGGAGCCCACACGATTGGGCGTCCGGCCAGGGGAGGTGTACTCCCGCCGCGAGCTGCTTTATGCCTTTTTGGTGAAGAGCGCGAACGACGTGGCCAATGTGCTGGCGCGTGACAATGCAGGCAGCATCAGCGCTTTTGCCGCCAAGATGAACGCCAAGGCTCATGCGCTTGGCTGCGTGAACTCCAATTTCAAAAACCCCCACGGGCTGACAGTGGGCGGGCAGTACTCCACCGCGCGAGACATGGCCCGTGTGGCGATGGCTGCGTATCGCAGCGATGTGATTCGCGATATAGTGCGGCGGAAATACCACTCCTTCCGTCGCGCGGATGGGCGGGTGATTACACTCTCAAACACCAATGAACTGCTGGGAGCCATGCCTGAGTGCAATGGCATGAAAACTGGCTACACTGTGGCCAGCGGTCGTTGTTTGATCTCCAGCGCCGCTAGCGGCGGACGTGAGGTGATTCTGGTGCAGCTAGGTACCAAGACGAAATACATCTGGGAGGATGCCCGGATCATGATGAGCTGGGGCCTGCACCGGCAGCGGTACGGCAGCGGCGTGGCCATGGCCTCGATGCTGGGAAATTGAACAACCTCCGGTTGCGGCGAATCCATCCAGCAGCGAGACTGTTTTTTACTCTCAACGTCCAGCCCACGAATGCCGGCCACCACGCTCGTCTGCCCCCACTGCGAAAAAACTGTCGAAATCCAGGTTTCATCAGTCACTCGCTCACGCCCCTGCCCGGAGTGCGGGCAGATGGTGATGCTGCAAATGGCGGAGAAGAGCACCAAGACAAAGCGCCGTGCGCTGTTGATGGCACAGAGCGAGCCTACAGCAGCTGCTTCAACGGTGCAGACCCGGCTGACGGAACCCGCGTATGAGCAGCAACCGCTGCCGGGAGATGCCTTTGAGCGCATGCGCATGGATCCAGAGATCCATCAGTTCCGGCGGCGCTTGTTGATTGGAGTTGGTGTGGTGCTGTTCATCATCCTTGTGATGGTCATCGTGAGCTTGTTCCAACCCGAGACCTCGGCGGCGATCAAACCGGGTACTAAGCAAACACAGGCTGATGCCGCTGAGGTAGGGGCGTCGGCGGCCATGATTCAACCGGACGAATCGCTGCCTCAGGTGAATTCCGGCAATCTGGTGTTTCGCCCACCTGGTAGCACGGATCTCAAAACCGCCTCGGCGCTGCCGGATAGTAGCTCTGTCGGGAATCTGGCAAAATTGGCGGCGGCAGAGGAAATACTGACCCAATTTCTGCAAACGCCCAGTTGGAAACAACGCGTTTCATTGGTGCGTGACCGACTCCGTGTGGCTCCCTTGATGAGCATTTTCTACTCCAAGAACGCGGATGGCCCGATTGAGTTTGATTCCATCGTCGAGGCGACGGAAATCTCGCCCAAATTCAGCGAACACGTGGTGGTGTTTGAAGGTGGTGGGCGGCGTATGGCCACCGTTGAGCATACGGCCAAAGGGCCGGTGGTGGATTGGGAGTCATTTGTTGGAGCTGGAGAGATGGCCTGGTCGGATTTCCTTGAACTGCGGCAGGCTGCCCCCACGCTATTTCGTGTGCTGGTGTCCCCCGCAGGACACTTTGAGAACCAGTTTGGCGATCCCGCAGCACTGAATTGCTACAGTCTGCGCAACATCTCTGAACCGGGTGCCAAAGTGGTCTATGGTTATGCCGAAAAGTCTAGCGTGCTCGCCAAAGAGCTGGATTACCGTCTGCAACAAAGCGCGGATGCCACCGTGCCGATGATTCTACAGCTCAAATTCCCCCCAGATGCGCCGGTCGATTTTCAAGTGTGGATTCACCACTTCGTGCAGGCAGGTTGGGTGACACCATGAAGGCTTGAAAAAGCAGGATTTGCGCAATTTTTAGCAAAATCTGCAAGAATGTCCGGGGCGTCCCGTAACTCCTCACGTCAATAGCTATATCCCCTCCCTCTTTCCTTATGAAAATGCACTCTCTCTGCCAGGGTAACCACCTCGATCTGCGCTCCGGTGCCAGCCGGCGTGACTTCCTCTACGTCGGCATGCTTGGCGGTCTCGGTCTGACGCTGCCTGAGATGCTGCGTCTGCAAGCCGCGCAGGTCATGCCTGAAGTGGAAACCTTCAAGCCTGTGGCTGATTCGGTCATTCACATCTACCTCCCTGGTGGCATGGCGCAGCATGAGTCCTGGGATCCGAAGCCGTTTGCTTCGCCAGACTATCGCGGCCCGTTCACCCCGATCAAGACTGCCATCCCTGGAGAATACGTTGGCGAGAAGTTTGTCAACATCGCCAAGATCATGGACAAGCTCACCGTCATCCGTTCGATGACCCACGGTGAAGCCGCTCATGAGCGTGGTACGCACAACATGTTCACCGGCTACCGTCCAAGCCCGGCGATCAAGTTCCCCAGCTTTGGCTCCGTGATTTCGCATGAACAGGGCAGCCGCAACAACCTGCCGCCTTATGTCGCTGTGCCGAGCGTGTTCGCCCCGGATCAGGGCACTGGTTACATGAGCAGCGCCTACGGCCCGTTTGCCCTCGGCAGCGACCCTGCTGACAAAGGCTTCACGGTGCGTGACCTGCTGACCCCGAAAGACGTGGACGAGAAGCGCTTCGACCGCCGCCGCAACCTGCTGGGCACGGTGGACGAGCATTTCAAAGCCGTGGAAAAAGCAGATTCCATCAGCGCCATGGACAGCTTCTATCAGGCCGCCTACGGTCTGATCAGCAGCCAGAAGGCTCGTGAAGCATTCGACCTCACCAAGGAAACCGACAAGCTGCGTGACGAATACGGCCGCAACTCCGCCGGTCAGCGCTTCCTGCTGGCCCGTCGTCTGGTGGAGTCCGGTGTGCGCATGGTGTCCGTCAACTACGGCGGCTGGGACCACCACTCCAACATCAAGGACGCTTTCACCGGTCAGGCACCGAACTTCGACCAGGCCTTCGCCCGCCTGATCACCGACCTTTCCGAACGTGGCATGCTCAAGCGCACGCTCGTCATGGTCAGCTCCGAATTCGGCCGCACGCCCAAGATCAACGGCACCAATGGTCGTGACCACTGGCCTCGCGTGTTCTCCGTCGCCCTTGCTGGTGGTGGTGTCAAAGAAGGCTACATCCACGGTGCTTCTGACGCCCTCGGTGGTGAGCCTGACCGCGATGCCGTGGGTCCAGAAGACCTTGCCAAGACCATGTATCGCCTCCTCGGCATCAACAGTGAGAAGCGCATCATGGCCGACGGCGGTCGCCCCATCGACATCGTCAATGGCGGTCGCATCCTCACGGAAGCGCTCGCTTAATTCGACGCCCCGCAGACTTATTCAGAGAACCCGGACAGCAATGTCCGGGTTTTTTGTTCTCACTTACTCAGAGCGAAAGATGCCCCAGCGCCAGCATGCCGTAGTAGGTGTACTCGCAGTCCAGCATGTCATCGGTCCAGTTGCCGTGGAAGCCGCCGGTGGCACTCCAGAGTGAATCGACAAAGTCGAGGCAGGGTTCCTTGAGTCGGGAGAAATCCGCCTGCACCGCATCCAGCGCATGCAGAGCCACGGCGGTGGAAAGCAGGTCGGGCAGGGGAGCGGCGGGCAGGGCCAGGAAGCCGCCAGCGGGCAGGCACTGACGCATCAGCCAGTCCACGGCTTCAGCGGGTGGTGCCATGTCCATGTGGCGGTGCAGGGCCACCATAGCTGCCGTGGCCGTCGTGGAGCCCACGGGAATGCCCGGCTCGTTGGACCACGCGCCATCGGGAGTGCGCAGTCCGCCCATGCAAGTTACCAGTCGCCAAGGCTCAGGCGGGATGCCACCAAGGTCTTGATAGGCCCCCCAGGCCAGCAGGCAGCCGTAGGCGCTGCCCTTGGCGCGCTTTGGAGCCTGATGGTAGCCACCGTCTGGACAGCGAAAGGCTTCAATACGCGCCGCCAGCGCCTCACGCGCGGCAGCAGGGAAATCCTGCATGCCTGCATTCGCCCAGCAGCGTGCTAGGCAGCAAAGATGTACAAAGTCCTGCCGTTCCCCATCGCCAAATTGCGCCAGCCATGGCCGCACATCTGGAATCGTGCTGGCAGCCACCGACAGCGCTTGCAGGCCTTCGAGGCCAAAGACGGTGTAGTAGAGGTCAGGCTTGTCATTGCGGTCTAAAAAACCGCCTTCAGGAGACAGGCGTGAACGCAAAAAAGCTTCCACCAGCTCCGCTGACTCACCGAGGAGTTTGGGGGCCAGCCGGGCTACTTGCAACATCTCAAGACGAAAGGACATGCACACGCGCCTAACCCGAGGCCCGCCATGTCGCCAGAAGAAAATGATTTTCTCACTTGAGTATTCTTCGGCTTGGTCAAAACTCACGACCCGGTTAACCCGACTCCTTTGCTCACGTGGCGGAATTGGTAGACGCGCTAGATTCAGGTTCTAGTAAGTAACATTGTGCTGGTTCGAGTCCAGTCGTGAGCACCATCCAGCGGCAACAGTGCCGCCTCGGGTTACCGGTTAAACACAAAGTCACATGCAAGACGCAGGATTCGTGAGGCAAGCATTTGCGGGAATCGCATCGCGTTACGTGCTGGCAAACCACGTACTCAGTCTTGGCATCGACTGCCTCTGGCGGCGCAGCACAGCCAGACGCATCGCTGAACTGCAGCCGCTGCGTGTGCTCGATCTCGCCACCGGCAGCGGCGATCTCGCCCAAGCGGTTCAGTCCGCTTGCCCGCAGGCCAAAGTACTCGGCGCTGATTTCTCTGTGCCGATGATGCGCGAGGCGCAGGCGCGGCACTTCCGCAGCCTCGTCGCCGCAGACGGGCTGGCGCTGCCCTTTCAAGACGGCGTCTTTGATGTGCTCACGGTGGCCTTTGGCCTGCGCAACATGGCCTCCTGGCCCGCCGCCTTGCAGGAAATGAACCGCGTGTTGCGTCCTGGCGGGCGCTTGTTCGTGCTCGATTTTTCCATCCCGCGCATCCCCGGAATCCGCCAGATGTACCTGTTTTATCTGAAGCAGATCATGCCGCGCATCGCTGGCTGGATCACCGGTAAACGTGAGGCTTATGTTTACCTTTGCGGTTCCATCGAACGCTTCCCCTCGGGACGCGAGATGGAGGCGCTGATCTGCGCCAATGGTTTCGTCAGCGCCAGCACACGGCAGCTCACGTTTGGCATCGCTTCGCTCTATGAGGCGGTGAAGTAGAGCGGGGGAGGGGGGGATGCGCCCTTTTTAAGAGCATGTTAAATCATATTGTATCGAATCAATCCAGGGTAGCCAAATGAGGCGCTCCCTCTCCCCGCCCCTGACGGACTATAACAACTCGTCTTTTCTTCGGGGGAGAGGGGATTCGCTTTATCTCCGCGCGATGTTATTTGCCTGGAAGGCTATGAAGTAATACAAAAAGCTATATAATTGAGACCTGTAACTCCTCAAAACCGCCCTTCCTTCAAATCCTGCAACGCTCCGCCCAGATGTGCGGTGACGTCGCTTGCGCCGATGGATTCCATGGCCACGCGTTCCTGCGTGACAAAGCGTTCGGCGGCTCGACCGCACAGCCACGCGCCCAGACCGGCGGCGTGATGCAGGGGAAGATGCTGCGCTGCGAAAGCGGCGCAGACGCCGGATAAAACATCGCCCATGCCACCGCTGGCCATGCCGGGATGGCCCGTGGTGTTGAAGAGCGTCGGCTGACCGTGAGTGCCGATGACGGTGCGAGTCCCTTTGAGCAGCAGCGTACGCCCCGGCGCGCCTGCCGTGAAGGATTCCACCAGCAGGCGGCGGCTCATGCCCTGACCGCTGGGGAAATGGCGCAGCAGACGCTCCATCTCGCCGGGATGCGGGGTCATGAGGTGCGGCTGGTTGCTCATCGCAGCGTGTACTTCGGGATGCTGGGCCAGCATGGTCAAGGCGTCGGCATCCACGATGATGGGGACCTTGGCTTGCTGAAGCACAGCGAGGATTTCCTGCTCATGCGTAAAGCCCAGCCCCGGACCGATAGCCAGCACATCGAAGTTCATCTCCAGCACAGCGCGATAGTCGGCAATGGTTTTGACCATCACCTCTGCTGGCATGCGCGGTGCGATAAAGGGATACACATCCTCCTTCACCAGCAGCGTGACGAGTCCCGCACCGGCACGAATGGCACCGCGGCAGGCCAGCTCCGCAGCACCGAGAAACCCCGGTGAACCAGCCAGGATGCCGACACGCCCTGCATTGCCTTTGTGCATATCGTTGGCCCGGCGCGGCAGCCAGGAGCGCAGCAGCCGGGGAGTCAATACTTCGGCCTGGGCATCGCCTACGGTGGCGGATAAATCCCGCAGCGGCACCAGCGCGATGCGTCCTACGTAATGGTCAGCGCCATCGGCCAGCAGTCCCGCTTTGATCTGCGCCACCACGGCGGTCACGTCGGCCTCCACGGCGTCGGCGCAGGCGGTGCCGTGATCTCCATCGAGACCAGACGGGATGTCCATCGCAATCGTCAGCGCATGCCGCTGTGTGCGCAGCGCGTTCATTTCGCGCGCCAGCACCTGCAGTTCAGGCTTCATCGGCCCTTGGGCACCGATGCCGAGCAGCCCATCCAGATTCACAATTGGCCCTGCTGGAAAATCAAACGTGGTGGCATCCCCCAGGATGCGAACGAGACTGCCCAGCGAAGCCAGATGGCTGCGCGGCAGATCCTTCATCGCAGCGGGCTCGCCACTCAGCCTTGCGTACAGTTGCCAGCCGTCAGCGACCAGTTCACGCGCGGCGACGAGCGCATCTCCCGCGTTGTTGCCTTTGCCGAGAAACAGCACCAGCGAACCCGCATGCGGCGCAAACTGCCGCACCACAGCCGCGATGCCGCGTCCTGCCTCCTCCATCAACGCCGCCGCACTCACTCCGCGCGCAAATGCGGTTTCCTCGCACTGCTGCATCTGGCGGCAGGTGACGATCATGGGATTTCGGCAGCCTCCAGCAGCAGCGCTTTGAGTTGGTAGGCGGACTCCAGCGTTGACTGGGCCGTTTGCGTGGCGGGGAGGGAGAGGACACGGGTGCCTTTGGCCTTGGTGTCCAGCGTGCGGCTGATGCCCTCAATGCTCGCCACTTCGGGGCCGCCGACCACCAGCAAATGCATCAGACGTTCGCCATCGCGCTGCAGTCCTTCCTGCAACTTTTTCAGCGCCTCCGGTGTGTCGGGAATAAAGGCAAAGCGCAATGAACGTACCACTTTTTCGCCGGTAAGTTGATGCGCGACGGCCAGGGCTTCAGCAACGGCCAGCGCCGTGTTTTCCTGCTGTGCCGCGTTGCTGCCGTAAAGTGCCAGGACCATCACCACTTCAAGCGGACGTCGGGTGCCGGTCAGTTCGGCGTCGATGATTGACTGCTCAGCACCGAAGCGCTCACGCCGCACCGTGTAGCCCATGTTCTCCGCACCCATGGTGGACTCCAGGTAGCCGGGGATGCTCAGGTTGCGGTCGGGTTTGTTCAGCGCCGTACGAATGATGTCTGCATGCTTTTGGATGCCTTCCACGCTGAGCATGCGCCTCAGGGCCAGTGCATACTTGAAGGAACGATCCGCCGCTTGGTCCTTCTTCCACTGCCAGATGCCAAAGGAAGCGATGCCCAGCAGAATGGTGCCGACGGGCAGCATAACGAGTGCGAAACGAATCCAGCGTCCAGGATCAGCATTGGTGGGGTGGGCGTCGGTCATATCTTTTAACAAGCATTGCTTTGCCCCATGAACAAGCTCGTAACTGCCGGTTCTGCCGCAACAGTTGCGTTACATTACTCCAAATGCGCCAGCAACTCGGCCACCGACACCTGCTGCCCTGGCAGGATCAATTCAGGCCGGATGTCCGCCAGTGGTTCCAACACAAAGCGGCGCAGGTGCATGCGGGGATGCGGCAGGATGAGGTCGGGATCATCGCTGATGACATCATCCGCATACAGCAGATCAAGATCAAGCGTGCGCGGTGAGTTGCGTTCTCGTTGCTCGGGCCTGCCAAGCGCCTGCTCAATCGCCTTGAGGTGAGTGTGAAGTTCGTGCGGCTGGCACTCAGCGGAAACTTCAATGACCGTATTCAAAAACGCCTGCGTCCCCGGCGCACAATCCACCGGCTCCGTCTCATACACCGGTGCGCTCGCGTTGAGCTGAATGCCAGGCACGCGAGTCATCAACAGCTCAATACCCCGCCGCATGTTCTCCGCGCGATCACCAAGATTGGAGCCAAGAGCGATGCCGAAGTTCATGGTTTGCGGTTGTTGGCAGTTGTTTGGAAACCATTGCAAACGATGGCAAACCACTGCCAGCCATCGCAAACTCTCACTTCAGTCCCAGCACATCCTGCATGTCATACAATCCCGCAGGCTTACCCGCCAGCCAGGTGGCAGCGCGGACGGAGCCGTTGGCGAAGGTGTCGCGGCTACTGGCTTTGTGGGTGAGTTCGACGCGCTCGCCGACGTTGGCAAAGATCACGGTGTGATCGCCCACGACATCGCCACCGCGGATGGCATGTACGCCGATTTCTTTAGGCGTGCGGGCACCCACATCGCCGAAGCGGCCATGACGGCAGTCCTTGTCGTATTCAAGACCGCGCACATCCGCGAGGATCTCGACCAGCGTGCGGGCGGTGCCGCTGGGGGAATCCTTCTTCATGCGGTGATGCATCTCGACGACTTCGAGGTCAAAGTCAGGGCCAAGCAGTTCGGCGGCTTTGCGCGTGAGCCAGAACAGCGTGTTCACACCGATGCTGTAATTGGAAGCGAAGACGATCGGCAGGGTCTTGGCGGCTTCGCGGATGCGGGCCAGCTCCTCATTGGTGTGACCCGTGGTACCGATGACCAGGCTCTTCTTCTGCTTCAGGCATTCGCCCAGCAGCTCATCAGTGAACAGGTGGGAGGAGAAGTCGATGACGATGTCAGCTTTGGCTAGCGCTGGGGACAAAGCATCATTCACGTCAACGGTGGATGCGACGGTGACGTTTTGAGCCTCGGCGGCACGGATGATGGCCTGGCCCATGCGGCCTTTGCAGCCAGTGATGAGGAGTTTGATGTCGGACATGATGAGCCGGGTTGATAAACGGGACGCCGTAATTATGCAAGAGGCGGCTGAACGCTGAGGAGCGGATCATGCAGCAGTATCTCGTCGAAGTCGGCATTGGGAGAGCGCTCAGCCGGTGGCCAGAACAAGCCGCTACGAATGCGCTGCACGGCCTCGGTGGCGCACTGGAGTGCGGAGTTGATCAGTTCTGCGTCGAAGCCCTCCCATTGAAGGATGGCGGTATCTTGAATGCTCTTCGGCAGGGCAAAGTAGGCCACGCTGGTCACGTTTTGACCACGCTGCTGCAGGGCGGCGGCGTAGAGCGGCAGTTGCAAATCCAGCCACAAGCCGCGTCTATCGTCGGGCAGGTCAAAGCACTTCCATTCATCGGCGTCAGTGAGCTTGGTGCGGGAAGTGATCACTTTGAAATGTGCTTCCTGCGGCGGACGCGGTTTGTCGGAGCTTTTGAAATCGACGATCCTCAGCGTGCCGTCCACATGGCGCTCCACCCGGTCAATGCGACCTCTTAGACGGGCATCTGCGATGAGAAATGGCGCGCTATCTTCCTTCCCACCGATGAGCAGTTCCGCATCAATGCACTGCCAGCCTTGCTGTCGGTTCCTGGCTTCCACCTCCGCAGCGTTGCGCAGACGTAGTAGAATGCTCTCAAGCTGCAACGTGATCAGCGGTGCTGGACGTCGGCCATGGATTTCCCGCACTCGGTCGCGTGCGGCGGCTTCGAGACAGTCGGCAATTTGTGCGGGATGCGTGCAGTCGCGCATGCTGGCGTCCAGGCTCAGACGATGGAACGCATGATGAATGAGGTTGCCAAACTCGGCGGCATCCAGCTCACGTTTGCCAGTCTCGACGGCGCTCATGCCTTTCGCGTGACTCAGGTAGTAGCGAAAGGGGCAGTTCAAATAGTCGCGTAAGCGCGAAGGCGAGATGGTGTCGAGCGGCTTGGCGCTCCAGTCCGGCTGGAGTTTCCAGGCCAGCTTGCGCGGTGGTTCGGCTACAGAGGGCTGATCTTCCTCCTTCGGGAACAGGTGGGCCACGCGCTGCGGTAGTGCCTGGTCGTCGCATAAAAACAGCAGCCGCGAAGGTCGCAGCGCATCGCCACCTTCGCTCCACTGTCCGCAGAGCAACTGCAACTGCCCGTGTTCGCCGAGACGCTGATGAGCCAGCGCGGCGAGGATGAAGGCGTCACGCGCGAAGCGGGTGTTTTGACAAGGAAGCCCCAGCGCGTTGCGCAGGCTATCCGGTAAAAACGGGTGGCTGATGAAGATACCCGGCACATGTTCTTCATTGAGACCGGTGACGATGAGATTGGGCGCTTTTTCCCACAGCAGTTCCAGCCAACCTTGCAGCACCAGGTCGATTTCACCACGCGGCTCGGCCAAGCGGCTTTGCGCGAGGGTTTCGAGTGACAGTGCGAAGGCGTCCTCCGCTTTGGGCCGCAAACCGAAACGTTGCGCTTCAAGTTCGAGTTCCTCGCTGATGCGCAGCCACTCGGTGGCCAGTTCCGTACGTTCACGGTGGCCGGGCGCTTCAGGATTGAAGGTGCGATCACCAAGCAGCTTCAGGATGAGGCTGCGTGCCGCTTTGGCCGGGGTGAGACGACGCAGCGAATCGAGCAAAGCGAGAGTATTCTCAACGGCAGGCAGCAGGGCAGGGTGGTCTGCGAGCGGCAATTCCAGCGCATGTGCCAGAGTCACGGGCAGATGCTCACTGGCAAAGTCGTCGGCTTCACGCAGCAGTGCAGCAGTGCTCTCATTGACCGGAATAACAGCGGTGCGGAATTCCTCAATACGCAGTAGCGCGGCAAAGGCACGCCAGGCTCCAGAGCTGAGCAGCAGGCGGAAGCAGTCGAGCACATGCCACATACCCTCTCGCTGCACGGGAATGCCGCCGGGTTCAAAACTGCGCGCGTCTTCGAGCGTGAGTTTTTCCAGCAGCAGGCTGCCGACTTCCGCATCGCATACGCCGAGCGCCGTGCGGCCAGCGGGCACGAGCTCGCGCATGAGATTGAGTGTTTGCGCTGCCTGCGTCGCGGGATCACGCGCGATGTAGATCTGCTGATTTTGCAAAGGCAGGTTGTTGCCCGCGTCCTCACCCCAGTATTCGGGCCGTGGGCGACCGCAGGCGTCAAAGGTGTGCGCCAGCGACTGCGGAGCTTGAATCGCGATGTGTACCTGCAATCCACGTTTGGCACAGCCTGTGATCCACGCATCCAGCAAGGGGGGCAAATCCGGTGACGCGAGGACGACGATGCGCTGCACCCCTTCGGGCAAGGCGGGCTCGTGGGCATAACGACGTTTGAGCACTTGGGCGTCGGCGACTTTCGCCTGCGCGAGTTCCTCGAAGTAAGCGCGCTCGATTTTCGCGAGGTCCTGCCAGCGCGCGGTGTCGCGCAGCGCGGCGGGATGGGCTGCGGTGTCGGCAAAGGTCAGACCACCTGTGCCCAGCAGCATTTTGAGTTCCGTCAGCATGCGTGCCGTTTCCGCCTGCCAGCCCCAGCCAGGAGAGGCGGGTGGCTTGGGGAACAGCGCGGTGAGTGATTCGAGCGGGACTCGCTCCAGCGCACGCTGCCAGGCCATCTGGGACTGCAACGGGGTGGCGGCTTCAAAGCGGCGTGACTGCGGCAGCAAGGCTTGTTCCGGCAGCCAGAGATGCGGCACGATGGCGGCAGTTCCTGTTTGGTAGGTCGCTTGGGCGAGCGCTTCACGCAGGCGGCGTCCGGCTTCACCGTTTGGTACGAGCAGCAGCGTGCTGCTGAGATCCAGCGCACGCGTGGAATCCCAGTCTCGACAGAGCAAGGCCACGGCTTGATCCAGGACGGGTGCATCCCAGCCCCAGAATAGCCGCTGGACGGAATCACTCATGACTGTTCCAATTTCTGCATGATGTCGTTCACGATCTGTTCAGGCGTTTGATCAATGGAGACACGGATGATGTCCGGCGTCGGGTCCAGGGTGGCGAACTGGCTGTCCAGCAACGTGGGTGGCATGAAGTGGCCTTTGCGCGCAGCCAGGCGTGAAGCGATCAGTTCCTTCGTGCCGTCCAGTAGCACAAAGCGCAGTGTCTCCGGGTGATCATGCGCGCGCAGCTTGTCACGATAGATCGGCTTCAGCGCGGAGCAGGCGAGCACGTAGTTCGGCGTGAGGTGGCGCATGTCCTCAATGCGCTGGCGCAGCGTGGCGTACCAGGGCCAGCGGTCGTCATCGTTGAGCGGCGTGCCGGCGGACATCTTGGCTTTGTTGGCGGGTGGGTGGAAATCGTCGCCGTCTTCGAAGACGCCGTCGAGTTTCGCGGCCAGCAGGTTGCCGACGACGGATTTACCGCTACCGGAAACGCCCATGATGATGATGGTTTTTAGATCGGGGTGGAGCATGGATGAAGGTGAGTTTTGTGACGCTTGACCGTGGGGCATGCCACGCTGAGGGTGAAGTTTGAAGCTATGAAATTCCCCACCCTGACCGCTCTTCTCGTGCTTGGCACCGCCATTGCCAACGCTGCAGACCAACCCGCCGCAGCCAAGCCAGAGGCTGAGAAGGAGATCGTGCTGTTCAATGGCAAATCGCTCGACGACTGGGAATCCGTGGACGTCGGCGGCAGCGGGGTGGTGGAACTGGAGGGTGGCCTCATGATCATCAATCAGGGAGAGAATGTCAGCGGTGCCATTTACAAGAAAGCGGCGGCATTGCCAACGACCAACTACGAGATCACGCTGGAAGCCAAGCGCATGCAGGGAGTCGATTTCTTCGTGGGTCTCACCTTTCCCGTCGGCGATGTCAAACACTGCGCCACGCTGATCTGTGGCGGCTGGGGCGGCAGCGTGACGGGCATTTCGTGCATCGACAGCATGGATGCCTCCGACAACAACACCTCCAGCTACCAGCGCTACAAAGATGACGAGTGGTATGCCATCAAGCTGCGCGTGACCCCGAAAAACCTCAGCGTCTGGCTGGGAGACAAGCAGATCATCGACGAGGACATCGAAGGGAAGAAAATCAGTGTGCGTCCCGGCCCTATTGAGAGCTACCTCCCGCTCTCGCTGACAACTTTCAACACCATGGCGGCGATCCGTAACATCAAGCTGACACCGATCCCGGAAACGAAGTGATGCTGTCCACACCTGCGTTGCGCCTGTTCGCTCTCCTCTTCTGTGGAGCGCTGACCTCCTGCCACTCGGTGCTGCGTGTGGAGTTGCCGCGCGCCGAAACCAAACTGAGCGCACGCGAGAAGCGGCACATGGCTGGACTGCTGGAAGAAGTGGCGGTCGGCTGGGATGACATGCAGCATGGAGGGGCCACCACACGGAGTAAAGCTGAGGAGCGGTATGAGCATGCACTCGCCAAATTTCTGCGTGCATATGACGCGCACCAATGTCCGCGCTATTGGCAGGATGGAACGGTGTTTGCCTCTAAGCGGCACTCATTCCAGCTTGAGCTGGCCACCCAGACCAATCCCCGGATTGAGGTGCCGCCCAGGCAGATCGATCAGCTCATCCTCGCTTCGCGCCTGAGATCGCATGGGGAAGACACCCTCGCGGAGCGTCCTGGCGTGGGGGTGCCTCTCGTCGGCCATATCTACCGCACGAATGCGGCCCGCAAAGAGCAGCCCTTTCTACCGCCGAATGGTGGCAATCTCACGCTGACCGCCGTGATGGAGATGACCGAGGATGACAATGATCCGGCGACGCCACGGCGCTGCCGCCTGCATTTGCACAATGCCCTGAATGTCGGGACCGTGCAGGTGGAGCATGGGCCCCAGCCACTGGCAGCCAATTTCACCGCCGCCAAGGACCGTGCGCTGTCAAAAAAATCGCTGAGCCTGTTTTCATGGCTGGGGCTGTTGTACCCCGAACGCACGCTGGGAGACTGCCATCTCTACTGCATGGACGGTTATGACCCGCGGCGCATCCCTGTCGTGTTTGTGCATGGCCTCATGTCCGACCCGCACATCTGGCTAAACACGGTCAATGCCATCTGCTCAGACCCCGAACTGCGCGCCAAATATCAGCCCTGGTACTTCCTCTATCCTACAGGCATGGGCGTGCCACAGACTTCTGCACGCTTGCGCGCCTCGCTGCAGCAGGCGCGTGATTACTTTGATCCTGATCACAATGACGCTGGCATGAACCAGATGGTGCTCGTGGGCCACAGCATGGGCGGACTGCTCAGCCGCATGCAGACGATTGAGCCCGGCGACAAGCTCTGGAACGCCATGTTCCGCAAGCCACCGGAGCAATTAAATGTCTCCGCGCCAGTGCGTGAGAGGTTGGTGAGTACACTCAAGTTCAAGCCGCAGCCCGAGGTGAAACGCGTGATTTTCATCACCACACCCCATCGCGGCAGCAACATCGCCAGCATGAACATCGTGCGTCGTCTGGCCTCGCTCATCCGTTTGCCGGTGGACACCCTGCTCATGTCCGAGCAACTCCTCACCGGTAACACCGACGCGCTCTCGCCGCAGATTCGCGACTGGGGTTTCTTCGCCTTCCTGAGCATCGGCACGCTGTCCAATCAGCACCCGCTTTACCAGGGACTGAAGGCCGTGCCCATCCCCGTGCCGCACCACTCCATCATCGGCCACATCGGTAAAGCCCCGCTCCCTGAAAGCACCGACGGTGCCGTGCCCTACTGGAGCGCTCACCTCGCCAGTGCGGAGTCAGAAAAAGTCGTCCCCTTCTGGCACGGCTGCGTCGAGCGCCCCGAAGTCGTCCAGGAGGTCGTGGGCGTGCTGCGCGAGCATTTGCAGAAGAGCGGGCGTTGAGGGCTCTGAATGCGTCTCTGTTTGTAGTTCGGGAGCAGCCTATAGCTCAACTCAGGCAGAGCCAGCGTTTGAGCACTGCTTCCACCTTTTCCAACGTATCCGCATCACACACGCTCAAGCGGCGGATCAACTGCACATCTGGTACGGTACCGATGGACTGCGCATCAAACACGCCAGGAGCAAACCGGGCAGCCTCATGCGGCACTTCGTATTCAGTGCCGCGTGTGCTGGTCGTGCGTGCCACATAGCTCACCAATGCCCGCTCGGCGTCCTTATACCGCACGCTGAGGATGAGCACCGGACGCACTTTCTGGATCATACCTAGATCAATGAGCCAGATTTCACCGCGCATGGCGGTCAGTCTTGCCACTGCTGGCCCTCCCCCTCTTCGGCATCGTAGAGGCCAAAGACACTCGCAGAAGCGGAGATGACTGCATCACGCTCCAGGAACCACTCACGCAACTCCTGCCACTGCTCGCGGGGCAGTGTCTCAATGGCTTGTTCGATTTCGAGGACCGTACTCATGGACAAATTCTAAAGGACGGCGGCACTGGTTTCAACTCAGATGCATCATGCCTGCACGGTTTGAAGATCAGCTTTTTGGTTTCTGAAGCCGTCTTTGTCCGCATGGAACCATCACGGAGTCACGTTCATGGGATTCCAACCTCATGAAACCTTCGCTTCTTCTTGGTCTGCTGGCATCGGCTCTTCTGGCTCATGCCGATGTTCTGCCATTTACTCAAGTGCCCGCTGAATTTGCGGGCCAGTTTTCGCCGGGGAAATCGCCGCTGGTGTTTAAGGATGGCAGTCCTGTGAAAACGCCTGCAGACTGGGCGAAACGCCGTGCGGAAATCCTGGCGGACTGGCATGCCATCATGGGGGCATGGCCGGCGGTCATTGAGAAGCCGAAGATCGAAGTGCTGGAGACCACGCAGCGGGAAGGGGGCGTCACGCAGCGCAAGGTGCGTGTCGAAATCGCCCCAGGACAGACGGGGGATGGCTACCTGCTCCTGCCTGCCAATGCGGGGAAGCGCCCTGCGGTGTTCGTGCCGTATTACGATCCTGAAACGAGCGCGGGGTTGAGCGACAAACCGTTGCGCGACTTCGCCTGGCAGTTGGCGCGGCGTGGTTTCGTCACGCTCTCGATTGGTTCCCCCGGCGGCGATGCGCGCAAGCCGGTGCTGAGTGCAGCGGCGAAGTGCCAGCCACTGTCCTATCTCGGTTACGTTTGTGCAAACATGTGGCAGGCACTGGCCGCGCTGCCGGAGGTCGATGCCCAGCGCATCGGCATCGTCGGGCATTCGTATGGCGGCAAGTGGTCGATGTTTGGCTCCTGCTTGTGGGACAAGTATGCCTGCGCCGTGTGGAGTGATCCGGGCATCGTCTTTGATGAAACGCGCGGCAGCATCAACTATCAGGAGCCATGGTATCTAGGGCTTGATCCAGCCCTCACCCGCAAACCGGGTCTGGTCGGCGCCGACAGCCCGCGCACGGGAGCCTACAAGGTGCTCATCGCACAAGGCCACGATTTGCAGGAATTGCAGGCGTTGATGGCTCCGCGTCCTTTCCTCGTCTCCGGCGGTGCCGAAGATCCCCCCAAGCGCTGGGCCGTGCTCAACCACGCCATCGCCGTGAATCAACTGCTCGGCGTCACCAGCCGCGTGGCCATGACGAACCGTGAGAAGCACGATCCCAACGAGGAATCGAACGAGCAAATCTACCGCTTCTTTGAATCCTGGCTCAAACCTTGAGCCTGAGCTTTCTGTGTCATGACCCTTCTCGAGTTTTGTGCTTTGGGACGAAGGCGGTACTTGACGGAGGGCGGCTGTGTCCACGAAGGTACGCTTCCCACCCACCCGGCCCATTTTTGTCGAGATCATGTCTGAAAACACTTCACTTGCTGCTACTGCCGAATCTGCCATCCAAGCCGCGCGCAAGGCGGTGGAGGTTCAGCGTGCGGCGGTCAAGGAATTCCCTGGCAAGGCACCTGGGCTGGTGCGTGCGCTCCAGGCGCTGGGAGATGCGCAACGCGATGCAGAGGACATCGCCGGAGCTGAGGCAACGTATCGCGAAGCGCTGGAGGCAGGGAAGAACCTGGAACTGTCAGCGGATGTGATGGCGAATGTGCGAACCAACCTCGCGACGCTGCTTGATTTCAGTGGGCGGGAGGCGGAATCGCTGCCGTATTACGAGGAGGCGATCGAAAATCACGAGGCGCTTGGTGGCGAAAACGCTGAGGTAGCAGCACAATTGCGCAACAACCTGGCGATGACTTACAAGTGCATGGACAAATTTGCCCTCGCGGAGCAGCACTACCTCCGGGCTTTGGAGACGTTGGAAAACAAGCGCGGTCGCAAATCAGAATCCGTGGCCTGTGTCTTCAACAATCTGGGCAGCTTGTATTACGCGGCCGGATTTCCCGATCAGGCGAAGGAAATGTTTGAGGACGGACTCCAGATTCGCACCGAGGTGCTGGGAGAGCAGCACCGCGATGTGGCGCAGTCCTTGTGCAATCTGGCCACGGCATGCCACGAGTTGAAGGACAATGCGGGAGCGCAGCAGTATTTTGAAAAAAGCCTGACGATTCTAGAGGCTCAACTCCCGCAGGAAGCGCGGAGTTATGAGGCGATCGGAACCGACTACATCGCCATGCTGGAGATCATTGGGGAGGAAGGCAAGGCGGGGGCTTTGAAAAAGCGCCTTGAAAAGGTGCTAGCGAAAGTTTGATGCACTGTGGCGTTTGCCAAACGCACAGTCCGCATGAAAGGTAGAGGGTGGAAATGAGTTCGTCCCCCCCTTTGCAAGAAAAAACCTGGACCGGCACTGCGGTGTCCGACGGGGTGGCCCATGCGGTCGTGCATGTGCTTAGGGACCACTTCGACGAGCCGGACGAGGACAGCATCGAACCCGGCACGGAAGCGCATCAGATGGAGCGTCTGCATGCCGCCCTAGCGGCGACGGGCAAAGAGATCGAAGAGCTGCAACGCGTCATGGCCGGGGAGCATGGCAGCGCCGAGAGCGAAATCTTTGAAACGCATCTTTTGATCCTGCAGGACTCGACGATTCTCAAGCAGACGGAAAAAACCGTGCGTGAGCAGCATGTGTGCGTGGACTGGGCCTACTACAAGCTCATGTGCAAGCACATGGACGCCCTGCGCGGACTTTCCGACGCCTATCTACGCGAACGCTTTCTGGACGTGAAAGATGTGACGCAGCGTGTGATGCGCCACCTGCGCGGCGAGTTGCTGGACCACCCGATGTTTGACGAACCGGTGATCGTCGTGGCCCATGATCTGACCCCCTCGGACACCGTGCAGTTGGACCGCAGCAAGGTGCTTGGTTTTGCCTTGGAGACGGGCAGCGCGGTGTCGCATGCCGCCATCATTGCCCGCTCTCTGGCGTTGCCAGCGGTGGTCAGGCTGCATGGCATCTGCGATGAACTGCACAGTGGAGACACGGTGTTGCTGGACGGTGAAGGCGGCTTGCTCATTCAGAACCCCAGCGCGGAAACCCTGGCGCGTTACCGGCTGCGGGAAGAGCAGGCGGAACGACGGGAAGATGTCTTTCAACTGGAGCGGCATAAGCCGTCACTGACGACCTGCGGCACGGCAATCTGCGTGGGCGCGAATGCCGAGTTCATCGAGGAAATGAAAATCGTGGAGGATAGCGGTGCCGAAGAGGTCGGGCTGTTCCGCACGGAGTTCCTGCACCTCGAAAATCCAGATGCGACGGAAGACGAACTCGCCGCAGCCTACAGCAAAGTGGTGAAATCTCAGGCTCCGAAGCGTGTGGTGTTCCGCACGCTGGATCTCGGCGGGGATAAGGTGGACGAGCGTCTTGCGCTGGAGCCGGAGCCCAATCCTTTCCTTGGCTGGCGTGGCATCCGGCTTTCGTTGGGGCGGCTGGATTTGTTCAAGCGGCAACTGCGTGCATTACTGCGCGCAGCGGTGCATGGGCGCGTGGGCATCATGTTTCCCATGGTGTCGGGCGTGCAGGAGGTGATCGAGGCAAAAGCCGTACTCAATGACTGCGCGGATGAACTCACGGCGGAAGGCATTGATGTGCCGGACGAAATCGAGATCGGTGCCATGATCGAGATTCCCAGCGCGGCGCTGTCCGCGGATTTGATCGCGGCGGAAGTCGATTTCCTCAGCCTGGGGACGAATGATTTGATTCAGTACACCATTGCGGTGGACCGGCTCAACGACCGGGTGGCGAAGCTCTATCAGCCCACCCACCCTGCGGTGCTGCGACTGATCGGCATGTCGGTCAAGGCCGCACGCACAGCGGGCATCCGCATCGGTATGTGTGGGGAGATGGCGTCAGATCTGACGCTGACACCGTTGATGATCGGCCTGGGCTTGAATGAACTCAGCGTGGCGACCACCCAGATCGCACGCGTGAAGCACGCTGTGCGGCGTCTGGCTGTGCCAGAATGCGAAGCACTGGCGCAATCCATCCAGACATGCACCAGCCCGGCCGAGATTCGGACTCTCAGTCGGGCTGTGGCGGATCGGAGCTATCCCGAATTATTCGAGTAGCCCGTGGTTTTGCATTCAGGCGGCGAGCTTGGACTTACTCTTGCGCACCAACTTGGCGGGCTTCGGAGCCATCGTGGGGCGGAAGGCATCGCCGAAGAGGTACTGGCGGGCGCTGTCCACCTGACCCATGACGCGGCGGTGCCACTTGGTGTATTCCTTGCCCAGGCGTTCTTCGGCATCATCCTGTTGCAGGGCGCAGTCGAGGCTCATGCGCTCGGTGCTCAGTTCGGCCTGGAATGTGATTTCTGGAATGTGCAATTCTACGGCTTCAAACATGTCCATCACGCGTGCGGCGTAGCTGGTGTCCCAGACCTTGTCGTCTTCATCGTAGCAGCTCGTCACGAGGTGGGCGATGAGGTATTCGACGTTGTCGGAGTAAACCTCTGCCGCATCAATGACTGAATCAAAGCTCTCACGATCCACCGTGACCGGCAGGACCACTGAGACGGCGACGCCTGCCGATTGCAGAATCTGGTCCATTTCACAGCCTTGGTAGAATTTGTTGAAGAACTCGCCGAGACCGGTGCTCACGTCCAAAATGGTCAGTGGGGAGGCATCGACATGGGCGAGGAATGCTCGGGGTGTCAGCGAACTGGCATCGAGAGCCGTGGCACCCAGATGGGTGTGGGAATCCTCCTCAGTTAGAGTGAGGAGTTGATGAGTGACGCCATACTGCTGGAGATAGCGTTGGAAGCAGAGAGCCAGAGTGCTCTTGCCGGTGCCGGGATAGTCGTTCTGGATGAGGATGAGCTTCTTCATAATGATTTTCTTAAATTGCATGGTTATTATGTAAATCATAATAAGTATTGCAAGAATAAATATTTAATACTTCCATAATTTCAATGATTTACGTTTGCTGCGAAATCGCTGTCAGCCTGTAAAATCAAGGCCCGCAGCGTCATTTCTACACTGACGTACACCGGGCAAAAAAAATGGTGTGTACCCCGAATCAAGCCGCCAATCACAGCTCGGAATACGCTTCAAACCTTCACTCAAACGCAAAATTCAGCCTGAACCGCCCTTGCGCAGTGGAAAGGAGGCTCTAATATCGCTCTCGGCGCACCTCCTACCCCGTGGTGTAATGGTAACACAGGAGATTTTGATTCTCTCGTTCAAGGTTCGAATCCTTGCGGGGTAACCACTTGGGAGCAGTGGTTAAAATGATAAAGGCAGCAGACGTTTTAACGTGCGGCGGTGGTGATAGCACCCTCAATGAAGCTTTCATCCGTTAGAGTCTTGAGAAAGGCCACAAGATCAGCCTTCTCTTCCGGGGTCAGTTGGATGCCGCCTGCTGGGTGCTTCGCCAGATTGGGGTCCAGCGTGGCGCTGGAGCGAACGCCGCTGCTGTAGTGCTCGACCACCTCCTCCAGTGTAGCAAAGCGGCCGTCATGCATGTAGGGCGCGGTGCGGGCGATATTGCGTAGGCTGGGAGTTTTGAACTTGCCGCGATCAGCCGCATTGTGTGTCACCGCCATGCGTCCGAGATCATCGTCCGCCAGTGCGAGACCATTGTTGGCAAAGGGCTGGCTGGTGAAGAGCGTGCCACCGTGGCAGTGGAAGCAGTCTGCACCGCGTAGCCCACGCTTCGGATCAAACTCAGTCACGAATAGCTGTAGGCCGCGCTTCTCGTTCTCCGTCAGCTCTGCCACATTGCGTGCGGCACGGTCAAAGCGTGATTCCTGCGAGACCAGAGTGAGAAGAAACTGCTCCAGCGCCTTCGCGATTCGCTCTGCGGTGATCTCCTTGGAACCGAAGGCTTGGTTAAACGCGTTCACGCACTTCGTATCCGCACTGAACTTGGCGATGACGTTGGGCAGCGTTTCATTCATTTCATGGGCGTCCTGGATCGGCATCAGCACTTGCTCACGCAGTGTGGCGGCCCGTCCATCCCAGAAGAACGCCTGCTGCCAGGCCAGATTGAATAGCGGCATCGCATTGCGTCTGCCGGTTTGCTGCTGCGCGCCTAGGCTGAAGCGTCGCACATCGGCAAAGGCATGCGTTTGATCATGGCAGGCGGCGCAGGATTGGGTGCCGTTAATCGAGAGCCGTCTGTCTTGAAACAACTGTCGGCCCAGCGCCACGCCTTCCTGCGTCAGCGGATTGTCGGCAGGCAGTTGCACTTTGGGAAAGCGTTGGGTCATCGCGGGAGTCAGCGCATGCGTGCCAGGGGGCAGGGGAACTGGGGCGGTGGTGTAATGGGGCGTTTGATACACATCGTAGTTGATGCTGCGCACGCGGAAGGCGTGCTCGATGGTGGTCTTCAATCTGGCCGCCAGTTCATCGCCTTCGCGTGAGTGCGTGGAGGTGCCGTTTTTGCTGAATCCGACACATTCAAGCACGCGTTGCACATCCAATTCCAGTGCCAGCGTCAGCGGTCGTCCGCCGCGAAACGCCACCGGCAATTCCACGGTCATCAACTGCGGTGCATTGGCGATGTGGAAAGAGAACCCGTCCTCCTTGCCGCCATTGGGGAAGCGGCCTTCCAGGGCTAGGAAAATGTAGCCGCCCTGCCAGCCCCAGTGCAGGCCATTGACCTGCGGATTCAGTGGATGATCCGGCGCAAAACGATGCGGGTCGGACTTGTTCGTGACCTCGTCCACTCCGATGCGGAAACGGATGCCCTTGTAATCACCCGCTGGAATGCCCGAACCCTGTGCCGTTAGCCGACCTGATGCTGCACTCAGATACGCAAACCAGTCCCGCGACTCCATCCAAGTCCCGTCCTGCCTATGCAGTGCCAGTCCCGAGAGCAAAAAATCCAGCCGCGAGATCTGTGCTGACTGCACCGCAGAGAGCGGCTCATTGAGTCGTAGTGGCTGCCCGTGCGCCATGGGCACCACCTCCAGCCGCAGTTCCTGCCCGACAGCAGGCAGCAGCAGCCAAACACAACAGCATGCCATGGCCTGTCTCCAAGGCCAGACAAAGGTCTTGGAAATCAACGTTCTGCTGGTCAAAATACAGTGCATAATCGACCAAATGGGAGCCTGCGTGAGGCGTTTTTCAGCCAATCCTGCGGCGGCGAATCATCCACACGATGCCGAAACTTGCGATAAGGAGGGCACTGCCGGGTTCGGGAACGGGAGCAAACGAGCCGAGCACCAGGCCGTCCTGCCAGTTATTTGGGTCGTTTAAAGGAGCGTAGGTGTTGACGGTGAAATAGCCGTGCTGGGGAGCGTAGGTAGCGAAGAAGTTTGAGGCATCTAAGGAGGCGACATCGCTGAGTATGCTCTGGAAGATGCCGGAGCGAGCGATGGCCGTGGCATCTCCGAGGGCTGCGTTAGCTGCATTGAAGTCCAGGTAGTCGCTCATGTTCGTGAAGTCCGACTTGGGGGGCTTGCCTTCGGTTTCAGATAAGAAGTTCTGCACCGCGTACATCGCATTGTAGAAGGGGTCGTTGTTGCTGAAGTTGTGGTAGTCACCGCTCTGTTCAGTGAAGATACCCGAGGGACCTGCCAGGGTGTTCCAAGGGAGGTAGGTGTCGAGGACGTATTCCATGACGGCGACCTGCTTCGGCACGATGCTGGCGTAAAACGTGGGATCTGCCTGATAGATGGTGGTGTTACGCTCAGTGTTCTGCACGGTCCAGCCATCCTGAAACGACAAGGTCTGCGCGGTAATGGTCTGATTGCTCAGTGCGGGCGGTCCTGGTTCAATGCACAGCCACCAGTAAGTCTGACCGCCGATCACATACTCGCCGATGGAATCGCCGTTGTTGTCCAGCCCTGTTACAGAGACGGTGTCAGCCGTAGCCGTGACGGCCCAGGCAAAAAAGGTCAGAGTTAAAAACCGCAAAAATGTCATGGTTGTGTGAAAATTATGGCATTACCTCAATAAATCTAGGTTTATTTTATGAAAATTATAAAATATACAGGTGTGAAGCGGCCTGCGGGGAATGAAGCGCCGGTTGCCATCAGGATGGGCTGTCCTAGGTTGGGAGCGTCAATGTCGAATTTGTCCCAGGGTTTTCGGTGGCGATATGCCGTCGGGTTCATCGCTGCTGGCTCCCTGCTGGCGCTTCTGTATGCCTGCAAGGAGCCGCTTGAGCAGCTTTGGCTGGGTGGGGGAAACGTGGCGGAGGTGAACGGCCTGCCGATTACGCGACAGGAACTGGGGGATGCCATGCGCGAGCGGCTGTGGAAACGCCATGAGTCCTGGGCCAGTCTCGGCCCCGAGGGGCGCAAGCAGACGCGCTGGCAGGTGCTGGAGAACTTGGTGAACGACCGCCTCGTCCGCACCTCCCGCAGCAACAGCGGGACAGTGGCTACCCAAGCTGCTGCGAAGCGTGAGTCCGAATGGATGCAGCGGCAGTTTGCCGATGAAGCGGAGTTTCCCAGACGCCTAGCGGCCCAGCAACTGACGACCAAGTCTTTGGCTGCCCAGATCCATGAGGCGCAGCTCGATGAAGCGTGGCTCCAGGAGCAAATGCCGCAGATCACGCCGCAGGAGGTGAGCGCTTGGTATGAAGAGTTCAAGGACACGCTGCGCATTCCGCAGGCGCATCATGCCGCGCACATTTTCCTGACCCGACATGACAAGACGAAGCCGGACCGCGAGGCGGAGATTCGGGAGATTCAGCGGCAGCTTTTGAACAAGGAAAAGACCTTTGCGCAACTGGCCAAGGAACACTCGGATGATGATCGAAGCAGAAAATTGGGCGGCGATCTCGGCTGGTTCACGCAGGAGCGCATGCCGGCGGATTTCATCGCTGCGGTGGAAAAGCTCAAGATCGGCCAGTTCAGCGAGCCGGTGCAGACGCAGTTCGGCTGGCACATCATCATCGTGTATGAGCGTCGTGCTTCTCGCCTGCCTCCATTGGCTGAGGTGAAAGAAGAGATCGCCGCGTTGCTCACCAGCAAACGGAGGGAGGAGGCGGTGCAGGGACTCCTCGCCGAATTGAGGGAACGCTGGAAGCCGTCGGTATTTTATCACTCCGAGGTCATTGATCATGCCGAACCCACCCCATGAAATAGAGGCGGGCGTTGCACGGCGGGAAATGTGCGCTAAGGGCGTGGGCATGAAACAAAACGTTGGCATTCTTGGGCTCGGCATCATCGGCAGTCGTGTGGCGGAAAATCTCCGCAAAGCGGGGCATGAAGTGTTTGTGTGGAGCCGCAGTGCGCGCCCCGTGCCCAACTTCCTCGCCTCACCGCGTGAGGTGGCTGAAGCGGCGGGCATCATCCAGATTTTCGTGCGCGACAGCGCGGCACTGATCGAGGCGATTGAGGACATGAAGCCAGCGCTCAAAGCCGGGCATCTCATCATGAACCACGCTACGGTGAGCAAAGCCGCCACGCTACAGGCGGCGAAACTCGTGGAAGAAACTGGAGCGGCATTCCTTGATGCGCCCTTCACAGGCAGCAAGATGGCAGCGCAGAACGGCAAGCTCTGCTACTACATCGGCGGTAGTGATCTGCTGCTGGAGCGCGCCCGTCCCGTGCTGACTGCCAGTGCTGCCAAGATCCTGCCGCTGGGCGGCGTTGGCGATGCGATGGTGCTCAAGATCGTGACCAATCTCGTCTCCGCCGTGATCGTGGAGGCCGTGGCCGAAGCGGCGGACATTACAAAGGCCAATGGCATCTCGCTTGAACGCCTGCATGAGGCGCTGGAGTCGAATGCCAACTATTCCATGCTCATTGGCATGAAGCTGCCCGCCATCATCAAGGGAGACTTCGAGCCGCACTTTGCCCTGCGCAACATGCTCAAGGATGCCGACTTTGCCCGTGAACTCGCGGCAGAGGACAAGCTCAGCACCCCAGCCCTCGAATGCACCGCCGCCGCCATGCGTGCCGGAGTGGAAGCGGGGAAAGGTGATCTTGATTTCAGCGTGATCGGGCAGCGCTGAGCTGCGCCAAATGATGATATTGACTGCCTCCGTGCTTGAAACCAGCCAGCCTATGAAACGACACGCCATTGCCCCAATGCGGTCCTCCGCCTTCCACCATCTTCTCACTCTCCTCTTCATCGTGGCGCTCGGGAGCATGGCCTTTGCTCATGATACCACAGCTCCGGCAGCTTCTGGTGGCGACCGCATAAAGGTGCTCGTTTTCTCTGGCGCTGCCTATTACCGGCATCCCGACATTCCCGGCATCAACCGCTGGCTGGTGCTGCTCGGCCATGAAAACGGCTTCGATGTGGACATCACCGAAAGCCCGAAAGACCTCGTGCCGCAGGTGATCGCCAAGTACGATGTGCTGCTGCTGAACAACGCCAATGAACTCGAAAAGATCATCCCCGAGGCCCAGCGGCAGTCAGTCGAGGCCTGGTTTGCCACCGGGAAGCGGGGAGTCGTGGGCCTGCATGCGGCGCTCGTGCATCAAACCGGCTGGCCATGGCTGAACCAGTTGGGCGGCTGCGACTTCAACAGCGACTCGGATTTCTCCAAGGCAAAAGTGACCGTGGAGCCAGCCGCAAAGGATCACCCCGCCGTCAAAGGGCAGCCTACGGAGTTTTGGATCGAAGCAGATTGGACGAATCATGATCGCTGTGTGACAGGGCTGCCCGGCTTGCAGGTACTGCTGCGCGTGGATGAGACCACTTACACGCCCGTGCGCGATTATTTCATGACGCGCGGCGGCAAACCGATGGGCGCGGATCATCCTATCGCCTGGACGCATGAGCCAGCAGCAGGCGGCCGCTTTTTCTACACCGAGTTTGGCCACGACTTGCGCTCACTGAGCACCCCCTTCGTCCGACAGCATGTTCTGGAAGGCATCCGCTGGGCGGCGGCAGCTAGGAAGACCGAAGGCAAGGCGGCGAAGTGATCCCCATGCTATCCAAGACATTATCATGAAATACACGCTTACATTCATCACTGTCCTGCTGTGCGTCTTTGCAGACGCGGCATCTGCTGCCGACGAACCCGCTCTCTGGGATCTGGCGAAGAACGAAATCCCTGTGGCGCAGAAGTCGGGTGCGGTGGAAAAAGCCGACGGCGCGGTGAAACTGCGCGATGGCGCATCGTTCGCCGTACCTGCGGAAGATTTTCCCGATCAGAAAAACTTCACCGTGCAGGTCACGCTTTCGCTCGATGCTCTGGTGCAGGATGCCGTCTTCACCGTGATGAACAAGCAGAGCAGCGACAAGGACGACGGCTTTGCCATGTTCTTCAATTACAAGGACAAGCCGAATTACGCGCGGCAAGTGAACTCGGTCGTGAACAAGATCCTCATGGTCGGCGGTGCAATCAACGGCCGCAACGAGCCGGAGATCAACAAGCCCGTCACCTTCACCATGGCCGTGCGCAACGGCCTGGCGACCTTCTACATTGACGATACTCCCATCAAAAAGTGCTTCATGGAACTCATCCCGAACGACGGCCCGATGTGGATCGGGCGCAACGACAATGCCAAGGCCAAAACCATGCCGGTGACGGTGCATGGCGTGAAGGTCTTCGGCCCCTCATACAGCTACGTCTCGAATAAAGAGCGAACTGGCGAGTTTCCACGCGGCGCGGTGGCTGGAAAAGGCTGGGCCTTGGACGTGCCAAAGATCGAGCACCCGGAGTGGCCCAAAGTGCTGATCTACGGCGACTCCATCTCAGGTGGCTACAGTGGCCCATTCATCCCTGAGATGCTCAAGCAGCACGTCTATGTGTTTCATTGCGTCCACTTCGTCGGTGGTGACGTGCCCGAGCAGGCGCTGACGGAAATGGCCGGACGGTTCAAGTTTGACGCGGTGGTCTTTAACAACGGCCTGCATTCCCTGGGCTGGACGCCGGACAAAGTCCCTGACGCTCTTGTGCTGGAGCGGATGCAGAAGCTGACGCGCTGCTTCAAAAAGGGTGCGCCACAGGCCAAGATATTAGACTTGTTCTCGGATAACAAACTGGATGAGCGCGAGCAGAAAGTGGCAGGGGCGCTGCGCTCAGGATGGGTTGCAGGCTTGGGTGGCTAGGTGGTGATTCCACAAGCCTGCGCTCACGAGGGCCACCCGGTCATCA
>CAINGK010000148.1 GCA_903848465.1 uncultured Verrucomicrobiota bacterium
ACGCTCGCCTCACTCCGCAGCCCCCAATGGGGCGTGCATTGCAAGGCTAAAGCCTTTTACAGAACAGACTTTACACCCCCGGTTTCGTTTCTGGTGGTTGCAGTAATGGTTCAGATCATCGCTGTTTTCGTGAATGTATCGAAGATGGGCCATCTTCTGCTGATTATGGAGATGCTGCTGCTAGTGGGGGCGGGACTTTTCGTCTGGAAGCCGGATCTGACCGCACTGCCCTTTGGTAAAGGGCGCTTGGTATTGTTAGTCTGCATCGGGCTGAGTCTGCTGGTGGTCGGGGCGTGGTTGAGCGGTGCTGGAGCCGGTCTTGAACGTTGGAACATCTTTGCGACACGGCATTTTGATGATCCTGCAAGAAGGCATGCGGCCTTGATGGCGGTCCAGATCGGTTTGGATTATGGCTGGACCGGCACAGGGCCAGGCACCTTTGAATGGGTGTCGGTACATTATTCCACGCTCGATCAGGTGCTCAAGGATGGGCGCTGGCGGCATGCCCACAATGATTACACTGAATTTTTCGCCGAATGGGGCTGGCCGGGGCTGATCTTTTTTGTACTGATAATCTTATTTCCGGGAAGACGCTGGCTCTCATCTCTTGGGGGGATTTTTTCAACCAGGCATGATCGCAGCATGTCTTTCCAGCGCAGGTCGGGTCAGATTTGCTGCTCGGTGGCAATTGTTTCCATACTGGTTCATGCCTTGGTGGACTTCCCATTGCAGATCGATGCCATTCGGCACCTCTTTGCCGCTATTCTGGGAATGGTACTGGCGATGACTAGTTCTTCCTCCCGCAGTGTCTCGAAGCGCACTCTGAATAAGCCGCGCGAACAGGTGGCATGGCAACCAGCGCAGTGACTGCCATTTGTCTGAGCGGGGACTAAAGTATTGCTGATTGGAATGTAAACCCTCGAATTATGGAATTTATGGTTGGTGCGGTGAAGTGTTCCCGCATGCAAGACGCCCTTAGCCAAAGAGTTCGTGGATGGACACCATTTTTCGTGCTGGTAGATAGCCTCGCCGTTGCCAGCGCCTACTTCGTAGCCTTCTTCTTTTCCCAATTACTGCATCCAGACATGCTCAACATGGCATGGTCGCCGCCATCTAAAGAAGGCGTCCTACTGGCCTTTGGCATCTTTGGACTGTTGCTGCACACTTTGATCTGTGGACGCGAAGGGCATTACATGTTTCAAGTGCTGAATGGGCGTTCCCTACGCGTCTGCTCCGCCCAGGTTTTGTTTCTGGCGCTCACCCTGTTCATGTATCTGGGCTTGTGGCGCAACTACGATGTCTCCCGCAAACTGCTGCTGCTGTTCTTGACCATGGTGGGACCCAGCCTCTGGATTGGAAAAACCCTGTTCATGAAATTACTCCAGACCTTGGGGGCACGGCTGCAGCCGCGGCTGCGCATTCTGGCGGTGTGTGACGAGGCGGGTGAGGCAGCGACGAGACAATGGTTTTCCAACAAGACCATGCTAGGCATTCATCTCTGCGACGTGCTTGCCATTGAAACGACCGCCAGCCAGGAGGCCTTTCTGGAGCACCAGCTTGAAGAGGCCCTGACACATGGCCGCCCCAATTTGCTGATCTGGCGCCTGCCTACGGATGCCGCCCGCACCGAAAGGATCCGGGTGATTGCAGAATCGCATGGCACCCATCTGGCCGTGGATCTTCAGCCCATCGTTGGAGACATGGGTTCGGTGCAGCTCACCGAATACTCGCACATGAAGCTCATCAGCCTGCACAAGCATCCGCTAGTCAGCCCGGCGCACCGTTTTCTGAAGCGCTTGCTCGATATTTCCATCAGTCTGCCGGTGGTGGTGCTGGTGCTGCCGTTCCTGTGCGCTGGTGTCTGGCTGGTGCATCGGTTCTTCTCACCCGGCCCGCTCTTCTTCAAGCAGTCGCGTTCGGGCGCCGACGGACAGATGTTCAAGATCTACAAATTCCGCACGATGACGGTGAATCACGGCAGGGAGAGCGTCCAGGCTCGTGCCAATGACTCGCGCATCTTTACTGGTGGCGGCTTGATGCGGAAGCTGAGCATCGACGAAATGCCGCAGTTCTTGAATGTGCTGTTTGGCGACATGTCCGTGGTCGGCCCGCGTCCGCATATGGCGGAGCACGATGTGCTGTTTGCGATGGAATGCAGCCAGTATGCGATGCGTCATACGGTGAAGCCCGGCGTGACAGGGCTGGCGCAGGTGCGCGGACATCGTGGCCCTGTGGATAATTCCAGCGAGATCAAGCATCGCGTGACCTCAGACATCGAGTACTGCCAGAACTGGTCGTTCTACCTGGATCTGGAGATCATCGCCCGGACGTTCCTGCATGTGTTCTCCTTCCACGCCAAGTCCTGCTAAGGGGTGGATGAAGAAAGAGGCGTAAGGCGGTGATGAAATCCGCGTTCGATTCATTCACATGCCTTCTGCCTCTGACTTCTTCGGTTCCCTCATCTTCGGAGCTATTGGCCTGGGGGCCTTGCTCTACGGGAAATCGGTGGGGTCGGTGGTGAAGATGGGGCTGGGAGCGGCCATACTCGGCTGCTCCTACCTCGTTACCGAAAGCTGGCTGCTGTGGACGAGTGGTTCGGTGCTGACGCTGCTGTTGATGAAGTGGAAGGAGTGAGGTGCTACGACACCTTCAGGCCCAGATAGGCTTTCGCATTGGGATAGCAGATGTTTTTGACCATGCTGCCGACGAGGGAGTCGTCGTTGGGGATGAGGCCGGACTCGATGTCGGTGCCGAGGAGGTTGCAGAGGGTGCGGCGGAAGTATTCGTGGCGGGGGAAGCTCATGAAGCTGCGGCTGTCTGTGAGCATGCCGATGAAGCGGCTGAGGAGGCCGAGATTGCTGAGGGCATTGATCTGCCATTCCATGCCTTCCTTTTGATCGACGAACCACCAGGCGGAGCCGAACTGGACTTTGCCGGGGGTGGTGCCGTCGGCGAAATTTCCGGCCATGGTGCCGAAGACGTAGTTGGCGTTGGGGTTGACGTTGTAGAGAACGGTCTTGGGCAGGGCGTTTTCGGTGTCGAGGCGGTCGAGAAAACGGGAGAGCGTCTCCGCCTGCGGCCAGTCGCCGATGCTGTCGCAGCCGACGTCTGCGCCGATCTCACGGGCGAGGCGGCTGTTGTTGTTACGGACGGGACCGAGGTGCAGCTGCATGGTCCAGCCGCGTGAGGCATTGAGGCGGCCGACGTGCAGCATGATGTTGCTGGCGAACTGATCCTGCTCCTGGGCGCTGGCGGCGGTGCCGCTGCGGGCTTTTTGGAAGATGCGTTCGGCCTCGGCATCGCTGACGAAATTGGCGTGGCAGTAGTTGAGGCCATGGTCGCTCAAGCGGCCGCCGATGCTGTGGAAGAAGTCGTGGCGCTGTTTGAGGGCGTCGAGGAGGGAGGCGTAGCTTTTGACTTCGATGCCGCTGGCGGCGCTGAGTTTGTCACACCAGGCATTCCAGGCTTCGGGCAGATGGACGGTGAGGGCCTTGTCAGGACGGAAGGTAGGATAGACGCCGATTTCAAAGCCGTCGGCGGCGCACTTTTGATGATGGGCGAGGTCGTCGATGGGATCGTCCGTGGTGCAGAGCGCTTTGACTTTTTGGGTGCGCAGGATGCCACGGGCGCTCATCTCAGGCTTGGCCAGGGCGGACTCGGTTTGTTCCCAGATGGCGGGGGCGGTCTTTTCGTCCAGCAGGGTGTCGATGCCGAAGTAGCGCTTCAGCTCAAGGTGAGTCCAGTGGTAGAGGGGGTTGCGCAGGGTGTAGGGGACGGTTTTGGCCCAGGCGAGGAATTTGTCGCGGGGGGAGGCGCTGCCGGTGATGTGTGATTCGGGGACGCCATTCCAGCGCATGGCACGCCACTTGTAGTGGTCGCCTTCGAGCCAGATTTCGAAGAGGTTCTTGAACCGGCGGTTCTGCGCGATGTCCTTAGGCGGCAGGTGATTGTGGTAGTCCAGGATCGGCTCGTCCTTGGCAAAGGTGTGGTAGAGGTGGCTGGCTGCCTTGGTGGAGAGCAGAAAATCGTCGTGGATGAAAGACATTGCTGTTTGTCGGTTGGTGGTGACCTGCTTACACTGGCAGGATGATGAAAACACGCAACTGGTTCGCGTTCCTGCCCCTCCTCATGCTGAGCGCGTGCAGTACGGTGCAGTTTTACACCCAGGCCATCAGCGGGCAGTCGGAAATTTGGCGCAAATCCCGGCCGAATGCCGAGGCGCTGGCCGACGCCAGCGTGGCTGAAAAGGTGAAGCAGCGGCTGCGCTTCATCGAAGAGCTGCGTGCCTTCGCCGCCAGCGACCTTCACCTTCCGACGAAGAGTTTCGGGAAGTACTGCGACCTCAAGCGGCCCTACGTGGTGTGGGTGGTGTATGCCGCGCCGGAATTTTCCACGGAAAGCAAGAAGTGGTGGTATCCGCTGGTCGGCAGCCTGAAGTATCGCGGCTTTTTCAATGAAAAGGACGCCCGGCAGGAGGCGGAGCGACTCAAGAAGAAGGGGGACGATGTGTTTATTGGTGGAGTGGAAGCCTACTCGACTCTGGGCTATCTGGCGGACCCGGTGCTGAACACCTTTCTGCATCGCAGCGATGCCGAACTGGCCGAACTCATTTTTCATGAACTGACGCACGCCAAGGTTTTCATTTCTGGTGACACCGATTTCAATGAAGCCTTTGCCACTGCCAACGCGGAAGATGGTGTGCGGCGCTGGCTGCGCTCAAAGGGGGACACAAGGGGGCTGCGGGAGTATGAAGACAATCTGAAAAAGAGCCGCCAGTCCATCGACCTGATGCTGCGCACGCGCGAAAAGTTGAAAGTGACCTATGCCGGCACCTATCCCAGTGTGGACGCAGAGAGGATCGCCAAGCAGCGGGTTTTTGATGGCATGCTGAAGGAGGCGATGGCCATCAGCCCACATACGCGGATTCACATCAATCATGCACCGAAATCCTGGAACAACGCCCGCCTCAACACCGTCGCCACCTATTATACCATGGTGCCCGGATTTGAACGGTTGCTGAAGGAAAAAGGAGGTGATCTGGAAGCGTTCCATCACGAAGTTGCCTCGATGCGAAAGCTGAACAACGATCAGCGGATGAAGATTCTCGGAAGACCTGCTAGCCATGACTGACCACTTTTATCTACGAACCCTGTTATTCTTGCTGCTGCTAGGCTGTTGCGGCGTGGCTTCGGCACAAGATACATCGAAGTGGACAGAGCCTTTTCCGCCGCATCGGATCGCGGGGAACCTGTATTATGTGGGATCTCGCGATCTGGCGTCCTACTTGATCACAACGCCCGCAGGCCATGTGCTGATCAACAGCAGCCTGGAGGAATCGGTGCCGCTGATCTGTGCGAGCGTGGAGAAACTGGGTTTCAAATTTACGGACATCCGCATCTTGCTCATCAGCCATGCCCATTCGGACCACTGTGCGGGAAGTGCGGAGATGGTGAAACTGACTGGTGCGAAGTATTGGGTGATGGCACAGGATGCTGACGCGGTGGAAAACGGCGGCGCGAAAAAATCACGGGTGGGGAAAGGGGACTACACGCAGTTCCCTCCTGCCAAGGTGGACCGTCGATTGAAGGACGGCGAGGAAGTGAAGCTTGGCGATGCTGTGCTGGTGGCCCACATCACACCGGGGCACACGACGGGCTGCACGACTTGGACGATGCAGGTGATGGACAACGGCAAGGCCCTCAATGCGGTGATCATTGGCAGCCCGAATGTGAATCCCGGCTATGTGCTGGTGGGCAACAAGAACTACCCGGGCATCGCGACGGATTATGAGAAGACGTTCCAGGTGCTGAAGGCGCTGCCGGTAGATCTGTTTCTGGGTGCGCATGGTTCTTACTACGGCATGGAGGCGAAATACGCCCGTATAGGCAAGAGCGCGGAGAATCCGTTTGTCGATCCTGAGGGGTATCTGCGCTACGTGACGGACCGGGAAGGTGCGTTTCTTGCGGAGTGGGAGAAGCAGAAGAAGGCGCCGTGACCGGCTGCCGCAAGGCGGAGTGGAAAGCTTGCGTATCAGTGGATGTCGCCGCACTATTGGTGCCTCCTGTTGTTCCAGCCATGCAACGCATCTTCGTTTATTTCATCCTCGCCAGTGCCGCCGGTGCCACACCGCTGTCGCCGGTCGCTCCTTTTCTAGAACAGCACTGCAACGAGTGCCATGATGGCGATGTGAAGAAGGGAGGGCTGGATCTCACTGCGCTGTCGTTCAAGCCGGAGGACCGGAAGAACTTTGACCGCTGGGTGAAGGTCTATGATCGTGTGAGCAAAGGCGAGATGCCGCCAGCGAAAAAGCCCAAGCCCGAGGCAGCGGCTTTGAAGAGCTTCCAGACGGCGCTCAAGACTCCGCTGAGTGATTATGAACTGGCGCAGCAGGCGAAGAACGGACGCACCGTGCTGCGCAGGCTGAACCGCACGGAGTATGAAAACACGGTGCATGACCTGCTGGGTGTCTCCCTGCCGCTGAAGCACATCCTGCCGGAAGACACGCCACTGCATGGGTTTGACACTGTTGCGGAAGGGCTGCGTTTTTCACAACTGCAAATCGAGAAGTATCTGGAGGCGGCTGATGCCGCGCTGGATGCCGCCATTGTGCTGAGCAAGCGGCCGGTGGGGATCAACCAGCGCTATAGCTACAAAAACGAGCAGGGGATTCGCAAAAACCTCGACACGCCGGCGGGCACGTTGTCCGACAAGACGAATCCGAAGAGCGGGCATCGGGTGATGTTTCGCGAGAATGACAAGGAGGTCATCATGTTCACCACGGGAGACTACCTGGTGGGCCTGAAGCAGTGCCGTCTGCCGGGGCCGGGCAACTACCGAATCAAGCTCTCTGGCAACGCATTCCAAAGCGATGGCGAGCCGCTGACGCTCATGATCTACAGCAACAACTACAAGCAGAAGCGCCTGCTGAGCTACTGCGAACTGCCGGCGGACAAGCCGCGTGAGTATGAGTTCACCACACGCCTTGATGGCAGCGAGCACATCGTGATCAACTGTGAACGCGTGGGCCGCGACAAAAAAGGGGAGAACATTTACAATGTCGGTGCCGCTGAGTTTAAAGGTACGGGCATCGCCATGCAATGGATCGAAGTGGAGGGGCCGCTCTCTGCTGAATGGCCGCCTGCGAGCCTGAAGATGGCGCTGGGTGATGTGCCGCTGACCGAGGTGGACGATAAGAAGCGCAAGTATCGTGATGGCAAGCAACTGGGCTACGAACTCACGCCCACTGATGTGAAGCAGGCCATTGCGAGCGGTCTCAATGGCTTTGCTACTCGTGCTTTCCGGCGGCCTTTGGAGCCGGATGAGGCGGCCCCTTACATTGCCCTCGCGACGCAGTCGCTGGAGGCGGGCAACATTTTCGAAGAGGCCATGCGCGTGGGCTTGCGCGCCATTCTCACGTCACCGGCTTTCCTGCTGCTGGAAGAGCATCCTGGCAAACTCAGCGATCTCGCTCTGGCGACGCGGCTGGCGTACTTCCTCACGAGTTCGATGCCCGATGATGAACTGATGAAGGTGGCAAGCGCGGGGCAGTTGAGCAAACCGGCGGTGCTAAAAGCGCAGACTGAGCGCCTGCTCAAAGGACCGAAAGCAGCGACTTTTGTGACCAACTTTGTGGGGCAGTGGCTGGAACTGCGCAACATCGACGCGACCACGCCGGACACGAAGCTCTACCCTGAATATGACATGCTCTTGAAGCTGGGAATGGTCACGGAAACGGAGGCATTTTTCAGCGAACTGCTGAGCAAGAATTTGCCGGTGAGCAATCTCATCCAGAGCGACTTTGCGATGGTGAACAACCGCCTTGCCGAGCATTACGAGCTGCCGGGCATCGCGGGTGAGCAGTTCCGCCGCGTGTCATTGCCTGCGGACAGCCCGCGTGGCGGGGTGCTCACGCAGGCGAGCGTGCTCAAGGTCACAGCGAACGGCACGGTGACCTCGCCGGTGATTCGCGGGACCTGGGTCATGAAGCATCTGCTGGGGCAGCCGCCCGCGCCACCTCCGGCCAGTGTGGGGTCCATCGAGCCAGACACGCGCGGCACCACCACCATTCGCGAACAACTGGCGAAACACCGCGACAGTGAGACCTGCGCCACCTGCCATCGTCAGATTGACCCGCCTGGATTTGCGCTAGAGAGCTTTGATGTCATTGGCGGATTCCGTGAGAACTACCGCTCCAATGAAAAGGGGGCCAATGTGAAGCGCAAGCTTCACGGCCAAAACATCTGGCAGTACAAGGAAGGCCTGCCTGTGGATGCCAGCGGCGAACTGGCGGATGGCCGCAAGTTTCAGGGCATCGCTGAATTCAAGAAGCTGCTGCTCGAACAGCAGGAGCAAGTCATGCGCGCGCTCGCCAGCAATCTGGTCACTTATGGCACTGGCGCTGGTATCCAGTTTGCTGATCGCGATGCCATCGATGGCATCGCCAAGCAAGCCAAAGCCGATGGCTCAGGGCTGCGTTCACTGGTCCATGCCGTGGTGCAATCTCCGCTGTTTTTGAGCAAGTAACCGACGTTTCAATTCGACTCCATCCCACCATGATCACACGCCCCGCCATTTCCCGCCGCGCCTTTTTGCACGGTTCCGGTGTCTCGCTGGCCCTGCCGTTTCTTGAGGCCATGATGCCGCGTCTGTCCAGTGCGGCGGCTGCCACGCCGCCGAAGCGCATGGTGTTTGCCTGTGCTTCGCTGGGTATTTACGGGCCTTCGTTGTTTCCCAAGGAGGCGGGCCGTGGCTACATACTCACGCCGTATTTGGAGGCGCTCAAAGATCATCGGGAAGACTTCACTGTGCTCTCGGGCGTGTGTCATCCAGATCAGGCTGGGGCGGACGGGCATACGTCGGAAATGACGTGGCTGACTTCGGCGCGCGGGCCGGGTCTCGGTGGATTCCGCAACACGGTTTCCATTGATCAATTCGTGGCGGAGAAGATTGGTTACGAGACGCGGTATCCTTCACTGGTGCTCAGCTCAGCGGGGCAGAGCAGCCAGAGCTACACGCGCAGCGGTGTGATGGTGCAGGCGCAGTCGAAGCCTTCGCAAGTCTTTGCCAAGCTTTTCCTTGATGGCACTCCGGGCGAGATCAACAACCAGATGCGCAAGCTCAAGGAAGGACGCAGCATCATGGACACGGTGCAGGCCGAGGCGAAGAGGTTTGAAAAACGTGTGGGTGCGGCGGATAAGGAGAAGCTGGATGAGTACTACACCTCCGTGCGTGAGATGGAGGAGCGCATGCTGAAGTCCGAGGCGTGGGTGCAGAAGCCGAAGCCGAAGGTGGATGCCAAGCCGCCGACGGACATTGAAAACGAGGCTGATCTCATTGCCCGCATGAAGCTGCTGTTTGATCTGATCCCGCTGGCGCTGCAAACGGACAGCACCCGGGCGATCACGGTGCTGGTGCAGGGCAGGGGCGATGTGCCGTTGATCAATGGGGTGACGATGGCGCACCACAATCTTTCGCATCACGGACAGGACCCGATGAAAATCGAACAGCTGCAGCGTATCGAGCGTGCGGAGTTTGAGGCGTTCAACGGTTTGCTCACTTCGCTCAAGGCGAAGAAGGAGGCGAATGGGAGCCTGCTGGATAACACGATGGTTTTGTTTGGCAGCAATCTCGGCAACGCTAACAATCATGACTGGCACAACCTGCCGCTGGTGTTTGCAGGTGGTGGGTTCAAGCATGGTCAGCACCTGGCGTTTGATGCGAAGAACAACCAGCCGATGTGCAATCTCTTCGTGCAGATGCTGCAGCGCATGGGGATTGAGGCGGATGAGTTTGGGTCGAGTACGAGCACGAGTTTGCCGGGGCTGGTGGTGTAGAGGAGTCAGCGCAAACTATCGGGATGCGAAGAATAATGGGACGCTCGTGCTGGCATCGCTACGCGATGCGAGTGTGAGAGGGAGGTTTTGTGTGGATAACGAGGGGTGTCGCTTCGCTCAACCCCTCGCTACAGGCTGGGATGGCTCCGCCATCCATCCTTCAGCACCAAGGTTCATTGAGCTATTCCTCCAGGGCATCAAACACATCGGGAACGGGCGCATGCTCGGCGACCCAGGCGAGGGCTTCTTCCTTGGTTTTGAGAGTGCCTTCGAGCTGGAGGGTTTGGAGGGTGGTGAGGAGTTTGCCGAGGGCTTTGCCGGCGTGCCAGCCTTGGGCGATGAGATCGGCACCGGTGATGATGCGCGGTGGGAGCATGGGTTCGCTGGCGAGTTCTTCGCGTTTCGCGCGCAGGAAGTCGTAATTGTCCAGCCAGCCGTTTGAGCCGAGGCAATCGACGCGGTGCAGGGCGAGCTCGTCATCGAAGGAGGGGCGGGCCATGAAGCGGCGCAGCTTGGCGGTGCGCATCTTTTTCACGTCTTTGAAGACCATGTGGTTTTCCACGGCGACGACGGTGGGTTCGATGATGTCGTTGGAGAATTTCATGCGGCGCATGATTTCGCCGGTTTTTTCTGCGCCGAGTTTGTCGTGACCGTTGAAGCGAATGCGGCCCGTGTCGGCATCGCGCGTTTGTGTGGCTGGCTTGGCGATGTCGTGAAGGAGCACGCTCATGACCAGAGGAAGGGAGACCTCGGCGGGGAGCAGGCTGAGCATGAGGCGGGTGTGGATGAAGACATCGCCCTCGGGGTGGAACTGCGGCGGCTGTTCGCAGCCTTGAAGAACGAGGATCTCGGGAAGGAACTGCTCCATGAGGCCGCTGTTGACGAGGAGATCGAAGCCGCGCACGCGGTTCGGGCTGAGCATTGTTTTGACGAACTCTTCGCGGATGCGCTCGATGCTGACGCTCTTGATCTTGGGGGCGAGGCCGCAGATGGATTCCCAGGTGGCGTGCTCGATGTCGAAGCCGAGCACGGTGGCAAAGCGCACGGCGCGGAGCATGCGCAGGTGGTCTTCTTCAAAGCGGTCTTTGGCCACGCCGATGGCGCGCAGGAGGCCCATGCGGAGATCCACCTGGCCGTCGACGTAGTCGATCACCTGCTCGGTGAGAGGATCATAGAAGAGGCCGTTGATGGTGAAATCGCGGCGCTGGGCGTCGAGTTCGGGTGTGGAGTAGGTCACGCTGTCCGGGCGACGGCCATCGCTGTAGCTGCCATCGCTGCGAAAGGTGGCGACTTCGACGTGCTCATGGTTCAGGCGCACGATGACGACACCGAAGTGAGCACCTACTGTTTGTGCGCCGGGGAAGAGTGAGACGACTTGCTCTGGGGTTGCGCTGGTGGCGACGTCGAAGTCTTTGGGCTCGCGGCCGAGGAGCATGTCACGGACGCAGCCGCCGGCGAGGAGGGCCTTGTGACCGGCGTGCGTGAGCTTTTGGATGATCTGGATGGCGGTGGCGCGCATGCCCGGATGTTCCATGTCCGGGCTGAATGTTCAATGTTGATTCTGCTTTCCGCTGTTCAAATCGGGGACTCGCGCTACAGTCGCGACCCCTTATATGGACCCGCTCATCGAACTGCTCCGCAATAACTCCAACCGCAGCCCCAAAGAGATCGCTCTCGCATTGGGCGTTGCCGAATCCGAAATCGCCGCCCGCATTGCCGCGGCGGAGGCGGATGGCACGATTTTGGGTTATAGCGCGGTGGTGGACCGTCTGAAGGCGGGGGACCGCCGTGTGACGGCTTTGATCGAGGTGCGCATCTCGCCAGAGCGTGATGGCGGCTTTGACCGTCTGGCACGCCGGATTTCGAAATTTGACCAGGTGCGCGACTGCTTTCTGATGAGCGGCGGCTATGATCTGGCCGTGATCGTGGAGGGCAAGGACCTCCTCGATGTGGCGACTTTTGTGTCCGAAAAACTCAGCACCCTGGGTGGTGTGCTGTCCACGGCCACGCGCTTTGAATTGAAGGCGTACAAGGAAAATGGGTTCCTCGCGAACGGTGGCGGTGATGAAGAGCGCCTGCCGGTGGCTCCATGAGCAGAGAGGAATCCCAGCCATGGAATACGACAATAAGATTTCTCATATCATTCGCGACCTGCCGCGCTCCGGCATCCGCGATTTCTTCGAACTCGTCATCGGTCGCACCGATGTCATTTCGCTAGGCGTCGGTGAACCCGACAAACCGACCCCGTGGCCGATCCGCGAGGCGGTGATCCGCTCGCTGGAGAAAGGCCAGACGAGCTACACGTCGAACCTTGGGCTCGAGGCGCTGCGCATTGGCATCAGCGAGTATGTGACGAAGCACTTCCGTACCACCTACGATCCGAAGACGGAGATTCTGGTGACGGTGGGAGTATCTGAGGCGCTCGACATCGCCTTCCGTGCGGTGTTGAATCCGGGAGACGAAGTGATCTATCATGAGCCGTGCTACGTGAGCTACTCACCGAGCATCAAGATGGCCTACGGCGTTCCAGTCGTGGTGCAGACGCGTGAAGAAAATGAGTTTGCCCTGATGGCCGAGGATGTGGAGAAGGCGATCACGCCAAGGACCAAGGTCATTGCGCTGAACTTTCCCACGAACCCGACGGGTGGCATCATGCCGCATGAGGAGCTGGCGAAGATCGCCGCGCTGGCGGTGAAGCATGATCTGCTCGTCTTCACCGACGAGATCTACAGCGAGCTGTTGTATGATGGTCGTCAGCACAAGAGCATCGTTGAGTTTCCGGGCATGCGTGAGCGCACGATTTTGCTGCACGGCTTCAGCAAGGCCTTTGCCATGACGGGCTGGCGTCTCGGCTATGCGTGCGCTCCGGCGCCGTTGCGCGAGGCGATGATGAAGATCCATCAATACTGCATGCTCTGCGCTCCGATCATGAGCCAAATGGCCGGCATTGAAGCACTCAAGATGGGAGAGACTGCCTATGAAGACATGCGTCAAAGCTACGAGCAGCGCCGCAATCTCATCGTCAGCCGACTCAATGGCATGGGCCTGCATTGCTTCAATCCAGGCGGTGCGTTTTATGTTTTCCCTGAGATCCGCAGCACGGGGCTGACCAGCAAAGAATTCGCCATTCAGCTGCTGGAGAAGAAGAGCGTCGCCGTCGTCCCTGGCAGTGCTTTCAGCAGTGCTGGTGAAGGGTTTGTGCGCTGCTGTTACGCGACTGCTCCTGAACTCATCGCAAAGGCGATGGATTTGATGGAGGAGTTTGTGAACGAGGTGCGCGGGAAGTAACGGAAATTCACGTCAGGCGGGAACGTGGTTACATGCGTTCCCTTCTGACGATTTTCTTCGGCGGTGGTGTGCGGGCGCTTTCGTCGATCTGAACTTCATCGGGCGTGAGGTTCACGCTGAGTTGGGAAGGGTTGGTTTCCTTGCGCTTGCGGTGGGCCTCTTGGATGACGGCCTCCGGTACTTCCACGCGCAGTGAATGCCATCCTTTATGAGCTAACCGGGTGTCTTCCGAGCGGTCAAAAGCGTCGAATGCCTTGAGTGCTGGTAGGTACATGGCGATCTTGCCGAGATTCAAATTGACCATGCTGGAGTCGCATTCGCCCACGAGTGGGCAGACGACGACGGCGCAGCCGAGTTCGATGGCACGGCCGGAGGCACAACGGGTGACGCGCTCGCTGCCGTAGATGGTCTCCGTGGCGCTGGGGACGAGGAGGAGGTCGATGTTGAGTCCTCGCAGCCGCGCACTGAGTTCAGGTACCTCAATGTCCAGGCAGATGACCACGGCCACGCGCAGTCCGGACATCTCGAATACATAGAGTTCTTTGCCGGCTCTGAATTCATGCTCCCACGGGGTCAGGAAAAGTTTGTCCTGATGCAGCAGACGCCCATCACTGAAGATGATGGCGCGATTGAAGAGGTGCTTGTTAGTAGGATCTTGCCACGGGGCGGTGCCGACGACGGCGTGTTTGCCTTTGCGGCTGAGTCGCTTCTTGAGCTTGGGCATGAGATCCATCCAGACCACCTTGGCGATGTCATCCATGTCAGAATCTTTTTCGGGCAGCAGGGGCTCCAATGCGGCCCAGAGAAATTCGGGTAGGAGGACGATGTCCACTCCATCTGCCCAGGCGGTCTCCACCCGGTGCATGACCCCTTCGGCAAAGGCTTCGACGGTTTTTCCTGCATCCCCCACATCGAAGGTCCAGGCTTCGACTTTGACATTCGCTTTGGGGGAGCTGTTGGTGTTTTTGCTGGTGTCTGTGTCTGGCATAGATTGTGCCCAACGAGGACGACGATATGAAAAAAGCAAGCCTCCAATCGCCGCGAATGGGTTCAATGATCCACGCCTAAACCAGTCGGAAGAGCTTGCGGGAGTTCTCGAAGAGGATTTTGCGCTCGACTGCTTTGTTGGGGGCGAGCTTGCGGATGGCGGCGATGGTTTGCGCGCCCTGGCAGCCGGGGCCGCGGCCCAGGTGGTCGGCGCAGTCGCTGCCATAAAGGATTTTATCCTGATGGCGATCGAAGAACTTGGTGGTGTGCTCTTCATCACGCGTCAGGGCCAACAGGCCGCTGCCAGCAGACATGTCGGCAAACATGTTGGGGTAGTCGGAGAGGTAACGGTCGGTGATGCCACCAGGAGTGATCTTGCCCTTGGGGTAGTTCACCTTTTGATCGTGCTGCTGGTCGATGTTGCCCCAGAAGGCCTGTGCATGGCCGATGAAGTTCGTCTTGGGAAACTTCTCCAGCATGGTGTGGAAGCGGTCGTAGCCCAGGTTGTAGGTCAGATACTGGAAGTGCAAGAGGATAGGCACGTTGTAGGCGGCGGCGAGTGCGTAGAGCTTCTGGCTTTCGGGGGAGTCACACTCCACCATGAATTTCTGCTCGCCGATCATGCAGGCACCCTGCTTCAGCCATTTTTCGATTTCGGCGGGCGCAGAGTCGAGGTCGGTGACTTCATTCGCGGCCCAGAGGTAGGCATCAGCGTGCGTCTTGGCGAAATTGCGGGCCGCTTCCGTGGTGGCGCATTGGGCGGCGAGGCCGTTCGATTTCCCGTTATGGGTGGAAGGGCGATCCAAGTAGGTGCCTGCGGGCAGGATGATCGTGGTGGTGATCCCCATCGCCTTCTGATGCGCCAGCAGATGCTCGTCCGCGCGCTTGTGGTAGTTCATGTGCTGATGGATGTCGATGATCGGCTCAGCAGTTGATGGCGTTTGAGCCAAAGACCGTGAAGCGACGGTGGCGAGTCCAGCAGACAGAAAGGCGCGGCGTGATGGCATGAAGCCATTACGCTGTCCGGTCTTTTTACTTTCCCCGTTTTACACCAACCCCTGCGTGTCTGCTAGCTTAGCGCCCGTGTGAACCATGCCTGTTTGCACGGCTCCGGTCAGGTTAGCGGCGATGAGATCGGCATCGGTGAAGTCGGCGTTCGTCAGATCGGCTCCTTGCAGTTCGGCACCGGAGAGATCGGCTCCACGGACGTTGGCATGGCTCAGATTGGCACCATGCAGAGAGACACCCGCGAGGTCGGCACCGCTGAGATTCGCACCGCTCAAATTGGCGTTATCGAAATTCGCACCGCTGAAGTCACCACCGGAAAGATTGGTGCCAGCGAGATTGGCTTTGGTGAAGGTGGTGCCGACAAACTGGCCTTTGGATAGGTTCAGGTTATTCAGCACCGCGCCTGCGAGGTTCATGCCGGTTTCGTCGATCTTGCAGCCGCTAGTGCCGCCGCTTTCGAGCCATTGGGTGTGTGCGAGGAGTTCTTCGGTGGTGATGCTAGCCATGCACCAAATGAAAACCCGATTCACGTTGCCGTAAATCGGGTTTTCAAACTTGTTTAGGGAATCAGTTCCTTCCCACAAAACCAGTGGTAGCCGGTAAAATCAGCCATTCACTGCTGCGACGATCTTCTTCGCGGCGTCGGTCAGATCGCTGGCACTGGTGACTTTGAGGCCGCTCGCGGCGAGGGTGGCTTTGCCGGCTTCGACATTATTGCCTTCAAGTCGGACGACGAGCGGGATGCTCAGAGAGACTTCCTGCGCTGCGGCGATGATGCCCGTGGCGATGATATTGCAGTCCATGATGCCGCCAAAGATATTCACTAGGATGCCCTTCACGTTAGGATCACCGAGAATGATTTTGAAGGCCGCAGTGACCTGCTCCTTCGTGGCACCACCGCCGACGTCGAGGAAGTTGGCAGGTTCGCCGCCGTGGAACTTGATGATGTCCATGGTGGACATGGCAAGGCCGGCACCGTTGACGAGGCAGGCGATGTTGCCGTCGAGACCGATGTAATTGAGGCCGAATTCGCTCGCGGCGACTTCACGCGGATCTTCTTCCGTGGTGTCACGCATGGCGACGACGTCCTTCTGACGGTAGAGGGCGTTGTCGTCGAAGTTGAACTTGGCATCCAAGGCCACGACCTTGCCATCGTCGGTGATGGCGAGAGGATTGATTTCCACCAGCGAGCAGTCGCTCTTGATGTACAGATTCCAGAGGGCGGTGAAGAGCTTCACGGCCTGGTTCGTGAGAGCTCCGGTCAGTCCGAGGGACGCAGCGACCTTGCGGCACTGGTAGGGCTGGAGGCCGAGGGCGGGATTGACGAATTCTTTGGTGATCTTCTCCGGAGTCTTTTCGGCGACTTCTTCGATGTTCATGCCGCCTTCGGTGGAGGCGATGATGGCGTGGCTGCTGCTGACGCGATCAAACAGGATGGCGAAGTAGTATTCCTTCGTGATGTTCACGGCCTTGGCGATGAGCACTTTACTCACGAGCTTGCCTTCCGGACCGGTCTGGTGAGTGACGAGCGTCTGGCCGAGCATCTTGCCTGCGATGTCCTCTGCTTCTTCTGGGGTGTTCACGAGATGCACACCACCTTTGAAACCGTTCTTGAAAGTGCCTTTGCCACGACCACCTGCATGCACCTGGGCTTTCACCACGAGTCCGGCCTCACCGATCTCGCGTGCGGCGGCTCCTGCTTCTGCCGCCGTGCTGGCGACGATTCCTTTGGGGCTGGCGACGCCGAATTTGTCGAACAGTTGCTTGGCTTGGTACTCGTGGATGTTCATGGAGAAAAAATAGGGGTCCGCGATAGTAGGAGTGCGTCCCGAAGCGTCAAGGCGCATTCCCGCTGAAGGTGAGAATGCCGCGCTTGCCGTGCCCCCGAGGCTGCGGCATAGCGGACGAATGCGAATTGATGTGGTGACACTGTTTCCCGAACTGGTCTCGGTGCCGATGGGCCTGAGCATGATGGGCCGTGCGCAGGAGAAGGGAATCCTGGACCTGCGGGTGCATGATCTGCGTGAGCAGGGACTGGGCAAGCACCGCCATGTGGATGACACCCCCTATGGCGGCGGGCAGGGGATGGTGATCCGCCCAGAGCCGGTGTTTGAAACGCTGGACCGCCTCGATACCCCGGAAGCGCGCATCATTTACCTTTCTCCTGCGGGAAAACGGTTTGATCAGGCCTCGGCACGGCGGCTGTCGGCTGAGCCGCATTTGATCTTCCTCTCCGGCCATTATGAAGGCATCGACCACCGCATCATCGAGCACTGGGTGGATGAGGAGATCAGCCTGGGGGATTATGTGCTAACCAATGGAGCCATCGCCGCCGTGGTAGTGATGGATGCCATCGTGCGCCTACTGCCTGGTGTGCTAGGGGATGAAATGAGCGCGGTGGAGGAGAGCTTTGGCGCTAGCGGCCTGCTGGAGGCACCGCAATACACCAAGCCGGCAGAATATCGGGGGCTCAAGGTGCCAGACATGCTACTGAGCGGGAATCACGCGAAGATCGCCGCATGGCGGGAGCAGCAGGCGCTGGAGCGCACGCGGGCGAATCGTCCCGATTTAATTGCATGAGTTGCATTCGGTGATGACTTTTTCGTTTGACGATCCACCACGCTGCACGCTAAATAAGCCTTCCGTTGACCGCAGGGTCGCGGTACAACTATTGGTGAGGTGGCTGAGTGGTCGAAAGCACATCTTTGCTAAAGATGCGTAGCCTTAACAGCTACCGAGGGTTCGAATCCCTCCCTCACCGCCAGTTTTTCGACCAGCCCAAGAGCAAGACCACCTCTCCAGCTTCGCTGCTGTTTATTGCCTGACTTGCTGTGTTCTCTGCCAGATTTGCTGACGAAAACCCCCAGGACTTTCACCGGGTGAATCAAGTCCAGGGTTCGTCAGATCAAAACAGTGGCTCAGATGCCGAGATCGACCGCATCCATGCGCGCGCTCCCCTTTGAGCTCATGGACCTTTCAGCGCCGCTCCTCAGGTGACGACCAGCCCTACGGCTACACTCCTGCGCAGATTCGGCATGCCTACGGCTTCGACAAGATCACTGGCAACAGTTCAAGCCTAACCCTCGCCATCATTGATGCCTATGGCACAGTTACGCTGGCCAATGACCTGAAGGTTCCCTGTTTACATCTCCAACTATAACAGCACCACGGGCTGGATTCAGGTGAGCGGAACCAGTGCGGGTGCGAAGCAGGCCCTTATCAATGCCGCACGCAGCACGTCCATGAGCAGCACCGGCGGCCATCTTTACTCCACGGCCGCTAGCGCCTACACGGGCTTCTTTGACATCATCTCAGGCTCCAACGGCACCTACTTCTGCAACCCCAGCTTTGACAAGGTCACCGGCCTCGGCAGTCGTCCCTGCCATGGCCACCGCGAAATAAATCATGGGGGCATTTTTGCACCGTCATTCAGAGCGCGGCTACTTGACCGGCTGGGTTTTGAATATGTTGATCCCCGCAATCTGTAGCAGGGCATTGTTGGTGATGTAGAACACATCGGGATCGTTTTTGATCTGACCGAAATAGAATGCGGTCGTCGCATTGGGCTGCGTTGGGGAGAAGAGAATTTCGATTTCACGCACAGGTCCATCGGTGCGTCCAGGTTCTCCGAGGACGATCTGAATGGTGAGGAATGGAGTCTTCAAGGCCTGTAGGGCATCGCTGCGGTCGGCTGCCCAGTCCTGCACGGTGAAGCGCGCGAGATTGCCAGCGAGTTGATCTACTTTCACGCGGTCGATTTCATCGGTGACATCATGGCCGCCTTTGGAGGCTTTCCATTCAGCGGTGACCGAGTTGTAATCGAGTGTCACGGGCGCATGCGCTCCAAGTGCCACCGAGATCCTGCGTAGCGCAAACGTGGTGAAGCGCAGGGCACCTAATCCCTTCCACTTGATGCCGTCTGTTGGCAAGGAGGGCAGCAGGGATGCATCGATGCGATAAATAAAGGGTTCGGTTTCATACTTGGCGAAGAATTGAGTTTTGTCCGGATTATGACCAAACATGAGTTTCACTGGTTTTTCCCGCATTGGAGTCCAGGTGACCGTTTGGAAAGGATCATCCAGGCCAAAGGGGGCTAGGTCGGCAGCGGAATCTGCGGCGAACTGGAGGATTTCAAAGGTGTTGAGGGCGTTGAGGCAGCGTGAGACGCGATCACCATTGGCTGGGTCCCACTTGCCATGGCGTTGCAGATACCAGGATCCCCCTTCGTTACGCAGGTTGATCTCAGGATGGGTCTTGCTGGTGATGGTGATGAATTCGAGTCGTTCACCATCAGTCTGCGCCAGCAAATGATCCCGCAGCGCGTTGGGACTGACCCAGAGGTTGAGGAGATTTTTTGCGACTACAGTGAAGGCTGGTTTGCGATAGGCAGTGGTGGCAGTGGTGACCGCCTGCTTTTCGTCAGCGGGTTTCTTCACCGTGAACTCGTAGGATTTGCCACGTGCTTTTGATTCGATGGTCACTTTGATTTCATCCGCATGAGCGGTTTGCGCCTCTTCTTTGGTGGCTGCCGTCACATCTTTGGCCTCAGTGATTTCGATGTTCAGAATGGCTGACAACAGCTCGGTGATGCGCTCCTTGCTGCCACGGGTTTTGAGCGGTTTATCCAGCAGCCAAGGCGCATGTTCGTTTTCGCGGCTGATGACAATCTGCCCGGAGGGTTGATTTAAGGTGATGCTGGTGATGACCTCTGCCGGCAGCCGCAGCAGCTTGGGATCACGCCAAGAGGCGGCTGGAATTTGCAAGACTGCGGGCGCTTCACTTTTGGCGAGATACCAGGCAGTCTCACCGCGGGCGTCTGGGATGCCTATGTAAAGGCTGTTCTCGATGACCGCAGGCGCGCCGAACCAGCATTCATAAAGCGGGGCATCTCCGGCCAGCAAACGCACCTTGTAGCGTGGTTTGTCCAGGCCTGTTTTTTTCCACTCAGCCGCATCAAATTCCTCTTTGTGGATGCGCTCGATCCATTCAAGTCCATGAAGGGTAAGAATGAGCGCGGCGACTTTCTGTGGATCTGCCAGATCGTCATAAGGCCGCTCGATCCGCCAGGCGGTGCCTTCACGCACCAGGATGAGGGGAACATTTTCAGCCGTTAGCACTTCGATGCGAGTGACCTTTTCTTTTTCGAACCGGGTGGGGCCGCGCCTGACTTCTCGCTTATCCACTGCGGATGGGAAGTAACGTTCAATTCCGAGAATGACCGCGCTCATGGCGGCAACCATCAAGAACAAAATAAGGGTGGTGCGTGCACTCATGCGTCAAAGTCGGTTCAAGCTGACCGTCGGCTGGCCCAGATCATGAATCCGAAGCCCAGAACAATACCCGGCAGGGTGATGGAGGTGACCCAGAAGATCAGCTCATGCTGTCTGCGTGAGAGTTGAATGCGGTAGGAGTGCTTGGACTTGGCAGGAATGCCGATGAAACTTTCACGGTTCATCAACCAGTTCAGTCCGGCGGCGGCAAAGTCACGGCTGACAGCGAGCATCGTCTGCTTGTCCAGCAGCGTGGAGTTGGATACGACCACCATGCGGGAACTGTCGGCACGCTGAGTTTCATCACCCAGTGCACCGCGCTCGATGCTGGCGGCTACATAGATGGGCGGCAGCGTGTCTTCGGCATCAACAATGGGGAGTTCCTCCAGAAACTGCCGCTCTCCCCAGTAGCGTGGTGAGGCAAGGATGAGGGGCTGAATGCTGATGGATTTTTCCTTGAGCGTGGCGTTGTCCTGCTGCAGTTCCAAAGATTCTGACTGTCCCACCAGGGTGATGGCAGAGGAGGTCAGATGGTGAATGAAAGGCACTTCCTTGGTGAATTCGCCCATCACGGAAAAATCTTTCTTGGGGCCGGTGCTCGTGCTTTCCGCCACCAACACACGGTCACCACGAGGATGCACGCCATTGACGCTTAGAAAGGCGTTCAGCCGCGCGGCTTCACCGCCAGGGTCGAGCATGATGAAAATGCCCGCTCTTTTGGTCTGCCAGTAGTCATTGAGCATGACAACTTCACGTTCGGAGAGGTCATAACGTGCGCCTAGAATGAGCAGGCCGTCGGCATCTACGGGGATGCGATTGATTTCGGAGAGATTCACCTGCACGACTTCGAAGTTCTGCTGCCTGCCGAGATCAATGGTGGCGTTGTAGGCATCGCTCAGGGCCTCATCCGAACGGCTGCCCTTGCCGACGACATAATAAAAACGCCGCACGCGGCCTTCCACGACCGAGATGAGAGCTGAAGAGATGGCGTCTTCACCGCGAAATTCGATGATCTGCTTGTTGGTGCTGGTGCCCTTCTCCCGGACCACAAGTTCCTCTTCGGTGATGAAACGTTTGTTCACACCGCAACGAATCAGCACCCCGTTTTGTGCAAGCGAGAGGCCGGTGTCGGCCTTGAGCTGCTCGGCACGTTCGATGTCGCGCACGGGATCGATGGAGCGTACCTTGATGCGCTGCCTACCATGCAGATGGTATTCCTCCAAAAGGGACTGTACCTCGCCATACACTTTGGAGTCACGCCCAAAGACAATGTAGATCTGTACATCACGCGACAGGCTATCGAGGTATTTCAGGGTGGCTGGGCTCAGTGTGTAGTCCTGGCTGGGGCTGAGATCCCAACGCCAGTAATGGTAGTAATTGAGGCGGTTGACCCCGGCAAACAGCGCCAGTGCTAGGAGGACCTGTAGGGCGACGTTCAAGCCGATGCCGTAGCGCTTCGGCATGGGCAGCGGCTGGACTACGGGGCTGGTAGGCGGGTTGTTCTGTGCGGAATCCGGCATGGTGGTGGATCAGTCGGCTCACGGGCGCCAGCGGCGGAACTCGACCACGTGGTGGGTGAAGGAAAGGAACAGCAGCGACATGCTGAGGTAATAGATGATGGGCCGGCTGTCGATGAGACCGGCGGTAAAGATGCGAATGTGCTCCGTGGCGGCGAAATAATTCACGATGTCCACAATGGTGTCGGAAATCTTGCGGCCCACGACCATGATGAATATGCCCAGTAGAAAGTGAAGCAGACTAATGGTGAAGGAGATGATGGCAGCGACTATTTGATTCGACGTCAGCGCCGAAGCAAAACAGCCAATGGCTAGATTAAACATGCCCATCACCACCAGGATGAGATACGCCCCCCCCATGGCTCCAGACGGCAGTTCCACCTGGCCAGCGGTAATCCAGTGAGCGAATTTGAAATTGATCAGGCTCGGCAGCCACAGCACGCAGTACACGATGACCGCAGCCAGATACTTGGAGCCGACTACCTGCCAGGCACGCACAGGCGCGGTGAACAGCGTCTCCAGCGTCCCCATCTTTTTTTCCTCAGCAAACAGTCGCATGGTCAGCAGCGGGAAAATGAAAAAGTAGGACAGCCAGAACCACAAGGCGTGGAAGGTCCAGCTCACAATGGAGCCTTCACTGGGCGCGTTTTCTAGCACAGACAGGGCGGCGCGGAAGGCGAAACCATTCAGCACCATCACCAGTGCCAGCACCACGTAGGCCACAGGGGAGACAAAGAATGAATGCAGTTCCTTCTTGAGCAGAATCCAGAATATCCTCATAGCACGTGGGTGGGAATGTCGGTGGGAGTCCCGGCGTTCATGGAAAGTTCGACAAAGACATCCTCTAAGGTGGGGAGTTGGCGGTGCATCTCGCGGATGCGCCATTTTTGCTGCATGGCGAGTTCCATCACCTCATCCCGGATGTCGTGATCCGGTTCGACCCGCAGGGTGAAATGCCGCCAGGGGTGAACGAGCAGCGGCTCTTCCGTCGTCTTGCGCACAGCAGTAATGGCGGAGAGTTTTTCCGCCAGATTACCAATGCCGTCGATTTCCAAATGCAGCAGCGTGGTGGATCGCAGTTGTCGCGTCAGGTTCGCCGGCGTGTCATTGGCGCGGATGCGCCCCTGATGAATCATGATGACACGGTCACAGGTCTGCTCGACCTCGTGCAGGATGTGGGTGGAGAGCAGCACCGTGTGCTTGGACTTCAAATTGCGCAGCAAGTCGCGCACCTGGCGTATTTGCACGGGGTCCAAGCCGTTCGTGGGTTCGTCAAGAATGAGCAGCTTTGGCTTGTGTACCAGCGCATCCGCCAGCGCCACCCGCTGGCGGTAGCCTTTGGAGAGATTGCCGATCAAACGCTTTCTCATGTCGGTCACACCCGTGAGATCCATCACTTCACCGATGCGGCGGCGCATGGTCAACCCAGAGAGTCCTTTCAACTCCGCCCGGAATCGTAGGTACTCTTTCACCCGCATGTCTGCGTAGAGCGGGGCATTCTCCGGCATGTAGCCAACGGACTGGCGCACCTGGATCGACTGATGAAAGACATCAAATCCTCCCACATTTACCCGCCCGGAGGTAGCCGGCATGTAGCCGCTGAGGATGCGCATGGTGGTCGATTTGCCAGCCCCGTTCGGACCCAAAAATCCCACGATCTCCCCAGGTTCCACCTGGAAGGAGATATTGTTCACCGCAGTGCGTCCGGCATACTGCTTGGTGAGTTCCTGAACATCAATCATGACTGGGAGAGAGAGGGAAGGGGAGGGGACTGGGTTGAAAAGGTAAATTTAAGCCTATGCGCGCCTGAATGACAATTCGCAATGCGGCATTCGCAAAAATGAGGTTTAAGGCCACTCGTCTGAGCACGAAGGCTGGTGCCGCTCTCAACGGACTACTTACCCGCTTCGCGTGTACCAGCTCCTTTGGGTAGCTTCATGAGGCTGTCTCCCAGCTCAGCGCGAATGGCGGTGGCGTGCTTTTGCATGCTGGCCAACTCGTCTGGGTTTTGTGTCGCCAGGTTTTTGGATTCGCTGATGTCGCCGTAGAGATCGTAGAGTTCAGGCTCGGTGATCTTCACCTCCTTGTAGCTGACCGGCTTGCCACTGGTGGCTTTGGGTAGCTCGGTGGGCAGGCTGCGGTAAGTGTGCGGGAGTTGCAGCTTCCACCGGCCATCCCCGCTGGTGATGGCCTGCAGTTGATTTTGCTCGTAGTAAAAGGCATAGAAATCATGCGGGTTTTTAGCGTCGGGTTCACCGGCGATAATGGGCCAGCAGTTGCGGCCGTCGATCGGATGAGCGGGGAGTTTCGCCTCAAGGACGTGGGCGATGCTGGGGAGCAGATCAATCGTCATGAGCATGGTGTCGGTGGTCGTGCCAGCGGGGATTTTCCCCGGCCATTTCATGATGCATGCCACCCGCGTGCCGCCCTCCCAGCAGGTGCCCTTGCCTTCGCGCAGCGGTCCGGCGCTGCCCGCGTGCTCGCCGTAGCTGAGCCAGGGACCGTTGTCAGAAGTGAAGATGATCCAGGTGTTGTCTTCGAGTCCGTTCTTTTTCAATGTGTCCACGATCTGCCCCACGGACCAGTCCACCTCCATCATGACGTCTGCAAACAAGCCTTTGCCGGACTTTCCCTTGAACTTGTCGCTCACAAACAGGGGCACATGCACCATGCTGTGGGCCAAATAGAGGAAGAACGGCTGGTCCTTGTGCTTTTCGATGAACTGCACCCCCCGTGCGGTGTAGTCCGTGGTGAGGCGGGTTTGATCCTCGGGTGTAACGTCGTCATCCACGACGCGGTCGTCTTCGATCATCGGCAGCTTGGGAAAGGTCCCTTTCTTGGCCTGTGGATGAAACGGCCACATATCATTCGAATAGGGGATGCCATAGTATTGGTCGAAGCCGTGTTTGAGCGGTAGAAACTGGGGCAGGGAACCCAGGTGCCATTTGCCTACGGCGGCGGTGGCATAGCCTTTTTGTTTCACCAGCTCGGCCAGCGTCATTTCATCTGCATTGATTCCGTGTTTGGCATTGGGGCCAAGGGCACCGTGAATCCCGAGCCGGTTCGGGTAGCAGCCCGTGAGTAGGGCGGTGCGTGAAGCGCTGCACACGGGCTGGGCGACGTGGAAATTCGTGAACTTGCGGCCCGCTGCGGCCAATTGATCAATGTTCGGCGTCTTGTAGCTCTGTGAACCAAAGCAGCCGACATCGGCATAACCCATGTCATCCATAAAAATAACAACGATATTCGGGCGTGGCGCGGATGAATATCCCATCAACGGGAAGAGGCTCAGGGCCAGAATTGCAGTCAGCAGGAAACGCATGGTTGGAGTGGTTGTTGCGGGGTAATAGTCCCATCATGAAAAAGCCTGAGAAATCTGCGGAACTCCAGGCAATTTTTCTGCTTGCTGAATTCTGGCATGCCCGTATGATCCGCGTCCTTCCCGGACAGAATTAGCGTTTTCACGGCGAGAGTGGGGCCTTCCCCGCTCTTTTTTGTCTGGTGAAATCACGATTTTCATATGATTAGCGAACTCAAAGCCCTCTTCGACTATTACGAAAAAGAGAAAGGAATCGACCGGAATAAAATGGTCGAGGCCCTGTCACAGGCATTGCTCGCCGCCTCCAAGAAAAGCATTGGTCCAGCACGCGAACTCCGCATCGATATTGATCCTGACAAAGGCACCATCAAGGCGTTTGCCAAACTCATCGCGGTAGAGACTGTCACCAATCGCTGGGAGGAACTCCAACTCGCCACCGCCAAGCGCTTCAAGAAAAATGCCGTGATTGGTGATGAGATCGAGGTCGAAGTCACCCCCAACAACATGGGCCGTATCGCCGCCCAGACCGCGAAGCAGACGATGCTGCAGCGCCTCCGCATGGCGGAAAAAGAAAACCTCTATGAAGAGTTTAAGGACCGCACCGGCGACGTCGTCAGTGGGGTGGTTCGCCGCTTTGAAAAATCCGATGTCATCGTCGATCTCGGTAAATTCGAGGGCGTGATGACCTCCAAGGAGCGTGTGTCCACCGAGGACTACACCCCCGGTGACCGCATGCGCTTTTATGTCAAAGCGGTGGAAAAGGACAGTGGACGCGGACCGGAAATCATCCTGTCCCGCGCGCATCCGAATTTTGTGCGCCGCTTGTTCGAATTTGAAGTCAGTGAGATCGGTGACCGCACCGTTGAGATTGCCAGCATCGCCCGTGAAGCTGGTTATCGCACCAAGCTGGCCGTGCATAGCGCTGACGAAAAAGTGGACCCTGTGGGGGCCTGCGTCGGTCTGCGTGGCGCGCGAGTGAAGAACATCGTGCGCGAGCTGAACAACGAAAAGGTGGACATCATCCGCTGGAAATCCGACCCCGCAGAGTTCGTGCGTGAAGCCTTGAAGCCGATCAAGGTCATCTCCATCCACGTCAACACGGACAAGAAAGAGGCTCGCCTCACCGTCAGTGATGAGGATCTCTCCAAGGCCATTGGTCGTCGCGGCCAGAATGCACGTCTGACCTCACGCCTCGTTGGTATGGATTTGGTCATTGAGAAAGATGAACACGCCGCCGAGGTCTTCGAAGGCCAGATGGGCAGCGCGGTCCATCATCTGGTGGACGCCCTTGGCATTACCGAGGATGTGGCCCGTCAGCTCACTCAAGGCGGCATGGGTGACCTCAAGACACTCGCAACCGGAGTTGATGTCGCTGACATCGCCGAGGTGCTTGATGGCGACACCGCCCTGGCCCAGCAGATTTTCGACAAAGCCGCAGCACATGCTTCATCTCCTGCAAAGGAGTAGCCCCTGTGCCGCCATGACAACGATTTCAAACCAACCCCCAACTTACGACCAGCCAGCCTCCCACGCCGCTCGCCCGATCTCATTCTCTCATGCCCAGCAAACCCTCATCCGCAAAAAAGAGCAAGTCTTCCACCGACGAGATCGGTGACAAGCCTATGCCTGCCGACAGCGCCCAGCCCAAAAAAGAAGTCAAAGGGAAGGTGCTTTCGTTGATTGAGGAAAAGAAGCCTAGAAATAGAGGTGGGGTCAAGGAAGGCTCTTCACTGCCGCCGTTGGGAGCCACCAAACCTGCGGTGACCCCAGAGCCAGAGGTGCCAGCCGCGCCTGCCAAGCCCACTCTGGATGAGCGCAAGGCCGCCGCTTTGAATCTGTTTGAGGACGATGATAAGCCCAAAGTGCGCCGCCGTCCGGTGGATGAAAACGCTCAGCAGAGCGCCCTGCCGCCCATCTCCCTGCTTAGCGACAATACTCCGCCAAAACCGATCGTGCCGATCGTTCACGCACCTCCGGCCGACGTGCCGGTGCCTGAGTTTGAGGTCAGTGAAAGTGGTGAAAAAATCATCCATCTGAAGCCACCCATCGTGGTTAAGGATCTGGCGGACAAGATGGGCTTGAAGCCCTTCAAAATCATCTCCGAGCTCATCGCATTCAAGGTCTTCGCCAGCGCTGACAAGGCCATCGACATTGAGATCGCCGAAAAAATCTGCGAGAAGCACGGCTTCAAGCTGGAGCGCGACAAGCGCGAAAAAGGCGGCGGCGTTCACAAGGTCGAAGAGATCATCGTCGAGCCTGTCGCCCAGGTCGTCGAAGAGGTGGAGGAGGAGAAACTGGAACTCCGCGCCCCGATTATCACTTTTATGGGCCACGTTGACCATGGCAAGACCTCGCTGCTGGATGCTCTGCGCAAGACGCAGGTCACCTCGGGTGAAGCCGGCGGCATCACGCAGCACATTGGTGCTTACTGCATCTTCCACAACGGGAAGCCTATCACTTTCATCGACACACCCGGTCATGCCGCCTTCTCGGCCATGCGCGCCCGTGGTGCCAAAGTCACGGACATCGTCGTGCTCGTTATCGCTGCAGACGACGGCATCATGCCGCAGACAAAAGAAGCCCTCAGCCATGCGAAAGCCGCTGGCGTGCAGCTCATGGTCGCGCTGAACAAATGTGACCTGCCTACAGCCAACGTTTTGCGGGTGAAAAGCCAGTTGCAGGACATCGGGCTCGCTCCCGTGGACTGGGGTGGTGAGATCGAAGTCATGGAAGTTTCTGCCAAAAGCGGTCTTGGCCTCGACAACCTGCTCGAAACCATGTCCCTCCAGGCTGAAGTTCTGGAACTCAAGGCCGACCCCAAGGCCTCCCCACGCGCCACGGTCATTGAATCCTCCATGGTTGCGGGCAAAGGCCCCGTGGCCACGGTCATCATCGGCCAGGGCACGCTTAAAGTCGGCCAGCCCTTTATCTGCGGCCCGCTCTGGGGCAAGGTCAAGGCGATCATCAATGACCGCGGCGACTCCATCAAGGAAGTCCTTCCCGGCATGCCCTGCGAAGTCATCGGCTTCAGCGACATGCCACATGTGGGCGACGAAGTCGTCGTCATGAACAGCGAGCGCGATGTCAAGAAGCTCAGTGAAGAGCGCCTGGAGGAGATCCGCCAGAAGAAGCTCAATGTGCCGCGCCGCTCCACCCTGGAGCATCTCTTTGCCAGCATCGAGGACAGCAACAAGAAGGCCCTCAAAATCGTCCTCAAGTGCGACGTGCAGGGTTCTGTGGAGGCTGTGGCCAAGTGCCTCACCGACATCAAGAGCGACAAGTGCAACCTCGACATTCTGCACAAGGAAGTCGGCGCCATCAATGAATCCGACGTACTGCTGGCCAGCGCCTCGGACGTCATCATCATCGGCTTCAACGTCAAGGTGGAGAACAAGGCCCTCACCGTTTCCAAGCGTGAGACGGTGCAGGTGAAGCTCTACTCCATCATTTACGAGCTCATCGATCAGGTGAAGGAAGCCATGGCCGGATTGCTCGATCCGATCACTCGCGAGAAGGTCATCGGTCATGCCCGCGTGAAGCAGGTCTTCAAGGTCAACAAGGGCTTCGTCGGCGGCTCCGTCGTCACCGATGGTGTCATGAACCGCAAGCAGCGCGCCCGCGTGCTGCGAGACGGCCAGGCTGTGTATGACGGCGGCTTTGAAACGCTGCGCCGCTTCACGGACGAAGTCAACGAAGTGCGCAACGGCATGGAGTGCGGTATCAAGCTCTCCGGCTTCAGCGACTACGAAGAAAACGACGTCATCGAGTGCTACGAACTCGAAAAAATCGCCCAAACTCTCTGATCCCGCTCGTCGTATCAGGTTTCAGGTCACCAGCGTGCCATTCACGCTTCTGACCGGAACCTGAAACCTGCCCCTTTAAACTGCCTTATGTCCCTCCGAGTCGATAAAGTACGCGAACTCATTCGTCGTGAGCTCAGCACCATCCTCGAGAAGGATTTCCGCAACGAGGGCTGCCTAGTAACCATTCACGACGTCAGCCCCACGCCGGACATGCGGCAGTGCTTTGTTTATGTGGGGGTCATCGGCAAGCCGCACCAGCAGGACGCCGCCCTGGCCAAGCTCGTGAAGGCCCGTGGCTTCATCCAGCGGGATCTCTACAAGCGCGTCAAACTCCGCAGTAGCCCCCAGTTGTTCTTCCGCCTCGACAAATCAGTCGAGCGTGGTGTCCCGCTTCTCAACATCATCGACAACCTTCCCCCGCCGCTGCCTGATCTGCCACCAGAAGCAGATGCTGCTGCCGAGCCACCGATCAAGCCCGCCAACTAACGACGGCACAAAGCTGCACCTGTGCAGGTGAATTGGGTTCTGCATGCGGCGGAGCTTGAGAATGCGCTGGAGCAGCTTAACAATACCTTATGGTCGCAGTCGTTGCCTTCAACCGCCGGCAGGAGATACCTCGTATCAAACAATTGCTGCGCCTGTTATTCCTGATGTTGGCCACCTGTGGCCTGATGGTTTCGCCCCTTCAAGTCCATGGCGAAGCCTCGCCGTCGGGCTTTGTTCCCGGGAGCGGCACGCGCGCGGATGTGAAGCCTTTTTACTTCGCCATCCCAGCGCCACGCGGGCAGATCCTGGACCGCAAGGGGCGGCCCTTCGCACAAAACACGGTCGTCCACCGCCTATTGTTTACCGTGCCAGCGGAGCAGCGCAGCACGCTGGAGGTCTATACCGCCTGGTTGGAGAAGGAAATCGCCGCATCTCAGCAGGATCTGCCAGCCGCGCGCATGCCAGACGCGGAGCTGTTAAAGCGCCATTATGAAACCCGGCGCGAACTCCCCGTAACGGTGAGCGATGCAGTTACCCAGGAGGTAGTCATCGATCCGCAAAAGCATCCGCATGCCAGTGTGCGCACAGAATACGTACGCCACTACCCGCAGGGCGATACGGCGGCGCATCTCCTCGGCTACGTCTCGGCAGATGGTGCGCCACCATCTGGCCCGGTGTTGCGGAGTGAGCCGCTCTGGCAGCGCACGCGCGGTGCCGCAGGACTTGAATCGGCATTTAACAAGCAGCTCACGGGCACCGATGGCACGCTGTGCCTGATGATGGCGGACGCGGGCACGGTCGCCTATGAGCAGGTCTTCACCCCGCCATTGGCAGGCCGAGATGTGGTCACCACACTGAATCTCGACACGCAGAGCAGCGCCGAAGCTGCGTTGGCCCATTCCAGCCGCCGCTGTGCTATGGTCATCGTGGATGCCTTCACCGGCGACATCCGCGCCATGGCCAGCCAGCCACGCTTTGATCCCAATGCCTTTGCACGCGGTCTCTCCGATACCGATTTTACAGCGCTCACGCAGGACATCAACGGGCCGCTGTTTGATCGTGCCCTGCAGGGCACCTATCCACCGGGTTCCGTCTTCAAGCCCATGGTCGTGCTCGCCGGACTGCGCGCTGGCACGGTGGATGCCCAGCAGTCGTTCGAGTGCGGCCCCTCGCTCATGATTGATGGTCGCGAGTTCGACAACTGGTCCAAGGACGACCGCGGCTGGTTCAATGCGCGTGATGCCATCATTCGCTCCTGCAACACCTACTTCTACCAGTCTGCCATGGTGACACGGGACGTACCGATCCTCTACATGGCGCATGAGTTTGGTTACGGTGTGGCTCCGGTGCTGCCGCTGAAGACCGCCGCCGGTTCCCTGCCGCAACGCGCACCGTCAAATCAGGAACTCGCGAATCTGGCCATCGGCCAAGGCATCACGGAAGCCTCGCCACTGCAAGTGGCGATGGCGATGGCCACCCTTGCCAATGGGTCCTGCCGACCACGTCCTAGGCTGGTGATGCAGACGCAGTCCCAGAGCGGACAGATTGGCGACGTGTCCATCCCGTGCCGTGAAGCGATCCTGCCCGTGAGCCAGATGGATCTGGAGACCGTGCGGCATGCGATGTTCGGCGTGGTGAATCATGTGAATGGCACAGGCAAAGCGGCACGCTTGAAAAAGGTCCCCGTCTTTGGCAAGACCGGCACGGCCCAGTGGGTGCTGCGCGGTGCCAAGGCCAACGTCGTCTGGTTCGCCGGTTTTGTGGCTACCACTCCGCCACTGGCCTTTGCGGTCATGATCGAGGGAAACGCTGGCGAAGGTGGTCTCTCTGGTGGTGGCACAGCGGCACCCGTCATCGCCAAAGTCCTGCATGACATCGAGTCCAAGCCTGCTGCGCACGGAGTGACTTATGAACCTAGTAAGGTCATGGAAGAAACCGACCCGCTCGCCGTGCCGCTGGTCCCCGACTACATGGAGGATCGACCGCAGCCACCACCCTTCTACCGCGAGAATCCAGCGGGTGGCTTTTTCCAACGCTTGTTTCGCTAACTCTAGGTCTGCCGATCCCAATCGCCATGTCGCCGCTCCCATTCATCCAAAAGATCCTCCAACGTCTGCGTGAGAGCTGGCTGTGGTTGCCCAAGTGGCTGCGCCGTCTGAGTGGCGTGTGCGCATTCATGGCTCTGATGGGCTTCATCGCCCTTGGCTTGATCTGGCACCACTATGCCAGCATTGCCGCCACTTACGACATGGCCGCGCTCACCCGTGGCCAGAATGAAACCCTCATTGTGGATGCGCAGGGTGAACCCATTGGCAGCGCTAGCGACATCGAGCGCGAGATCGTCACTCTGCAAGGCGTGCCCATCCAATTGGTCCAGGCCATCATCGCCACAGAAGATGCTCGTTTCTTTTCGCATCCGGGCTTCGACTTCATCGGGCTGGGTCGCGCTGCCCTGAAGAACTTCACCGCTCATGGCATTCGCCAGGGCGGCAGCACGATCACGCAGCAGCTCGCGCGCAATGCCTTCGGCCTGCAGGGGCGTAGCTATGAGCGGAAGCTGACGGAAATTTTTCTCGCCATGCGCATCGAGCGCGAACACACCAAGGATCAAATCCTCACTTATTATCTTAACCGCATCTACCTCGGTACGGGTTGCAGCGGGGTGGGGGCCGCAGCGCGCTGCTACTTTGGCAAGGATGTGCATGACCTCACGCTCACAGAGGCCGCCACCTTGGCAGGCATCATCAAGGCTCCCGTAGCCTTTTCTCCCATCACCCAGCCGACTCTGGCCCGGCAAAAACGCGATCTCACCCTGCAGCGCATGGTAGAGACGGGTAGCATCACGGAGGCCGAGGCCAGCATTGCCAAGGACCAGCCCCTCGTTGTCCGCCAAGATAAGACACGGGTGCGCACTGGTTACATGCTCGCAGCAGCCCGCGCCGAGTTTCAGCGTATCGGCCTGAAGCCCGGCATCCCCCCGGAGATGACCATGACACTGCGTTTGAAATGGCAGCACCGCCTGGACGCCCTCATGCGCCAGCACCTTGATCACCTCTCCTCAGACGACTCCGCGCTGCAAGGAGCCGTCATCGTCTTGGACAATCGCACCGGGGCCATCCTCGCTTTGCAGGGGGGGGCGTGACTTCACCACCAGTCCGTTCAATCGCGCTTTGGACGGCATACGTCCACCCGGCACCGCCTTCCTTCCCCTCGTTTATGCCGCAGCGCTCACCACCCAACCGGACGCAACCGATGCCCCGCAGATCGACGGCCCGCTGGACAACCGCCAGGCCATGATCGGCGGACTCGTGGGCACCCTCGGCGAGTGGGGCGCGGAAGGTGAGCCAGTTACCTACACCGGCGGCTCCATCACGCCCATGCAGGCTCTGCTCGAAGGTCGTACCGCCGCCACGGTCCGGCTTGGCTACCAGGTTGGCTTAGATTCCCTCCGCACTGCGCTCAACCGCTGCGGCTTCACCACCCCACTGCGCACGGAGGCCGCCTTCACTCTTGGCCAAAGTCCCTTGCGCCTCATTGAGATTGCCCGTGCTTTTACCGCCATCGCTAATGATGGCCGCCTCTGCGCCGCTCCCCACCTCCTCTTGACCCCCTCAGTACGCAGTGCCGAAGTCTTCGCCCCTGCGGCCATTGCTCATGTGCGGGAAACCCTGATCTCCGGCATGGAACGGCCCGAGTACCGCCAGCCGTTGGTGGAACATGGACTCGCGAATAAAAGCATCGCTGGTTTTGGCGGCATCACTTACGATCGCACAGATGCCTGGTTTATCGGCTCAGATCGTAATCTGACCTGCCTCGTTTGGATCGGGCATGATAAAGATATACCCATCAGTGCCAAAGCCACCGCCGCCACTGCTGCGCTGCCGCTGTGGGCCGCTGTCTTTGCCATGGTGACAGACGGCAAGACTCAAGGCTGGCATGCCAAAACCGGCCTTTCCCAGCTATTGGCTCCGCCTCCTCGCGCCCTCTTTGTGGAAGGTGAAGGCCGCAACTTTCCAGTGACGCCTGTTTCTGGAGTCGTGATGGGTCGTGATCCTTACCAAAGCACCAGTGCCCAGGGGGCCGTGCCTGCGGCCTTACCTGTGCCCGCCGCAGTACCGGCAGCTCGATAGGGTTACTGAGCCGTAGTGGCATTCCCCAGGCGTGCGCTCCGCAGCGGTGTGTAGGTCGTCACCCAGACCGGTGCGCCCCAGCTCGAAGGGTAGCGGGATGTGTACCTCCAGGTCTTCTTCTTCAGGGGTGTTGCAGGGGCTGGATGTGGCTGCTCCAGGTCATGATAAATGTAGTCAAAGGAACCCCGAGGCGACGCGACGCGGTCATAGTAGCCCATGCCACCAGGGCGAGACGCGCTGTAGGGATAAAAGCCGCTCCTGGCATACGGCGGGCCATTGCCGATCTGGCTGTTCACATAAGCAGGCGAGCCAAAAACGGGCGGGCCGATGGCTGTGGTCGTGGCAGTCGTGGTGCTGGCTGGTCCAGTTCCATAAAACGGATCAGCGTTATTGCAGGAGGCAACCACGCAGGCCGCCACCAGCGCGCAGATGAGAAGGATCAAATGTTTCATACAGCTTATGGGTGAAGGTTCAGAGGACTGCAGGAGGATAGCCATGAGCAACCCTCCTGTCTCCAATAATACGCCGCTCGGCAGACCACCATGCGGAATTGCGTTTCAGTCCCGGAGAGAACTCCCGCCAAAGTACTTGGCCCTTCCTGCGTTTTGAGGTGTAATGCCCATCATGGACCAGACCGTTTCTCTTACCCCGGCCTTTGCCCCTGTGGCACAGCGTGTCCAGGTGTGGGTGGTTCTACGGCGCTGGCTGGCAGTGCTGCGGATGACGCTCATTCCGGCCTCGCTGGTGCTAGTTCTACTCGTCCTGGCAGCACTGCGTGGTTCAGGCCTAGCTTTCTCTCCCTGGTTGGGACTGTTCGGCTGGCTGGTTGGCAGCCTTGGTTATGCCTGGTGGCAGCGTCCTGGGCAGTTCAGTGCATTGGCATTGTGGGATCAAGCGGCAGGACGGCGCGAGGCCTTCGCCTCCGCCTGGTGGTTTGAACAACATGCCGAAGAGGGCGCGGCGGCTCGCGCTCACATCGACGCGCAGCGTGCGGTGTTGGCGCAGGCATGGCCTGCGTCGTTGAAACAAGACCTGCCCTTGCGGCCTGACCGCTGGCTTGCCGTGCCGCTTCTGATAGCGATTCTCGGCAGCTTCATCAGCATCGTCATCGCCCCGCCTTCGACGGTGGTGGAGATGGACCCGGAGATGACGCGCAAGGCCGCTGCTGAGGCGAAGAAGCTGGCCCAGACCGACTGGGAAAAGAAAAAACTCGCCGGACTCAAGGATGAGGAAGCCAAGCAGGTCGAGGACTTGAAGCAAAAGCTCCAAAAGACCGCGACAGATCTTGCCAATGCAGGCGGCAAAGACGCACGCGATGTGCTGGCCGAACTGGAACGGCGCGCGCGCGAGGCCGAGAAGCTGGCTGAGGAGCTTGGCAGCGGCAAGGAACCCTGGGCTTCCGAAAAACTCATCGAGGCCTTGCGCCAGCATGGAGATACGGCGGACCTCGGGGACGCTGCCGCCGCGAAAAACGCGCAGGCCGCCGCGCAGGCCGCCGCCGCTCTGGCTACTCAGCTCAAATCACCGCAACTCACGGCTGAAGTGAAGGAGCGAATGAATGAAACGCTCAAGGATGTGCAGCAGCAGTCGGATCAAGAGGATCGCAAGCGTGCCCTCGGCCAGAGTGTCCTCGCCGCCGGCGACCAGATGCAGCAGGGTAAACCGGCAGGTGCGGGTGAAGAATTCCAAAAACTCGCCGACAAGCTGCGCGACCAAGCTCTGCGTGAGCAGTCGCGTCAGGAATTGCAGCAGCTCGCCCAGCAGTTGCGCGATTCTGGCAGCAGCATCGCGGGGCAGCAGGAGGGTGCCAATGGCGCGATGCAGCAGATGAGCCAGGCAGGGCAGGGAGAATCATCCCAGCAACCGGGACAGCAGAGTGCGCCCCAGACGGGACAGGCGCAAAATGCCCAACAGATGCTCAATCCTCCCGGCATGGGCCAGTCAGGGCAGCAAAATCAAATGCAGCAGCCGCAGGGTGGGCAAGGCCAAGGTCAGCAGCAACCCATGATGAGTATGGGCCAAGGGCAGGAGGGGCAAGCTGGCAAGCAGGGCCAGCCCGGCGATGGCCAGCCGATGCTGCTCGCCCCGGTTCCCGGTGGTGCCAAACCCGATGATAAATCCCCCGTAGTCATCCTTCCTGGTGAGAGTGCGCCATCCGATCCCAATGGTCCCATGCTCACGACGCCCGGCTCCGGTTTGCCTCCTGGTAGCGGTAAGGCCGATCTCAACAACACGCCCACCACCAAGCAGAACACCGAGAATCAAAGCGTGGTTCGCGCCCAGCAAAACAGCGAAGGCCAAAGCACCGTGCGCAGTGTCGAAGGCGGCGTTCGCAACGAACAATCCACCCGCACTGCCACGCAGACTGCACTTGAGGCGATTCAGGCTGAAGAAGCCGCGCTGGATGAAGCGGCCCTGCCACCTGCACGCCGCGAACAGGTGCGCCGCTACTTCAATGAACTGCGAAAGCGGTTTGAAGGGAAGTGAGCGGACTACTGAAAAGTGAATGGGTCAATGGATTCATTTTTTGCTTCGCAAACCCTGAATTCAGAGATAAATGGCGAATGATGCAGGCAAGGTCCTATTCCTCTATAAGCATATTCGGTCGTAAGTGCAAAACCACGACAGCGGTTTTGCACAGTGGATGGCTGGTTTTATTCGTTTGTCTTTTGGTCGCATCTTCATTGCAGGCAGACACGATAGCGTCCGCGAACCGTCTCATTCTGGAGGGCAAATACGATGCAGCCAGAACGCTGCTAGATGAGGCAAGCAGGGCTGCGACGGGCGACGAGAGCGCTAAAATAGACAAGATGCAGGAGGGGTTGCGATCCTACCGTGCAACTCAAAACAAGAGCGAGGGCTCCCCCCTGATCATAGATTTGCCCACCAAGCCAATGATTGAACCGGTGCCCAAAGACACGCGTCCCAATCCCATTCCAGAGCCGCCAGTGGAACGCTCCCCGTATCCTGGGCGCATCATCACCTTGGGGGGGTATGCAGGATGTTGGTCGGTAGCGAGTTCGTATCAGAGTCCTTATGAGGTTCAAGGCTTGCTGATTTCCACCTCCTGGCCTGCAGCGGACATCAAGCGCTTCAAGGACGCCGGTTATATCATCTCCTCCATTGCGGGCGACGAGAACGAATGGGCCGTGGTCATGTCTCGTTACAAGGATCGCCAGCAGCGAATGCAATACACTTATGGTCCCGCCCCCGTTGACGAGCGTATGCAGAGCTGGATTGCAGATGCTTGGAACAAAGGCTACCTCATCACCTCGGTAGCCGGTTTTGCGCAGCGCTGGGTTGTGGTCATTACTTCTGGCACCGGCTGGGGAAGACAGCGGTTCACCGAGCCGGGCTCGTACAAGAAGGAGTGGGTGCAGAGACGTATGGATGAGGGCTATCACATCACCAGTGCAGCAGGAGATGCCCAGATGGGGGCTGGCGCAGCCTTGGTGGATACTTACCTGATTGTGGCCACCCAGGGCACGGGCTGGGGGGCACAGACCGGATCTGCTAGAATGACGCGAGAGGTTTTCCGTCCTTGGCTAAAATCGAAGCGAGACAGTATGATCCCTGCAACCTTCTTGGGCTTCAAGGACACGCCCGGTGCCTTCTTCTCTGCGGGACCGCCCTTCGCCACGGGTTGGGGCTATCTGCTCAGTGCTTCCACGGCGAGGTTGCTCGAATGGTCCAAGGCCCAACGGATCGAGGAGAGCACTCCCTGAGCCAGCTCAGTCCTCAAGCAACAGCCCTTTCCCAGTTCCTTCTATGAACCGTCTCACCACACTGCTCATACTCTGTTCACTAAGTCTGCCCTTACTGGCGGAGGACGTCCTCTTCGTCAAAAACGAGTGGCAGCACCGTCTGCACGTCTGGGCCAATGACACCTACCAGGGCTACGTGGACCCCGGTCAGGTGGCCTACATGCCACAGGAAGGCTTTGTCACTCAGGACAGCGGCTTACAAGCAGACGGCAGCATGAAAATGGAGCATGCCTATGGTGGCTGGCGGATCACTGACAACTTCAAAATCGTCGGTGCCTCCGTCCCGTTTGAAAAGGACGGCACCCAGGTCAGCTTTTACGCAGAAGGAACCAGTTCGTACAGCCGGGGCCAGTACAAGCTATGGTCCTTTGGCGCTACTGCAGGCAGCCTGAGCCCTCCTGCTGGCGTGGAGACTGAGAGTGCGGTGAAGATGCGCCAGGGCCGCGAGCCGAGAGACGTGCTGGCCCTCATTGAAAAAGGCACCGTCGAGGCAGAGAGCAATGGCTCCCCACTCACCGGGCTGGCCAGTAGCTTAGGTGGCAGCTACTCGCTAAAACTAGCGGGGGGGGGGGATGGAAGCAGTCGGGAAAAAATCATCAACTCTGTGCGCATGACCATGATCTGGGTGGACCAAGGGTACTACCTTGCTGCTACCGAGGTGACCCAGGCACAGTGGCAGGCTGTCATGGGGAGTAATCCGAGTGATTTCCAAGGGCCAGACCGCCCGGTAGAGCAGGTGAGCTGGGATGACGCCATGGGCTTCTGCCAGCGCTTGACACAGAAGGAGCAGGGGGCGGGCAAGCTTCCGAAGGGCTACATTTATATTCTACCAACGGAGAAGCAGTGGGAATACGCGTGCCGCGCTGGAACGACGGGCGACTTTGCGGGGCCGCTGGATCAGATGGGATGGTATTACGCTAACTCTAGCGAACGGACGTATCCGTCAAATCTAGCCCCATGCGAAAGGGACGGTGCATAAGAGTCAGAGCCATAAAATACGGCTCTTATGGAAGAAGCCAGAACACCAGCGATCATGAAGCGCGATGCCGTGGGGCGTGTGAGCTATACGGAGCAGCA